>CALKFO010000028.1 GCA_938084765.1 Candidatus Bipolaricaulota bacterium | reverse complement strand
CCTCTTCTGTTGGGGCTGGGGGCGCTGGCCGCGGCGGCGGTGGCCGTGGTGAGCACCCTGGCCGAGGTCCTGTACGGCGTTTTGGACCCCCGGGTCCGCTCCGCATGAGCCGCCTTCTTCTGGGCCTGGCCCTGGTCGGGGCCGGGGTTGTGCTTGTGCTTGTGGGGCTGGTGTGGCTTCCCTACGAGCCAGAAGCCCTCTCCGGCCCGGCGTTGGCCCGGCCCTCCCTTTCCCATCCGTTTGGCACGGATTGGTTTGGCCGGGATGTGCTGGCGCGGGTCATGGCCGGCGGCCGGGCCAGCTGGGCCGTGGCCCTCCTCGCCTTGGCCGCCGGCGGCTCCCTCGGCTTGGCCGTGGGCCTCGGAGCCGGCTTCTTCCCAGGGATCTGGACCGCGTTCCTCATCCGCCTGGCCGATGCTCTCCTCGCTTTTCCGCCCATCCTGCTGGCCCTCGTGTTGGCCGTGCTCCTGGGACCGGGCGTGGCCGGCGTGGCCTTGAGCTTGGCCCTGTTCAACTTCCCCTATTTCGCCCGCCTCGCCCATGCCGGCGTGTGGGAGCTGCGGGCCCGGGAGTTCGTGCTCGCCGCGCGCGCCGTGGGCGCCACCCCCGGGCGCATCCTCCTCCGCCACATCCTCCCCAACCTCGCCTCCTCCCTCCTCGTTCAGGCCACCTTCTCCCTCTCCACCTCCCTTTTGGCCGAGGCCTCCCTGTCCTACCTGGGTTTGGGCGTCCAGCCGCCCCATCCCACCTGGGGCCGCATGCTGTGGGAAGCCCAGACCTGGGTGTTCCGCACCCCCTGGCCCGCGGTCTTTCCGGGGTTGGTGCTCACCGGCTCCGTCCTGGGCCTGAACCTCTTGGGCGATTTCCTGCGGGATCGGTGGGATCCGCGGATGCGCCGGCTTCCCTAGCTTTGCACGAGCTCCAACGCCCCGCTATAGTCGTGTAGGTGAGTCCTTCCTTGGACGTGGTGGTGTTGGCGGCGGGCAAAGGAACGCGTATGCGTTCTGCCCAGCCCAAAGTCCTTCATCCCCTTTGTGGCCTTCCCCTTCTGGCCCATGTGTTGCGCGCGGCCCAGGCCTTGGACCCCGAGCAAATCCTCGTGGTGGTCGCCCATGGGAAGGACCAGGTGATGGCGGCCTTTTCCTCCTGGCCGATTCGGTTCGTGGACCAAGGGGAGCCCTTGGGCACCGGCCATGCTGTGCGCCAGGTGCGGGAGCTCCTGCGGGCGCCGCGCTTTCTCGTCCTGCCCGGCGACGCGCCCCTGGTCCCGCCTGAGGCCCTGCGGGCCTTGCTCCACCAGCACCGCCAGGCCGGCGTTTTGGCCTCGTTCCTCAGCATGGAGCTTCCTGAGCCCGGGGCCTACGGCCGGGTGGTGCGGGACGAGTCCGGCCGGCCCCGCAGGATCGCGGAGGCCCGTGACGCCTCGCCCGACGAACTGGCCCTCCGCGAGGTCAACAGCGGCATCTGGTGTCTGGAGAACGCTCCCGCCCTGTGGGAGGCCCTGGAAAAACTTTCGCCCGATAACGCCAAAGGCGAGTACTACCTCACGGACCTCGTGGCCCTCCTCTACCCCCAGGTGGCCGTCGTCTCTTGGCCCCAGCCCGAGGACCTTTTGGGCGTCAACGACCGGGTGGATCTGGCCCGTCTTGAAGGGATCCTGCGCGCGCGCATCCTCACCTCCTGGATGAGGGAAGGGGTCACGGTCCTCGATCCCTCCTCCGTCTACCCCGGGCCGGACGTGCGGGTGGCCCCGGACACCCTCATCCTGCCCGGCACCTTCTTGTACGGCGAGACGGAGATCGGTCCCGGCTGCGTGATCGGCCCGCAGGCCTACCTGGTGGACGCTAAAGTGGCGGCTGGGGTGCGCATTTGGTTCTCCGTGGTGGAAGGAGCACAGATTGAGGAAGGAGCGCAAATTGGGCCCTATGCCCACCTTCGCGCCGGGGCCCGCATCGGCGCCCAGGCCCGCATCGGCAACTTCGTGGAGGTTAAAGCCTCCCAGATCGGCGCGGGCGCCAAAGCCCTGCACTTGGCGTACATCGGGGATGCCGAGGTCGGCGCGCGGGCGAACATCGGCGCAGGCGCCATCACCTGCAACTTCCAGCCCGGCAAATCCGAGAAGTTTCGCACGGAGATCGGGGCCGGGGCGTTCATCGGGAGCAACGCCTGTCTCATTGCGCCCATCCGCATCGGGGAGGGTGCGGTGGTGGGCGCGGGCTCCGTGATCACTGAGGACGTTCCGCCCTACGCTCTGGCCCTGGCGCGTAGCGCCCAGGTGATCAAGCCCGATTGGGCCCGCCCACAGGAGCGATGAGTCCCCAGACAAATATGCGGATTCTGGCCGGAAGCGCCAGCCTGGCCCTGGCCCAGGCCATCGCCCAGGAACTGGGCTTGGAGCTGTGCGAGGCGGATCTCCCGGACCCCAGGACGGGGGAGAGGCGCTATCCTCCGGGTCGGTTTCCTGACGGCGAGATCCGCGTGCAAATCCAGCAAAGCGTGCGGGGAAAGGACGTGTTTGTGATCCAGTCCACCTCCCCGCCTGTGAACGATCACCTCATGGAGCTTCTGCTGCTGGTGGATGCCTTGCGGCGCGCCTCAGCCCGCATGATCTGTGCGGTGATCCCCTATTTTGGCTATGCCCGCCAGGATCGGAAGAAGACCGGCCGGGTTCCTATTTCCGCGCGGCTGGTGGCCAACCTCCTGGAGACGGCGGGCGTGGACCGCGTGGTGACCCTGGAGCTCCACGCCGGCCAAATCCAGGGCTTCTTCAATGTCCCCGTGGATCACCTGCGCATCGATCCCCTCCTGCACCGTCACATCCTGGCCCACCATCCGGACTGGGTGGAGGACCTGGTGGTGGCCTCGCCGGATCTGGGCGGGGTGTGGCGGGCGCGCCGGTTGGGCAAGCTCTTCGATTGCCCGCTGGCCGTGGTCGTCACCTACCGCAGCGAGCGGGGCGAGAAGGCCCGGCTCCCCGCGGGCGAGATCCGCCAGCAGGTGATCGGCGAGGTGCGCGGCAAGCGCGTCCTTCTTGTGGACGACATCCTGGCCACCGGTGGGACCTTGGTGGAGGCCGCCCAGGCCCTGATGGACGCCGGCGCGCGCGAGGTGTACGCGGCCTGCGCCCACGGTCTGTTCGTGGGCGAGGCCTTGGACACCCTGGCCCGCTCGCCCTTGCGCAGGGTTTTGGTGACCGATAGCATCGCCCTTCGTGACGAGGTGCGGCGGCATCCCCTGGTGGAGGTGGTGTCCATCGTGCGGTTTTTGGCGGACGCCATCCGCCGCATCTCTCAGCACGAGTCCATAACCGATTTTCTCGCGTACGGTCCCTGAGGAGGCAAGCGATGATCACGGTGCAGGCAAGACTCCGATCGCCTAAAGAGAAGGCGCGGGCCCTGCGCCGTCAGGGCTTTATCCCTGCGGTGCTGTACGGCCCCCATCTTGAGCCCGTGCACGTGGCCCTGGCCGAGACCGATGTGTTGGACATGTTTGAGCGGATCACCCGCTCCACCATGGTCGAGCTTCGCGCGGACGGGGAAGTGTTCCGCGTGTTCGTGAAGGACGTGCAGATCGATCCCATCACCACGAAGTTTTTGCACCTGGATTTTTACGTGCCTGAGCCGGGCCGGCCGCTTGTCCTGGCGGTGCCGGTGCGCCTGGAGGGCGAGGCGCCGGGCGTGAAGGCCGGCGGCGTGCTCGAGGTGTTGCACAACGAGATCCCCGTGGAGGCCCCGCCGGAGAAGATCCCGCCCCACATCACGGTGGACGTCTCCAAGCTCGGCCTGGACGAGGCCATTCTCGTGCGCGACATCCCCTGGCCTGAAGGGGTGAGGCCCCTGCTTCCGGCGGAGGACGCGGTGGTCGTGGTGGTGCCGCCCAAGGTGGAGGCCGTGGCCGCGGAGGCCGCGCCCACGGCCCCGGCGCCGGCTCAGCCTGAGGCCAAACCCGCGGAAAAGCCGGAGAAGAAGGGTTGAGGGCGGTCGTTGGCCTTGGCAACCCCGGCCCGGAGTACGCCGCCACCCGCCACAACCTCGGGTTTTGGGTGCTGAACCGCCTCCTCTCCCACGGGAAGTGGAGAGGCCAGCGCTTCCCGTGGGGTGAGGTGTTCCAGCACGGGGAGGCCCTGCTTCTCCGGCCGCTCACGTTCATGAACCTCTCCGGCCAGGCTGTGGCCGAGCTCCTTCGTCTATTCCCCCTCTCCGCCCAAGACCTTCTTGTGGTCTACGACGATGTGGATCTGCCCCTGGGCGAGGTGCGGCTGCGGCCCCGGGGCGGGGCGGGCAGCCACCGCGGCATGGGGTCCGTCCTTTCCGCCCTGGGCACAGAGGACGTGCCGCGCATCCGCGTGGGAATCGGACCGCCTCCGCCGGATCAAGACCTGGCGGAATTCGTGCTCTCCCCGCCCAAAGCTGAGGAGGTCCCCGTGTTGGAGCAAGCCTGTGACCGTGCCGCCCAGCTCGCCCACCTTTTCCTCAAACGGGGACTGCAAGCAGCCCTGGACGCGTACTCCCGGAACTCTCCCGCCCCCTCGGTATAATCACCCGCGGGAGCGCGTTCCATGTACGAGAAGTTCTCCAAAGAGTCCATGAAGCTTCTGGCTCTGGCCCAGGAGGAAGCTGCCGAGTGGCGCCACCGCTACGTGGGCACGGAGCACCTCCTGTTGGCCGCCTTGCGCAGCGAGGGCACGCGCATCGCCCGCTTCCTCGTCTCCAAGGGCCTCACGTACGACCGGGTGGCCCGCTACGTGGAGCGGCAGAAGGGCCGGGGCCGCATCTACGTGCCGCCCGATGAGCTCGAGCCCACCCAGCGCCTCAAGCGGGTGATGAAGCTCGCCTACGAGGAGGCCCGCCGCGAGGGCTCGGAGACCATTGAGCCCGAGCATCTCCTGTTTGCGGTGCTGCGGGAGGGCGAGTGCACGGCCGCGGAGATCCTCCGCGCCCATGGGATCGACCTGCGCACGGTGCGGGAGTACTTTGCGCCCCGGCGGGGCACGCCCCGGGTGCGCACCGCCACGGCCCGCCTGCCCGGCGAGCTGGGCGAGTTCGGCCGAAATCTTGTGGAGGAGGCCGCGGCCGGCCTCCTCGACCCCGTCATCGGCCGGGAGCGGGAGCTGGAGCGGGTCATCGAGATCCTCTGCCGCCGCAAGAAGAACAACCCCGTGCTCGTCGGCGAGGCCGGCGTGGGCAAAACCGCTATCGTGGAGGGCCTGGCCCAGCGCATCGCCCGCGGGGAGGTCCCCTCCCTCCTCGCCGACAAGGAGATCGTGGAGCTGGATCTTCCGGCCATCGTCGCCGGCACCAAGTACCGCGGCGAATTCGAGCAGCGCCTCAAGGCCATCCTCAACCAGGTCATGTCCGCGGGGAACATCATCCTCTTCATCGATGAACTGCACACGGTGGTGGGCGCGGGCGGAGCGGAGGGCGCCATCGACGCCTCCGCCATCCTCAAGCCGCCCTTGGCCTCCGGCGCCATCCAATGCATCGGCACCTCCACCCCCGACGACTACCGCAAGACCATCGAGAAGGACCCTGCCCTGAAGCGCCGGTTCAAGGTGGTGTACGTGGAGGAGCCCACGGTGGAGGAGACGGTACGCATCCTGCAGGGGCTGCGGCCCCGCTATGAGGAGCACCACGGCGTGCGCATCACCGACGAGGCCCTCTGGCAGGCCGCACGCCTGGCGGACCGCTACATCACTGACCATTTCCTGCCCGATAAGGCCATCGACCTCATTGACGAGACCGCCGCCCGCATTCGCCTCGAGGCCACCGAGCTCCCCAAGGAGGCCCGCGAGCTCCTTTCGGAGATCTCGCGGCTGGAGGAGGAGGAAGAGGCGGCGGTGGCCGAGCAGAACTATGAGCTGGCCGCGCGCCTGCGGGACGAGCGCGAAAAGCTCGTGGAGGAGCTCAAAAAGTTTGAGGAGGCCCAGGTGGAGCCCATCGTGCCCGAGGTCACCGCCGAACACGTGGCCCAGACCGTTTCCGCCTGGACAGGCATCCCCGTGCACCACCTCCAGGAGGAGGACACCACCCGCCTCCTCAAGATGGAGGAGAAGATCCACGAGCGGCTGGTGGGTCAGGACGAGGCGGTGAAGGCCGTGGCGCGGGCCATCCGCCGGGCGTATGCCGGCATCAAGGACCCCCGCCGGCCCATCGGGTGCTTCCTCTTCCTCGGCCCCACGGGCGTGGGCAAGACCGAGCTGGCCCGGGCCTTGGCCGAGTTCCTCTTCGGCGACGAGGACGCCCTCATCCGCATCGACATGTCCGAGTACATGGAGCGCTTCTCCGTTTCGCGCCTCATCGGCGCTCCGCCCGGGTACGTGGGCTACGAGGAGGCCGGCGAGCTCACGGAGGCCGTGCGCCGCCGCCCCTACTCCGTGGTCCTCTTCGACGAGATCGAGAAGGCCCACCCCGATGTGTTCAACATCCTTCTCCAGGTCATGGACGACGGGGTGCTCACCGACTCCCAGGGCCGCAAGGTGGACTTTCGGAACACCGTGATCATCCTCACCTCCAACATTGGAAGCAAGCTCATCACCGATAAAACCGCCACGGGCTTTGCCACCGCAGACGTGGAGTCCGAGGAGGCCTATCAGGACATGAAGACCCGGGTGATGGGTGAGGTGCGCAAAGTGTTCAAGCCGGAGTTCCTCAACCGCCTCGATGACATCATCGTGTTCCACTCCCTCACCAAGGAGCAGGTGAAGGCCATCGCCGAGCTCATGATTGGCCGGCTGCGCAAAAGGCTGTGGGAGGAGCACCGCATCGAGCTCCATGTGGAGCCTTCTGCGTTGGAAGTCCTGATCAGCCGCGGCTACGACGAGAAGTACGGGGCCCGGCCCATGCGCCGCACCATCGAGCGTCTCCTTGAGGATCCCATCGCCGAAAAGATCCTCTCCCACGAGTTCCCTGACGGCTGCAAGGTGATCGCCGAGGCCCAAAACGGGGAGATCCTGGTCCGGAAAGCGGAATGAGCTTCCGGTGCCAGGAATGCGGCTACCGTTCTCCCAAGTGGTTGGGCCGATGTCCGCAGTGCGGCCAGTACGGGACCTTTTCCGAGGAGCGGGAGGAGGCGCGGGTTCCCCCGGAGATCGGCGTTCAGGAGCCGCCCCAACCCCTGCCTGAGGTTCCCATCCCCCCGTCCGAGCGCCTCTCCACCGGGATGTCGGAGGTGGACCGTGTCCTGGGCGGGCTGGTCCCGGGCGCGGTGGTGCTCTTCGGCGGCGAGCCAGGAATCGGCAAATCCACGCTCCTTTTACAGATCGCTGCGCATTTGGCTCAGCATCACGGAAGAGTCCTGTACGTGTCGGGGGAGGAGGCGCCCTCCCAGATCAAGCTGCGGGCGGAGCGCTTGGGTTTGAGCCCCCAAAACCTCTTTCTTCTTTCCACCCAAGACCTTTTGGTCATCCTGAACGCGGTGGCCAAGCTGGCTCCTCAAGCTCTGGTCGTGGACTCCCTCCAGACGGTTTTGGCCCATCCCGAGGGCGGCGAGGTGGGCACCGTGTCCCAGGTGCGGGAGGCCGCGGCCCAGCTGGCCCGCGTGGCCAAAGCCGGCGGCATCGTGACCTTCCTTGTGTCCCACATCACCAAGGAAGGGGGGTTCGCCGGCCCTAAAACCGTGGAGCACCTGGTGGATGTGGCCGTGTACCTGGAGGGCATCCGCGAAGGGGATTTGCGCATCCTCCGGTGCGTCAAAAACCGTTATGGCTCCACAGCAGAGGTGGCGGTCCTGGAGATGGGCCCCAAGGGTTTGGTGGAGGTGCCCAATCCCTCCCTGTTCTTTGTCTCCAAGGACGCGCTGCCCCGGGCGGGGGTGGCCATCGTCCCGGTGATGGAGGGGACGCGGACGCTTCTTGTGGAGGTGCAAGCGCTGGTGACGCCCGCAGGCGGATATGGCCCGCCGCAGCGCCGCATGGCCGGCCTTGACCTCAACCGCACCCTCGTGCTCCTCGCCGTGATCGAGAAGTTCCTGGGCGTGCACGTGCGGGCCTTGGACGTGTACCTTGCGGTGGCCGGCGGCTTAGAGGTCACCGAGCCCGCCGCGGATTTGGGAATCTGCGCCGCGGTCCTCTCCAGCTTGCGCGATCGGCCGATCCCTGTGGGCACCGTGGTCCTGGGCGAGGTGGGGCTGGGTGGGGACCTGCGCCCGGTGCGCAAAGGGCCCGAACGCCTCCAGGAGGTGGCCAAGCTTGGCTTCCAGCGGGCCGTGACCCCCCACCAGCCTCTCCCCAAGAAACTCGATCTGGAGGTGGTGCGGGCCCGCACCCTCCGGGAAGCCATGGAGTCCCTGGAGCTCTTATGAGGAGGTCCGGATGGATTACGTCGCGCGCTTGAAGGAAGCGGCCAAGGCCATCCAGGAGCTGGGTTCGCCCAAGATCGCCGTGGTCTTGGGCTCCGGGCTCTCGGGCATCCTGCCCTTGGAAAGGGAGCGGGTGAAGAAGTTCACGGAGATCCCGGGTTTTCCCCGCCCCACGGTGGAAGGGCACGCCGGTGAGGTAGCAGTGGGCTTTGTTGGGGGAAAGGAGGTTCTTGTCCAGCGCGGCCGCATCCACTACTACGAGGGCTATGATCTTTCTGAGGTCGTGTTTCCGGTGCGGGCCTACGCCTTGGCCGGTGTGAAGATCCT
>CALKFO010000027.1 GCA_938084765.1 Candidatus Bipolaricaulota bacterium | reverse complement strand
GCGGAAATCCTCAACGCCTTCACCCGCAGGGCCTACGAGGCCCTGCGCGATCACCCGGTGAACAAAAAGCGCGCCGCTGAGGGGAAACTCCCCGGAAACGCCCTGCTTTTGCGGGGGGCGGCGGTCATGCCCCGGCTGATTCCTGTGACGGAGACGTACGGGATTCGCGCGGCGTGCATCGCCGGCGGCGCCCTGTACAAGGGCGTGGCCCGCTTGGCGGGGATGGAGGTGCTTGCGGTCCCGGGAGCCACGGGCGACCTCAAGACCGATCTGCGGGCCAAGGCCCGCGCCGCCCTCGAGGCCCTCTCGCACTTTGACCTCGTCTTTGTGCACATCAAGGGCACGGACAACGCCGGTCACGACGGCGACGCCCAGGCCAAAGCAGCGTTCATCGAGCGGGTGGATCGGGAGTTCTTCGGCGAGCTGTTGCCGCGGCTTCCCCAGGGGGTGCACCTCTGCGTCTCCGGGGATCACACCACGCCGCCGGCGGTGCGGGAGCACACCGCGGATCCTGTGCCAGCCCTGTTCTTCGGGCCGGCCGTCCGGCCGGATCGCACCCGCACCTTCAGCGAGCGCGCCGCGGGGGAGGGCGGGCTGGGCCGCTTCTCCGGACGCCTCCTTCCCCAGCTCTTGGGCTACTGCGATCTCGGCGGCAAATTCGGGGCCTGACATGAGGCTCAGGGAGGTGGCGGAGCTCACGGGCGCGCGGTTCCTGAGCGGGGAGGAGCTGGCGGACCGCGCGGTGGGCGCGGCGTTCGCCGCTGATCTCCTCTCCGATGTGCTGGCCATGGTGCGGGAGGAGGGGGTCCTCCTCATCACCGGCACGGTCACGGCCCAGGTGGTACGGGTGGCGGAGGTCATGAACTTGGCCGGGGTGCTGTTCGTGCGCGGCAAGATCCCCACGAAATCCACGGTGGAGTACGCCGCGGCGGCCGGCATCCCCCTCCTGGCCACCCCCCGCACCATGTACGAGGCCTGCGGCATCCTCTACACCCACGGCCTGCCCGGCGCCAAGCGCAAGCCCTTGCCCTATGAGCACGACCAGCTCGGCTCCCCTCCGCCATAAGGAGGTCTTCCCCGTGGTCGGACTGGATCTGGAGCGTGCCGGACAGGTCTCCACGGAAGTCCAGCGGGTGCTGCGCAAACTGGGGGTGGAGCCGGAGGTGGTGCGCCGGGCTGGCATCGTGTGCTTTGAGGGGGAGATGAACATCGTGCTCTACACGCCTGGTGGGCGCATCATCCTCCTTGTATATGACGATCGCGTGGAGCTCATCTTCTCCGACCAGGGGCCGGGCATCCCCGACATCGAGCTGGCCCGCCAGCCGGGCTACTCCACCGCCCCGGATTGGGCGCGGGAACTGGGCTTCGGCTCGGGCATGGGCCTCCCCAACATGGAGGCCAATGCCGACCGTTTGGAGATCCGCTCCCGCCTCGGGGAGGGCACCGTGATCCGAGCCACCTTCTTCCGGAGGAGAGATGAAGCTTGAGGAAGTGGCGGAGAGGCTGGGGCTTGAATTTTGGGTGCGGGCGGACCCGGAAGTGGAGGTGCGGGGCGGCTACGTCTCCGACCTCCTCTCCGATGTGCTGGCCCACGCGGAGGCCGGGGACCTTTGGATCACCCATCAGCGGCACCTCAACGTGGTGGCCGTGGCCAAACTGCGGGGGGTGGCGGGGATCGTCCTGGCCCGGGGCCTCCAGCCCGGCCCGGAAACCCTCCGCCGCGCCCAACAGGAGGGCGTCAACCTCCTCACCTCCCCGGAGGACGCCTTCGACACCGCGGGGAGGCTGCATCGGCTCCTCTTTCCATGAGGTGGTATCGCGCGGATCTGCACATCCACTCCGTTCTTTCCCCTTGCGCCTCGCTCGCCATGTCCCCGCGCGCGATCGTGGAGGCAGCCCGCAGCCTCGGACTTGACCTCATTGCCATCTGCGACCACAATGCTGGTGAAAACGGAACCTACGCGCGCCGCCTGGCCCGCGGCACGCCCCAGATCCTCATGGGCATGGAAATTCAAACGGCTGAAGAGGTGGAGATCCTCGCCCTCTTCCCCGAGGAGGAGCCCTGCCTTTCCCTGCAGGAGGAGCTCTACGCCCTTCTTCCCCCCGTGCCCAACGATCCCGAGCTCTTTGGGGATCAGCTGGTGGTGGACGAGACGGACGAGATCCTGCGCGCGGTCCCCAAGCTCCTCCTTTCGCCCGTGCCTCTGTCGGTGGAGGAGGTCGTGAGGCGGGTACAGGATTTGGGGGGATTGGTCATCCCCGCCCATGTGGAGCGGGTTCCTGGCGGCCTTTTGGCGGTGTTGGGCCTGTTCCCCCCGGGGGACTGGCCGGCGGTGGAGATCTCGCCCTGGGCCGAGCTTGAAGAGGTTTGGGCGCGCTGGCCCCAGGTGCACGGCCGGCAGGTGTTCCGCTCCTCCGACGCCCACTTCCCCGAGGAGATTGGCCGGGCTTGGACGGAGCTGTACCTCGACCGTCCAAGCTTTGCGGAGCTGGAGCGCGCCCTGGCCGGGCAGGGTGGCCGCCTGATCCGACCCGGACCCGCGTGGAAGGAGGGGAAAGGATGAACCCCATCGCGGAGAGAGTGCAGGAACTGGTGAAACCCTATGCGGGGAAACCCACGGAGCTCATCCAAGCCTTGCATCGGGTGCAAAGCGCCTTAGGGTATCTCCCCAAGGAGGCCCAGCTCGTGGTGGCCGAGGCCTTGGGCGTGCCGCCCTCCCAGGTGCGGGGCGTGGTGACCTTCTACCACTTTTTCCGCACCAAGCCCGCGGGGCGGCACACCATCCGCGTGTGCCTGGGCACGGCCTGCCACGTGCGCGGCGCAGAACGGGTGCTCTCCGCCCTCAAGGAGGAATTGAAGGTGGAGTTGGGGGAGACCACCGCCGACGGCAAGTTCACCCTGGAGGCCGCCCGTTGCCTGGGGTGCTGCGGGCTGGCCCCGGTGATGATGATCGACGAGGAGGTCTATGGAAAGCTCGACGCCAAGAGGGCTCGGCAGGTCGTGGGGCAAATCCCCTGATGGTGGAGGACCTGGCCTTTCACCTGGCGGATCTGGTGGAGAACGCGCTGCGGGCTGGCGCCCGCCAGGTGGACGTTGAGCTGGCCAAGGAGGGTGGGGAGCTCCTGTTGCGGGTGGAGGACGACGGGGTGGGGATGGAGGAGGAGGTGGTCCGTCAGGCGACGGACCCGTTTTTCACCACCAAACCGGGCCGGAGGGTGGGGTTGGGGCTGGCGTTTTTGCGACAGACGGCGGAGGAGCTCGGGGGCTCTTTGCTCATCCGTTCCGCGCCTGGAAAGGGAACCTGCGTCCAAGCGCGCATCCCCTGGGATCATCCGGACCGTCCCCCTTTGGGCGACCTCGTGGCCACGCTCCTCCCCCTTTTGGCCACCAGCTCTGTTGAATTTCGCCTGCTCTTTCGGGATGATCGGTATACGTGGTCCCTGGACACGCGGGAACTGAGAACGGCCTTGGGTGCGGTGCCCTTGGCGGACCCTGAGGTCCTTTCTTTTTTGGAGCGAGAAATGCGCCAGGCCCTGGAGGCCTTGGGTTGGAAGGAGGAGGGATGAAGCTGGAGGAGCTCCGCAAGATTCGGGAGCGGGCGGAGGCGGAGATGCGCCTGAGGACGGGGCAGGCCCGGGTGAAGATCGTGGTGGGCATGGGCACCTCGGGCATCGCCGCCGGCGCGCGCCAGGTCCTCCGGGCCATCTTGGAGGAGGTGGGCCAGCGCAACCTGCGGGATGTCCTCGTGACCCAAACCGGCGAAAAGGGGCTGGCGGCCAAGGAGCCCCTGGTGGAGGTCCACGAGCCGGGCCGGATCACCGTCTACGGCGATGTGGACGAGGCCACGGCCCGGCGCATCGTGGCCGAGCACGTGGTGAACGGCCGCATCCTGGAGGACCACCTCGTGGAGCTGCGGGAGGTGCCGACGTGATCACCCTCACCATTGACGGGATCAGGGTTCAGGGGGAGGAAGGGGAGACGGTCCTGCAGGTGGCCAAAAAGGCCGGGATCCGCATCCCCACCCTGTGTTACCTGGAAGGGCTTTCCCCGCGCGGGGCCTGCCGGTTGTGTTTGGTGGAGGTGCGCAACTGGGGCGGGAGGCTGGTGCCCGCCTGCGCCACCCCGGTGCAGGAGGGGATGGAGGTGGTGGCGAACTCCGCGCGCCTGCAGGAGCTGCGCCGCGCCATCCTGGAGATGCTCTTCGCTGAGCGGAATCACATCTGCGCTTTCTGCGTGTCCAATGGACACTGCGAGCTCCAGGACCTCGCCGCCGAGCTGGGCATGGACCACGTGCGCTACCCGTATCGCTGGCTCCCGTTCTTCGTGGATTTGAGCCACGCCAAATACGGGATAGACCACAACCGCTGTGTGCTGTGCGGTCGGTGCGTGCGGGCCTGCGCGGAGGTGGAGGGCGCCGCCACCTGGGGCTTCTCCGGCCGGGGGATCTCCACCCTGGTGGAGGCCGATCTCGGCGAGCCCTGGGGGCAGTCCAAGACCTGCACGGGCTGTGGAAAATGTGTGCAGGCCTGCCCCACCGGCGCCCTGTTTGAAAAGGGCAAGGCCACAAGCGAACAGGTGAAGAGACCCGAGATCCTGGCGGAGGTCAAGGAAAGGAGGCCCCGTGCCTAAGCTCAGGGTGGCCACGGTGTGGTTCTCGGGGTGCTCCGGCTGCCACATGTCCTTTTTGGACCTGGACGAGCGCCTCCTGGAGTTCGCCGAGCGCGCGGAGCTCGTGTTTTCGCCCATCGTGGATATCAAACAGTTCCCGGACGAGGTGGACGTGGTGCTCGTGGAGGGAGCTGTGGGCAACAGCGAGCACCTGCACATGCTTTTGGAGATCCGCAAGAAGGCCAAGACCCTTGTGGCCTTCGGGGACTGTGCGGTCACCGGAAACGTGGCGAGCCTCCGCAACCCCTTGCCCCGGGAGGAGGTGCTGCGGACCGTGTACGGCCAAGACGATCCCCCAGGGCTGGAGGAGGGCGAGGTTCCCAAGCTCCTTCCCCAGGCCCTTCCCCTGCACGCGGTCGTGCCCGTGGACCATTTCCTTCCGGGGTGTCCGCCCTCCGCGGACCGCATTTGGAAGTTCCTGCGGCCCGTGCTCTTGGGGCAAAAGCCTGCGCTCTCCGGGCCAGATCTGAAGTTCGGCTGAAAGGAGGAGCCGTGCGCCAAGTGCGTATCCCCGTCACCCGGGTCGAAGGGCACGGCCTCATCACCCTCCACCTTGGGGAGGATGGCCGGGTCCGCGAGGCCCGGTTCCACGTCACCGAGGTGCGGGGGTTTGAGCGGTTCTGTGTGGGCCGCACGGTGTGGGAAATGCCGGCCCTCACCGCCCGCATCTGCGGGATCTGCCCCGTCTCCCACCTGCTGTGCTCGGCCAAGGCCGGCGACGCCATCCTCGCCGTGCGCGTCCCCCGCCCCGCGGAGAAGCTCCGCCGGCTCATGAACCTCGGGCAAATCGTGCAGTCCCACGCCCTCTCCTTTTTCCATCTCTCTTCTGCCGACCTCCTTTTGGGCTGGGATGCAGACCCCAAGGTGCGCAACCTCTTCGGTGTCGCCGCCTTCGACCGAAAGCTCGCCTTGGACGGGATTCGCCTGCGGGCCTTCGGACAGGAGGTCATCGAGATCCTGGGCGGGAAGAGGATCCACCCGGCCTGGGCCGTCCCCGGCGGGGTGAACCAGCCCCTCAGCGAGGAGGGCCGCGACCGCATCGCCGCCAAGCTCCCCGAGGCCCTGCGCATCGCCCAGGATGCCCTCGCCTACTACGAGGAGCACATGGGCTCTTGGGCCGAGGAGATCGAGCATTTCGGGAAGTTTCCCAGCCTCTTCATGGCCCTGGTGGCGCCGGACGGCTCTTGGGAGCACTATGCCGGGCACATCCGCTTCGTGGACGCGGAGCGACGCGTGGTGGCCGACGGGCTTGACCCCGCGCGCTACCCCGAGTTCATCGGCGAGGCCGTGGAGTCCTGGTCCTACTTGAAGTTCCCCTACTACAAGCCCTACGGGTATCCGGAGGGGATGTACCGGGTGGGGCCGTTGGCCCGCCTCAACTGCTGCGATCGGTTTGGCACGAAGCTCGCGGACGAGGCCCTGGCCCGCTTCCGCGCCACAAGCGGGGGCAAGGCCGTCACCGCCTCCTTCCACTACCACTACGCCCGCCTCATCGAGATCCTGGGCGCCCTGGAGAAGATCCAGGAGCTCCTCTCCGACCCGGAGATCCTCTCCCACCGGGTGCGGGCCGAGGCGGGCATCAATGAGCTGGAGGGCGTGGGGGTGCACGAGGCCCCGCGCGGCACCCTCTTCCACCACTACTGGGTGGACGAGACCGGCGTGATCCAGCGGGTGAACCTCATCGTCTCCACGGGCCACAACAACCTGGCCATGAACCGCACCGTGGCCCAGATCGCCCAGCGCTGGATCTCGGGCCGCGAGATCAGCGAGGGCCTCCTCAACCGCCTGGAGGGCGGAATCCGCGCCTATGACCCCTGCCTTTCCTGCTCCGTGCACGCCGTGGGGCAGATGCCCCTGCGGGTGGTGCTCGTGGGACCCCAGGGCGAGATCCTGGCGGAAAGGACGCGCGGCGCATGATCCTCGTCATCGGTTTGGGTCATCCGTTGCGGCGGGATGACGGCGTGGGCTTGTGGATCGCCCAGAACCTCGGGGAGCACCAAGGGGTGAGGGTCCTGGGCGCGCAAGAGCTCACCCCCGAGCTCATCCCTCAGGTGGTGGCCGCGGATCTGGTGATCTTCGTGGACGCCCGCGCGGGCGCTGGACCGGTGCGTTGGGAGCGGATCAAGCCCAGCTCCACCCCGCCCCTCACCCACACCCTTACCCCGCAAGGCCTCCTTTCCTGGACGGAGAAGCTCTTCGGCACCGCGCCTGAAGCCTGGTTGGTGACCGTGCCCGCCCGGGACTTCTCCCTGGGCGAGGGCTTTTCCCCGCGCACGCGCCTCGCCGCGGAGGCGCTGTTGCGGCGCCTCAGGGCCTACCTGGGGGGTGAGGAATGAAACGACTCCAGGTCCTCCTGTGTTCGGGCTCGGCCTGCCAGTCCGCGGGCGCCTTGGAGGTGAAACGGGCCCTGGTGGAGGCCATCACCGACCTGGGCCTCCACGAGGAGGTGCAGCTGGTGGAGACTGGCTGCATGGGCCCCTGTGAGTTCGGTCCCATCCTTCTTGTCTATCCCGAGGGCGCCTACTACGTGCGGGTGAAGCCCCAAGATGCCCGGCAGATCGCGGAAGAACATTTCCTGAAGGGGCGGGTGGTGCGGCGGCTGCTGTGGAGCGGCCCCGCGCCGGAGCCCCGCACCCTGCCCTTCTTCGCCCGCCAGAAGAAGGTTGTCCTGTCCAACTGTGGCCAGATCGACCCGGAGAAGATCGAGGAGTACATCGCGCAAGGCGGCTACGAGGCCCTGGCCAAGGTCCTCACCCAGATGACCCCGACGGAGGTCATCGCGGAGATCACCCGCTCCGGCCTGCGCGGCCGCGGCGGCGCCGGCTTTCCCACCGGACGCAAGTGGCAGGCGGTGCACGACGCGCCCGGCCGCCCCAAATACGTGATCTGCAACGGCGACGAGGGCGATCCCGGCGCCTTCATGGATCGCGCCATCCTCGAGGGCGACCCCCATAGCGTGCTCGAGGGCATGGCCATCGCCGCCTACGCCGTGGGTGCCGAAAAGGGCTACATCTACGTGCGCGCGGAATACCCCTTGGCCGTGAAACGCCTGGAGGTGGCCATTGCCCAGGCCCGAAAGCTGGGCCTTCTGGGAGCACGCATCTTCGACACGGATTTCTCCTTCGATGTGGAGCTGCGCATCGGTGCCGGGGCCTTCGTGTGTGGGGAGGAGACGGCCCTCATCGCCTCCATCGAGGGACGGCGGGGAGAACCGCGTCCCCGGCCGCCCTACCCCGCCACCTCCGGCCTCTTCGGCAAACCCACCCTCATCAACAACGTGGAGACCTTCGCCAACGTGCGCCACATCATCCTCAACGGTGGGGACTGGTTCGCCCAAATGGGCACCGCCACCAGCAAGGGCACGAAGGTGTTCGCCCTCGCGGGCCAGGTGAAGAACACGGGCCTGGTGGAGGTGCCCATGGGGATCACCCTGCGGGAGCTCATCTTCGAGGTGGGCGGTGGGGTGCCCCAGGGACGCAAATTCAAGGCCGTGCAGATCGGCGGCCCCTCCGGAGGTTGCCTGCCCGAAAGCCTCCTGGATGTGCCCATCGACTACGAGTCCCTCAAGGAGTACGGCGCCATCATGGGCTCCGGCGGCGTGATCGTCCTGGATGACACCTCCTGCATGGTCAACGTGGCCAAGTTCTTCCTGGAGTTCACGGCCGATGAGTCCTGCGGGAAGTGCGTGCCGTGCCGGGTGGGCACGCGCCTCATGCTGGGGATCTTGACGAGGATCACTCAAGGGCAGGGAACCGACCAGGACCTTCGGGAATTGGAACGCCTGGCCACGCTGGTGAAGGAGGCCTCGCTCTGCGGGCTGGGCCAGACCGCACCGAACCCGGTTCTGTCCACGTTGCGCTACTTCCGCGAGGAGTACCTGGCCCACATCCACGACAAGGCTTGCCCGGCCGGGGTCTGTCCCGATCTCATCCATTACGACATCCAGGCCGAGCTGTGCCGGGCCTGCGACCTGTGCCGGCGCGCCTGCCCCACCGGCGCGGCCCAGGGCACGCCCCGCCAGCCCCCCTACCGCATCGTCCAGGAACTCTGCATCCGCTGCGGCGCGTGCTTGGAGGCCTGCCCGTTTGGGGCCGTGGTGAAGCGGCCGGGCCGAAAGGGGTGACCGTGGAGAAAAAAGCGATCCTCCAGAAGTTCCCGCGCTCGCCCGATGTGCTTTTGGCTTTGCTCCACGAGCTTCAGCGGGCCAACCCCCAGAACTACCTGACCCCCGAGGATCTGGCGTTGGCCGCCGAACACCTCGGGCTCCCGCTCTCCCGGGTCCACGATGCCGTCACCTTCTACACCATGTTCAGCTTGCGGCCCCGGGGGAAACACGTGATCCGCGTGTGTGATTCCCCCAATTGCCTCCTGTTCGGCGCAGGGTCCGTGGTGGAGGAGCTCAAGAAGCTGCTGGGGGTGGAGGTAGGAGAAACCACGCCGGATGGGCTGTTCACTCTGGAGACCACCAGCTGCCTGGGCGCCTGCGGGGTGGCCCCGGTGATGATGGTGGACGACGAGGTGTTCGGGAACCTCACGCCCGAAAAGGTGCGGGAGGTTCTGGCGCGGCTGAAGGAGGGCGGATGAGGCCGGCGCGCACGCACGTGTTGGTGGCCGTGGACGAGGAGAGCCGCCTGGCCGGCGTGGACCAGGTCCTCCTGGCCTTGCAGCAGGCCCTCGACCAGTACGGCCTACGGGAAGAGGTCAAGGTGATCGAGACGGGGACCTTGGGCGTGTCCGGCCAGGGCGTCGTTGTGGCCATCTATCCTGACGGCGTGTTTTACGGACGGGTCCAGCCCGCCGACGTGCGGGAGATCGTGGAGGAGCACCTCCTCAAGGGCCGGCCGGTGGCGCGCCTGCGGCTTCCCACGGCGGCGCCGGTGGCCCGGCCGGCGGAGATCCTCGGCCGCCAAACCCGCGTGGTCCTGCGCCGCGTGGGCGTGATCGACCCGGAGAACATCGAGGAGTACATCGCCCAGGGCGGCTACGAGGCCCTGGCCAAAGTTCTGCTGGAGATGAGGCCGGAGGAGGTGATCGAGGAGGTGCGGCGGTCGGGCCTGCGCGGGCGAGGCGGCGCCGGCTTTCCCACCGGCGTGAAGTGGGCCGCCGTGCGCAACGCCCCCGGCCCCGAGAAATACGTGATCTGCAACGCGGACGAAGGCGAGCCCGGCACCTTCAAGGACCGGCTCATCCTGGAGGGCGACCCCCACCGCATCCTCGAGGCCATGGCCATCGCCGGCTACGCGGTGGGCGCGCAACGCGGGATCATCTACGTGCGCGGGGAGTACGCCCTGTCCATCCGCCGTCTGGAGCAGGCCCTGAACCAAGCCCGCGCCTACGGGCTTTTGGGCGACAACATCCTGGAAAGCGGTTTCTCCTTCGACATCGAGGTGCGACCGGGGGCGGGCGCCTACGTGTGCGGCGAGGAGACCGCCCTCATCGAATCCCTGGAGGGCAAGCGGGGTTGGCCGCGCATCCGCCCACCCTACCCCGTCACCCACGGCCTTTGGGGAAAGCCCACCGTGGTGAACAATGTGGAGACCCTGGCCAACATCCCCGACATCATCCTGCGGGGGGCCGCCTGGTTCAGGTCCCTGGGCACGCCCACCTGCCCGGGCACCAAGGTGTACACGATCCTGGGGCACGTCCGTTTTCCCGGGCTGGTGGAAGTGGAGATGGGCACGCCGTTGCGCAGCTTGATCTACGAGCTGGGGGGTGGGGTCCGGGACGGCCGACCCCTCAAGGCGGTGCTCATCGGCGGCGCCGCCGGAGCGTTCCTCACCCCAGCCGACCTGGACGTCCGTCTGGATTTCGACTCCTTGGCGGGACGGGCGGCCGTGCTCGGCTCAGGAGCCGTCCTCGTCATGGACGACACGACCTGCATCGTGTACATGCTCGGGGGCATCCTGCGCTTTTTCCGGCACGAGTCCTGCGGGCAGTGCGTGCCCTGCCGCGCCGGGACGGACCTTTTGGTGCGGCTTTGGGAAAGGATCCGTCAGGGCCAAGCCTCCCCGGAGACGCTGAAGCGCATGGTGGAGATCGCCGAGGTGATGCGCCAGGCCTCGCTGTGCCCGCTGGGGCAATCCCTGAGCCTGCCGGTGCGCTCGGCCCTGGAAAAGTTCCCGGAGGAGTTCCTGGCGCATGCGGCCGGCGCGCCCTGCCCCAGCTGCCAAAAGGGGGGAGCATGAGGATCACCTTCGCCGGCGCCGCGGGCACGGTCACAGGGTCGTGCTTTTTCGTGGAGACCAAGGGCGTGAAGTTCCTCGTGGACTGTGGGATGTTCCAGGGCCTTCCGGAGCTCGAGGCCCGCAACGCCGAGCCCTTCCCGTTCGATCCCGCGGAGGTGGACTGGCTCATCCTCACCCATGGCCATCTGGATCATTTGGGCCTCGTGCCCCGACTGGTCCGGGAGGGCTTCCAAGGCCGGGGGATCTGCACCGTGCCCACCCGTGACATCGCCCAGGTGATGCTCATGGACGCCGCCCGCATCCAGGAGGAGGAAGAGGACGGTGCCCTCTACACCGTGGAGGATGCCTTGGAGGCGCTGGACCGCCTGAACGTCACCGTGGAGTACGGCGAAGAGGTGGGGCTGGGCAAAGGGGTGAAGGTGCGCTTCCACGACGCCGGGCACATCCTGGGTGCGGCCTTCGTGGAAATCCAAGCCGAAGGGAAAACCCTCATCTTCTCCGGAGACCTGGGCAACCGGGGGAAGCCCCTGGTGGAGGACCCGGCCTATCCGCCCAAGGCGGATCTGTTGGTGTTGGAGTCCACGTACGGCGATCGGCTGCACCCGCCGGTGGAGGAGTCCGTGGAGGAATTGCGCCGGGTGATCGTGGACACGTTGGCCGCCGGCGGAAACGTGGTCATCCCCTCCTTCGCCCTGGAGCGCACCCAGGAGGTCCTGTACATCCTCTTCCGCCTGTGGAAGGAGCACAAGATCCCGCGCACCAAGATCTTCCTGGACTCGCCCCTGGCCACCCAGGCCACGAAGATCTTTGAGCGCTACACGGAGCGCTTTCCCGAACCGGCGAGGAAGCTTTTTCGCAAGAAAGAGGATCCCTTCGACTTCGAGCTTCTGGAGTACACCCTCACCAAGGCCGCTTCCAAGAGGATCGCCGAGGAGAACGGGGTGATCATCATCGCGGGCTCTGGGATGTGCACGGGTGGCCGGATCCTTTATCACCTCAAGGCGAATTTGCCGCGGCCGGAGTCCTCCATCGTGTTCGTGGGCTATCAGGCGGAGGGGACCCTGGGCCGAGCCATCCTGGATGGGGCCGCCGAGGTGGAGGTCCTGGGAAGCTGGGTCCCGGTGCGGGCGGCGGTGTGGCGCATCGAGGGCCTCTCCGCCCATGCGGACCAGGAGATCCTCCTGGACTGGGCCCTGCACGCCGACCCTGGCCAGGTGTTCCTCGTGCATGGCGAGCCGCAGGCCCTGGGGACCCTGGCCGCGCGCCTGGCCAGCCTGGGGTATTCCGTGCACATCCCCACCTGGCAGGAAACGGTCGAACTGTGAAGGTCGCGGTCCTGGGGAGCTTCAACATGACCCTGGTGGTGGAGGTGGGGCGCCTGCCCCGACCCGGGGAGACGGCGCTCGGCCGCAGCTTTTCGCGCGCCCCCGGGGGAAGGGGCTTGATCCAGGCCGTGGCCGCGGCCCGCCTGGGCGCGGAGGTCTCCCTCTTCGGCAAGGTGGGGAACGACGAGTTCGGCCAGGAACTGCTCCGCGTGGCCAGGGAAAACGGGGTGGACGTGAGCCTGGTGGAGGAGGCGCCCACCCATACCGGAACGTTTGTGCTGTTCGTGGGAGCGGACAAGGAGGCCCTCAGCGCCTACACCCCGGGCGCCAACGCCTTCGTGGACGAGGCCTACATCACCAAGGTCCTCCCCCACCTCAGCGCGGCCGATGCCCTGCTTGTGCAGCTGGAGATCCCCCTTCCCTCCCTGGCCTTCGTCCTGCGCCGCCTGCCCAAGGACCGGCCGGTGGTGGTGCTCAACCCCGCTCCGCCCCAGGACCTCACGGGTCTGCCCTTGACCCGCGTGGACGTGCTCGTTCCCAACGTTCAAGAGCTCAGGGCCCTGGCGGGCTGGTCGGAAGGCCTGGAGGAGCTGGAGCGGGTGGGAAAGGAACTCCTCGACCAAGGGGTGAAGGCGCTGGTGGTCACCGCGGGGGAGGAAGGTGCCTATCTTGTGGAACCCGAGGGGGTGACCCATTTTCCCGCGGTGCGGGTGGCGGCGGTGGATCCGGCCGGCGCCGGGGAGGCGTTCTGTGCAGGGCTGGCGGTGAAATTGGCCCAAGGACGCGGGTTTTACGAGGCGATCGGGTTTGCGGCCGCCGCGGCCGCCCTCACCACCCAAAAACCTGGGGTCCTGCCCAGCCTGCCCACCCTCGCCGAGGTCCAAGCCCTCCTCGCCCGGCTCTCCGACTGAGGTCCCTTAAGGCAGCTCCGGAGCCCCTGCTCTTGACCCCTCTTGACCTTGGGGAGCGCGGTGGCGTATATTGTGTTTTGAGTTTCATTCCAAGGGAGGTGGCGCGGGATGCGCAACATGGGAGTAGCAGTAGCCGTGGTCCTTCTATGTTGGGCCGGGCTGGCCGCGGAGAAGTTCATCGTGGGCTCGGACATCGCCTGGCCGCCGTTCGAATGGGTCTCCGCCAAGGGCGACTATCTCGGGTTCGATCTGGACGTCATGAGGATGATCGCTGTGCTGGAGGGCTACGAAATCGAAATCCAGGCCATCGCCTTTGACTCCATCATCCCTGCGGTGATCGCGGGCCAGATCGACATCGGCGCCTCGGGCTTCACCATCACCGCTGAGCGGGCCCAAGTGGTGGACTTCTCCTCGCCCTATTGGGTCTCGGACCAGATGGTGCTCGTGCGCGCGGATTCCGGGCTGAACATCATCACTGCCCTCATGCCCGGCAAGAAAGTGGGGGCCCAGCGCGGCACCACCGGCGCCTTCTGGGTGGAGGACAACCTCATTGCCCAGGGCGTGGCCGTGGAGCTCGTCCTCTACGAGACCTACCCTGAGGCCATCATGGACCTTCTGGCCGGCCGCATCCACGCGGTCATCCAGGATCAGGCCCCCTCCGAGCAGGCCGTGCGCCAGTATCCCGGACAGCTCCTCATCGCCGGCATCATCAAGACCTACGAGGAGTTCGGATTCTTGGTGGCCAAGGGGGATCCCAAGAAGATCCTGCCTCGGATCGAACGGGGCATGCAAAAGCTGCGGGAAACGGGAGCCTGGGACAACTTGGTCTCCGCCTACTTCGGCAACCCCTTGGAGGTGATCGAGGCCGCCTGGGAGGCATGCATCTCCATCTTGACCGTGGAGCGGGATCCGGTACGGTACGCCGCCTGCCTCGCGGCCAAGGTCCAGGAGCTCCGCAAGTGAAGGGGACGGGGGAGGCCTAGGCTGGCCTCCCCCTCGCCTTGGCCCTCGAGCACTGGCTCAAAGTCTGGGCCTCTCTTCCGGTCCTCCTGCAAGGGCTTTCCGTCAACTTGGCCCTGTTGGGGGGCCTCCTTTCCCTGGGGTTCGTCCTGGGGATCGTCTTCGCCGTGCTCGAAGTCTACGGCCCCCGCCCCCTCCGGTTCTTCGCCTCCTTGTACTCCTGGCTTTTCCGAAGCATTCCGGAGATCCTCCTTTTGCTGTTGGTCTGGCTCGGGCCCTCCCGCTTCGGCAAGCCCATCACGGGGTTCACCGCTGCCGTGATCGCCTTGGGGCTCCGCTCCTCCGCCTATCAGGCCCAGATCTTTCGGGGGGCCTTGCAAGCGGTGCCCGCGGGGCAGATGCTGGCCGCCCGGGCCTTGGGCCTCTCCAAGCTCCAAGCTGTGCGCCACGTCCTTTTGCCCCAGGCGTTCCGCCTCTCTTTGGCCGGGTGGGGCAACGAGTTCGCCGTGGTCCTCAAGGACACCACCCTGGCCTACGCGGTGGGCGTGGTGGAGGTCATGTTCCATGCCCGCTCCCTGGGCGCCCGGGAGATGCCGCTGACGTTGCCCGCCTACATCACCGTGGCCCTCCTGTTTTTGGGACTCACCTATGCCGGGCTTTCCCTGTTGGGGGTCGTGGAGAAAAAGTTGCGCATCCCAGGCTTGGAGGCGCGGAGGTAAATCGTGCTGTTGCGGGTGGAGAATCTGCACAAGCGCTACGGGAAAGAGGAGGTCCTCCGTGGGGTCTCCTTTTCCCTGGAGAAGGGCGAGACCAAGGTGATCATCGGGCCCTCGGGCACGGGAAAGTCCACCCTGCTTCGCTGCATCAACCGGCTCACTGAGCCCGACCGCGGCCGCGTCTTTTTGGAGGACGTGGAGATCACCTCCCCTCGCGTGAACATCAACAAGATCCGGGCCCAGATCGGCTTTGTTTTCCAGGACTTCAACCTCTTCACCCACCTCACGGCGTTGGACAACGTGCGGCTGGGGCTCATCCGGGTGAAAGGCCTCTCCAAGAGGGAGGCCACGCAGCGGGCCCTGCAGGAGCTGGCCCGGGTGGGGCTCGCCGATAAAGCCAAGGCCTATCCGGCCGAGCTGTCCGGAGGTCAACAGCAGCGCGTCTCCATCGCCCGGGCCTTGGCCATGGACCCCAAGCTCATCCTGTTCGACGAACCCACCAGCGCCCTGGATCCCGAGCTCATCGGGGAGGTCCTCTCGGTGATGGTGGAGCTGGCCAAAAGCGGGATGACCATGCTGGTGGTGACCCATGAGATGGGATTTGCCCGCTCGGTGGCGGACGAGATCATCTTCATGGAGAAGGGCGTCATTGTGGAGCAGGGCCCGCCGGAGCAGCTGTTCAAGCGTCCCCAGCACCCGCGCACCGCGGAGTTCCTCCGCCGCATCACGGAGCTCTACGGAGGGGAAGGATGACCCTCGTTTTCCGCTGGGCTTGGCTTCCCCGTTTGACGCAGGGACTCGCCCTGACGTTGGAGCTCACCGCGCTGTCCATGGCCTTGGGCGCGGTTTTGGGGGTCATGTTGGCCCTGGCCCGCGTGTATGCAAAAGGCCCCCTCCTCCCCTTCTACGGCCTGGCCTCGGCATACGTCCACTTCTTTCGGGGAACCCCGCTTTTGGTGCAGCTCATGGCCCTGTACTATGGGCTTCCCAGCTTGGGCATCAAGCTCCACCCCTTCACGGCCGGCCTTCTTGCCCTCACCCTGAACACCGCGGCCTATCAAGCCGAGTACTTCCGAGGGGCCATCCAATCGGTGAAAAGCGGGCAGATGCTGGCCGCGCGCGCCTTGGGGCTCACCCGACTCCAGGCCATCCGCTACGTCATCCTGCCTCAGGCCCTGCGTCTGGCCATCCCACCCTGGTCCAACGAGCTCGTGTACATGCTGAAAGGATCCGCGGTGGTGTACCTGGTGGGTGTCCTGGACCTCATGGGCCAGGCCAAGACCATCGCCGCCCGGGAGTTCCGCAATTTCGAGGTGTACATCGTGGTGGCCCTGTTCTATCTGGCTTTGGTCTTCGTGTTCACGGTGGTCCTGCGCTGGGTGGAGAGGCGCACCCACATCCCCGGCCTGGCGCTGCCCGGCCGTGCCTAGGGCCCGAAATACTTGGCCCACAAGCTCTCGAAAGAGGGGCCGGCCTCCTCCTGAAACATGGCCAAAAGCTGGGCAGCAGAGGCCAACCCCCAACGGTTTTGCGCACGAAACCGCCGGAGAACGTCGAAGAACACCGTGTCCCCCAAAAGCGTGCGCACTTCATGAAGAAACAGGGCTGCGCCGCTGTAGACGTAGCCGCTGTAGCTGAGGTGATCCTCAACATCGCGGGAGAAGTCCCAGAGGGCGCTGCCCACGTTCCCCTGGGGGAAGAGCCTTTTTGCCATCTCCCAGTGCTCCTTCCACCTTGCCACCATCGCCGGGAGTTTTCCTTGGGCTTCAAAATAAAGGCCGGAAGTGTAGGTGGCCAGGCCCTCATCCAGCCAGGGCTCGGCCACTTGGTTCGTGCCCACCTCGCCGTACCACCACTGGTGCGCCAGCTCGTGCACCACGATTTCCGCAAAGAAATCGTGTCCGGGATCCCAGGCATACGCCCAACCCAGGTAGATGAGCCGGGGGTACTCCACCCCGGCGGCGCCCACAAGGGACACGAACACCAGGTCCAGGTCGGGATAGGGATGGGGGCCCAAAAGGCGGGTGAACAAGGTCAGGGCTTCGGAGGCGATGCGCAACGCCTGATCCGCAGCGGAACGGACCTCCGGAGGATAAACCACGCGAAGCTCCACCCCGCTGGGATGAAGCAAACCTCGCTCCGCAAAGCC
>CALKFO010000026.1 GCA_938084765.1 Candidatus Bipolaricaulota bacterium | reverse complement strand
AACCCCTTGGAGAGGCAGAACATCACGGAATCGAAGCCGCGGACGAGCTCCCGGGCCGGAACCCCCAGGGCCACGGCGGCGTTGAAGATGCGGGCACCATCGAGATGCACGGGGATCCCGCGGCGGTGGGCCACCTCCAGGATCTCCCGGGCTCCCGCCAGGGGCCAGATGCGGCCACCCGCGGCATTGTGGGTGTTCTCCAGGCACACAAGACCCGTCGGGGCCAGGTAATAGAGGTTGGGCCGGATGGCGGCAGCCACCTGGGCCGCGGTGAACACACCACCCTCCCCGAAAAGCACGCGGGGCTGGACTCCCGAAAAGCGGGCCATGGTGGCCATCTCCACGTTGTAGATGTGGGACTGGGCCTCCACGATGACCTCCTGGCCGGGCCGGGTGTGCACGGCAATGGCCACCTGGTTGCCCATGGTGCCCGAGGGCACGAACAGCGCGGCCTCGAAGCCCAGGAGTTCGGCCGCGTACTCCTGAAGCCGGTTCACCGTGGGATCCTCCCCGTACACGTCGTCGCCCACCTCGGCCTGGGCCATGGCCTGGCGCATCCCCGGGGTGGGCTTGGTCACCGTGTCCGAACGAAGGTCGATCAACGCCATCCCTCCTCGCCGATCAGGGGCACAAAACTCACCGGACAGAGGTGCTCGTACACGGCCTTTCCGCCTTCGTGGCGCACGAGCCACAGGTCCTGATCGAAGCGGCCGCCCACAGGGATGACCAGGCGGCCGCCCTCCTGCAGCTGAGCCAGGAGGCTGGGTGGGACGCGGGGCGCCGCCGCGGTGACCAGGATCTTGGGGAAGGGCGCCGCCTCCGGCCAGCCCTTCGTGCCGTCGCCCACGCGAAAGCGCACGTTGCGGTACCCCAAACGGCCCAGCCGCTCCTGCGCCTCCCGGGAAAGCTCGGGGATGCGCTCCACGGTGAACACCTCCCGGGCCAGTTCGGCCAGGACCGCCGTCTGGTACCCGGAGCCGGTGCCGATCTCCAGGACCCGATCCTCGGGGGTGAGGGCCAGGGCCTGGGTGGAGAGGGCCACGATGTAGGGCTGAGAGATGGTCTGGCCGGCGCCGATGGGGAGCGGCCGGTCCTCGTAGGCCACGGGCAGGTACTCCGGCAAGACGAAGAGGTGGCGAGGGACCTTCTCCATGGCGGCGAGGACGCGCTCATCGGTGATGCCCTTGCGCCGCAGCTCGGAAAGGAGCAGCCGCCGGGCTCGCTTCAGCTCCGCCTCGCTTGGCCCGAACACCTAGATCTCACCTTGCTCTCCCCTCTCCTCCGCGGGGGTCTGGGTATAGGCGGCCAAGGCCTCCTGGGCCTGGGCCAGGTATTCCTCCGGAACGAGGAGCTGCACCTCGGCCAAGCCGTCCACCGTGACGGGATAGACGCTGGGCGGGACGTGGTACTGCAGGCGCACCGGGATGTCCTCGCCCTCCAGGAAGCCCTTGAGCAGCAGGGCTTCTACCTCGCCCCACACACGGGTGAGCTTCACCCACTTGTCCATGGTCGAGCGATCTTACCCCTCAACCCCGCCCTCTCCCCTAACAGGGGAGAGGGAGTCGTGCGGGTCACCCTCACCCTCCCCCTAACGGGGGAGAGGGAGGCGTGCGGGTCGCGCCTTTGGACGAGGGGACAGTTGGGGCGGCTCCTTCAGGCAGGGTTTGGTCTTCTTGCCCGTCCCCTAGGGAAGAGGCTGGGTTGGGCGCTCCTGGAGGCTTGCCTCCCTTCCGTTCTCCCCCATCGGGTGGAATGTGCTCGCTTGGGGCCTCGCTCACCCGACCCCTTCCTGGGACCTCCTCCTCGCCCCAGGCCTTTCCCTCTCCCCCGGGGTCCAGGCCCTTCGCCCTCCGAAGAGGCTTTTCCCTCTCCCCCGGAGGGGTTCGCCCTCCCCGCCGTTCCCTTTCCCTGGAGGGAGAGGGTGGGGGTGAGGGTGGCCAACCCACCGCGCGGCTGGAGGGCAAGGCCGGGGAGATTGACTGATGTGTGCGGGCAGGGGTAGGATAACCCTCACCCTATGTTCCTCATCGTGGTGGGTGCGGGCGGAATCGGCAGCGCCCTGATTGAGCTAGCCGTGCGGGACCGCCACAACGTGGCGGTCATCGAACGCAACCCGGAGAAGGCCCAGGCGGTCGCCCGCAAATACGACATCCTGGTGATCCAGGCGGACGCGGCCTCGGTGGACGCCCTGCGGGAGGCCGGGGCGGAGCGGGCCGATGCCCTCATCACCACCACCTCCGACGACGCCACCAACCTCATGGTCATCGCGGCGGCCCAGGACCTGGGCGTGCCCACCATCGTGTCCGTGGTCAACAACCGCGCCCACACCGAGCTGTTCCGGCGCCTGGGCGCCCACGTCATGGAAAACCCTGACGTGATCGTGGCCGAATATCTGTACCATGCCGCGCTGCACCCCAAGCTGCGGGATCTCGTGACCCTGCCTGGGGGAGCCCAGCTTTTCCGCATCACCGTGCCGCCCACCTCGCCCCTCGTGGGCCGCACCCTGAGGGAAGCTGGCCACGCGGGCCTCCTCCCGGAAGGGGTGTTGGTGGCCGCCGTGGAGCGCGACGGAGAGCTGGAGATCGCCAAGGGCAGCACCGTCGTCCAGGCCGGGGATATCCTCACCGTGTTCAGCAAAGAGCACACCCCTGAGCACCTGATCGCCCTCCTCACCGGCTGAACCCATGAGCTCAGCGGACCTGCGGATCGTCCTCCGGGACTTGGGGTTGTTGTCCCTGGTGGTGGCGTTCATGAGCGCCGGGACCTTCCCCGTGGCCCTGTATTTTGGGGAGATCGTGGCTCTGGGGCCGCTGAGCCTGACGCTGGGCGCGGCCTTGGCGGTATGGGCCCTGCTGTACTGGCCGTTCAGGAAGGCGGGCGAGACGCAGCTGCAGCACGGGCTGTTGGTGGCGGCCGTGGGGTGGCTCCTCGTGCCCGCCCTGGGGGCCCTCCCCCTCTTCCTCCTGGCCCGAAAGCTCGGGGGAGGACTCCTTTTCCCCTACGCCAACTTCACCAGCGCCTTCTTTGAGGCCGTCTCAGGGTTCACCGGCACAGGGCTCACCATGGCCCTGCGGCCCGACCTCCTTCCCCGAACCCTGCAGTGGTGGCGGTCCCTCATGGAGTGGATCGGTGGGATGGGCGTGATCGTCCTCATGATCACCATCCTCGCCGGGCCCGGCATCTCTGCGGCCACCCTGTACTACGCAGAGGCGCGGGCCGAAAAGATCCACCCCTCCGTGCGCTCCACCGTGCGCACCATGTGGTGGATTTACGGGCTGTACACGATGCTGAGCGCCCTGGCCTTCTTCAGCGTGGGCCTACCGCCCTGGGAGGCCGTGAACCACGCCATGACCGCCGTGGCCACGGGCGGGTTCAGCCTGTGGCCCAACTCCCTGGGCCACTATCGCTCCCTGGCCGTGGAGGTCGTGGCCCTCTTCTCCATGGTCGCGGGCGCCATCAGCTTCGTGGTGCACTACCAGATGCTGGTGAGCGGGCCCCAGGTGCTGTGGCGGGACCTCCAGACCCGCTGGCTCTTGGGAGCCCTCCTGTGCGGCACCGGGATCCTCGGCGCGCTCCTTGTGCGGCTTGGGCCCGCCACCCTGGCCTTCCGCACCGCCGCGTTCCAGTACATCTCCGCCATGACCTGCACCGGGTTCCAAACCGCGGACCTGGGCGGTTGGCCGGAGGCCGGGAAGTTCCTGCTCACGGTGGGGATGGTGGTGGGCGGGGCCGCGGGCTCCACTGCTGGCGGGATCAAGGTGGTGCGGCTGGTGACCCTCCTGGGGGGCGTGCGGTGGCAGCTGCGCCGGCTCCTTTCCCCGCCGGATGCGGTCATCCCTTGCCGCTTGGGCACGGAGTGCTACTCCGCGGAGGAGATCTATCGCCGCCTGGGCCAGGCCGCAGCCCTGTTCTTCCTCTGGATGGTCTTCCTCGTGGCCGGGGCCTTCGTTTTGGCCCAGTTCTACCCGCCGGGCCGCTACACCCTCGCGGATTTCCTGTTCGAGGTGGCCTCCGCCCAAAGCAACGTGGGCCTCTCCGTAGGCCTCACCCACCCCGAGATGCCCACCTTGGCTAAGCTCCTGCTGGCCTTCCACATGTGGGTGGGGAGGCTGGAGATCATCCCCGCGCTGATCCTGGTGCGAATCCTTCTGCGCCGGAGCTAGTCCAAAAAGAGGGTGCCGTCCAAGATGCGCGGCACTTGGTGGGAGCGAGCCAGACGCTCGGCCTCGCGGGTGATGGCATGCCCGGCCACCACGGGCAGGGCGCTCACCCCCAACCGCCCCAGAAGCTCAGCCCGCCGCCGAGCCCGCTCCACATCCCCGGGGTCCACCACAAAGGACACCTCGCCCACCAGGTACACCTCGGCTCCATCGGGCTTCCTCTTCCCCACCACCACGAAGTCGGCCTGCAAGAGGTCGTCCCGCTCCTCGGCGGAGAGGACGGCCTGGGCCTGCTCGGTGTCCAAGAGATCCAGGAGCTCGGTGTCCGAAAGGAGGCGAGCTCGACGCAAAAGCTTGCCGAGGTAGGCCGGCGCGCGTTCACGCCAGCGCAGCTCCAGGACTATCCCTTTGAGTTCGCCCACGGACAGCTCCGTGCGGGCCTGGGCCTCCGCCAGGGCGCTCACCCGGGTGGCCAGCTCCTCCAGCGCGCGCTCCACCCGCTGCTCGAAGAGACCCAGGCGCTCCTCCGTGCGCGCTTGAGCAGCGGCGAGCTCCGCCATCCGCTCCTCCAAAAGGCTCAGGCGTTCCTCGGCGCGCGCTTGGGCGGCGGCCAGCTCGGCCATCCGCTCCTCCAGAAGGCTGAGGCGCTCCTCGGTACGCGCTTGAGCCGCAGTGAGCTCCGCCACCCGCTCCTCCAGAAGCCCGAGGCGCTCCTCAGTGCGCGCTTGCGCCGCAGCGAGCTCGGCCATCCGCTCCTCCAGAAGGCTTAGCCGCGCTTCTGTGCGGGCTTGAGCCGCGGCCAGTTCCGCCACCCGCTCTTCTGTGCGCGCCTGGGCCGCCGCCAACCGATCCACTTTCTCCGCGAGTTCGCGGATCAGCTGAGGAAGGGAGAGGAGCTCCGGAGCCAAAAGGAGGGCCCGCAGCTCCTCCCGCCATTCCGGATGCTCCCGGAGGAGCTTCACCAAGTCATGGAAATCCCGAACGGTGAAGGCCATCTCGGCCAGAGTTTACCCCCTCTTGGGCCCGGCTAACCCTGAGGGCGGGGCTGGCGCAGAACGGGCTGGCGCACGGCCCGGGCCTCGTCCAGCCGGCGCACCGGCGCCGAATGCGGGGCCTCCTTGAGGAGCTGGGGTTGGGTTTTGGCCTCCTCGGCAATCCGCAGCATGGCCTCCACAAACGCGTCCAACACCTCTTTGGGCTCGGTCTCCGTGGGCTCGATCATCAGGGCCTCCCGCACGATCAAGGGGAAGTAGATGGTGGGCGGATGGAACCCGTAGTCGATGAGGCGCTTGGCGATGTCCAGGGTGCGGATGCCTTCCCCTAGGCCCTCGCCGGAGAGGACGAACTCGTGCTTGCACAGCCGGTCGTAAGGAAGCTTGTAGGTGCTCTTGAGGCGGACCCGCAGGTAATTGGCGGCCAACACCGCCGCCGCGGAAACCTCGCGCATCCCCTCGTCGCCCAGGGTCAGGATGTAGGCCAGGGCCCTCACCATGACGAGGAAGTTCCCGAAATACGGGTGCACCCTCCCGATGGACTTGGGCTTGTCGAAGTTGAGCCGGAATCGGTCGCCCTCTTTGACGATCTCGGGCACGGGAAGGTAGGGGACGAGGGCCTCGACCACGGCCAGAGGCCCTGCGCCCGGGCCACCGCCGCCGTGGGGCGTGGAGAAGGTCTTGTGCAGGTTGAAATGGAAGATGTCGGCGCCCATGTCGCCGGGCCTGGCCCGGCCCACAAAGGCGTTGAGGTTGGCCCCGTCGAAATAACACAGCCCGCCGGCCTCGTGCACGAGCTTGGTGATCACAAGGATGTCCTCCTCGAAGATCCCCAAGGTGTTGGGCACGGTGAGCATGATCCCGGCCACATCCTCGTCGAGGTTTCGTTTCAGGGCCTCGAGATCCACCATGCCCCGCCGGTCCGAGGGGAGGGAGACCACGCGGAAGCCGGCCATGGCCGCGGAGGCGGGGTTCGTGCCGTGGGCGGAGTCGGGAAGAAGGATCTTGTGCCGCTTGGGAAGCTCACCCCGCTCCTCAAAATAGCGCTTGATGAGGAACATGCCGGTGAGCTCGCCATGGGCTCCGGCCGCGGGCTGCAGCGTAACCCCCGGCATCCCCGCAATCCCCTTCAGGTACTCCGAAAGCTCCCACAGCACGGCCAGCGCGCCCTGCACCTCCTCCTCCGGAAGCAAGGGGTGCAGCCCGGTGAACCCAGGAAGACGCGCGAGGTCCTCATGAAGCTTGGGGTTGTACTTCATGGTGCAGCTTCCCAAGGGATAAAAACCCGTGTCCACCCCGTAGTTCAGGCGGGAGAGGGCGGTGTAGTGGCGGATGAGCTCAGGCTGGGAGACCTCGGGGAGGCCGGGCGGCGTTGCGCGCCGCATCCGCTCCGGGATGTGGGCCAAAAGCTCGTCCTCGGGCCGGGAAAGCGCCGGCAAAGCCACCGCCTTCCGGCCTTTTTGACTGTACTCGTAGATGGTGGGCACCCTCACCCCTTTCCGGAAAGAGCGCGCACGAAGAGGTCCAGCTCCTCCGGCGTGCGCTTTTCCGTCACGGCCACAAGGAAGGCGTTGTCCACGCCGCACTTTTTGAGGAGGGCGGGGCTAGCTACAGCGATCCCCTGCTCGCGCAGCCGCCGCACCGCGGCCTCGGCATCCGGACAGGCCACGGCGAACTCGTACAGGAAAGGCCCCAGAAACGCCGGCCTGAACCCGGGCAGGGAGAACACGCGCTCCGCCAAGGCGTGGGCCCGCTCCAGGGACAGCAGGGCCACGCGTCTAAGACCTTCCGGGCCCAGGGCCGCCAGGTACACCGTGGCCGCAAGGGCACATAAAGCGGAGTTCGTGCAGATGTTGGAAGTGGCCTCCTCCCGGCGGATGTGCTGCTCGCGGGTCTGGAAGGCCATGACGTAGCCCTCTTTTCCTTCGGCGTCCACGGTGCGGCCCGCAAGCCTCCCCGGCATGCGCCGCAAATGCTCCATACGGGTGGCAAACAGCCCCAAAAGCGGCCCGCCAAAGGAAAGCGGAAGGCCCAGGACTTGACCCTCGCCCACCACCACGTCCGCCCCAAATTTCCCCGGCGGCTCCAACACCCCCAAAGCGATAGGGTTCACATACACGATGAGGAAGGCTGACCCCAGGCGCTCCTTCAGCCCGGAGAGGTCCTCCACCACCCCGAAGAAGTTGGGCTCCTGCACGATGAGGGCGCAGGTATCCTCAGGAACGTCCTCCAGGCGGAGCTGACCGGCCTCGTCGTAGGGCACGTCCACCACCCGGAGGCCCGCCGCCCAGGCATAGGTGGCGAGGACCTCCCGCACGTTGGGGTTTAAGGATCGGGGGACGAGCACGGTCTTTTTGCCGGTGGCCCGCACAGCCA
>CALKFO010000025.1 GCA_938084765.1 Candidatus Bipolaricaulota bacterium | reverse complement strand
TGGTCGTTCTTGGCGATAACCTGTGGGGCGAAGGCCTCGGTCCCGTTCTGGAACGCCACCGGGAGGAGCCGACCCACGTGGTGGCCCTCAGCCAGGTGGAGGACCCGCGCCGATTTGGGGTGGCCGTGGTGGAGGGCGAGCGCATCGTGCGGCTGGTGGAAAAACCCCAGAACCCACCCAGCAGCTGGGCCATCGTGGGCGTCTATGTTTTCCGTCCTTCTATTTTCGCCGCCGCCCGACGAATTCGGCCCTCCTCCCGGGGCGAGCTGGAGATCACCGACGCCATCCAAAAGCTCGTGGAGGAGGGCGAGCCCGTGCGCGCCCACGTTCTCCGCGACTGGTGGCAGGACGTGGGCCGGCCCGCGGACCTCCTCCAAGCGCAGGCCCACTTAGGGACCAGACTCGCCCCCAAGGTGGAAGGGCACGTGGACCCGTCCTCCCGCGTCCACGGCCCCGCGGTCATCGAACGCAGGGCCACGGTACGGAATTCCTCCCTCCACGGCCCCCTGTGGATCGGCGAGGAGGCCCGGGTGGAGGATTCCGTGATCGGACCGAACGTGTCCGTAGGGCCAGGCGCGCACGTGCGTGGCGCTTGTGTGCGCGACGCCATCCTCATGGAAGGGGCCTGGGTGCAGGGCGTCGCCCTTTGGGGAAGCATCCTTGGCCGTCGGTCCCGGGTGAGCGGCCAGGGAAAAGCCTCCCTCTTCCTGGGCGACGAATGCCAGGCCCACTTGGAAGGAGGTTCCCCGTGATCCTCGTGACCGGGGGAGCAGGCTACATCGGAAGCCACGCAGTGAAGGAACTTCTGAGGTCCGGCTATGAGGTGGTGGTCCTGGACGACCTTTCCTCGGGGCACCGCGAATTCGTGCTCACCCCACACTTCATCCAGGGTGATATCCGCGATCGGGGCCTCCTAGAAAAGGTTTTTCGAGCTTTTCCCATCTCCGCGGTGATGCACTTCGCCGCCCTCACCTCCGTGCCTGAATCCGTGGCCGACCCCGCCTCTTATTATGCGGTGAACTTCGGGGGCACTTGGAACGTGTTGGAGGCCATGCGGGCCCACGGGGTGAAACTCTTTGTTTTCTCTTCCAGTGCCGCTGTCTATGGTGACCCCAAAAAGATCCCCATCCCCGAGGATCATCCCACCCAGCCCAAAAGCCCCTACGGCCGCACGAAACGCATGGTGGAGGAGCTCCTTGCGGACTACGCCCAAGCCTATGGGATCCGCTACGTGTCCTTGCGCTACTTCAACGCCGCGGGCTCCGATCCCGAGGGCACCATTGGGGAGTGGCACGAGCCCGAGCGGCACCTCATCCCCATCGTCCTCGAGGTGGCCTTGGGAAAGCGCCCTTACCTTGAGGTCTTCGGCACAGACTACGAAACCCCTGACGGCACGGGCGTGCGTGACTACATCCATGTGACGGACCTGGCCTGGGCCCATGTGTTGGCTTTAAAACACCTGGAGGGCGGCGGGGAAAGCCGGGTGTACAACCTGGGGATCGGCCGGGGCTACTCGGTGCGGGAGGTGGTGGAGGTGTGCCGCCGGGTCACGGGGCGGGAGATCCCGCTGCGGGAGGCGCCCCGCCGGCCCGGAGACCCCGCCATCCTCGTGGCCGACCCGTCCCGCGCCATGCGGGAACTGGGCTGGAAGCCCAAATTCACGGATCTTGAGCCCATCGTGGAGACCGCCTGGCGCTGGCTGCGCAAAAAGTACGCATGAGAACCGGCTTTCCTCAGCCCAAAGAACCAGAGGCATCCCCGCGGTGTACTTAAAGAAGCCTTTAAGGCAAAAGGAGGGTTCCATGTACCGCAGGTTTTCTAGCGTTCTGTGGATCGTGGTTTTGGCGGCCCTCGCCGTTCCGGCGTGGGCGCAAACGTCCGCGGGGATCCAGGTCTCCGCTACCATCGCCAACGAAAACTGCCCGGGTGGCTTCCAGCTCACCCAGGTCATCTGGCTCCGGGAGGACCAAGCCGTAGGGCTCCAAATCCTTCAGGTGCTCATCCGGCAAGGGCAAAGTTACACCGTGCGCCAAGAGCTGAACGTGATGCCCACGCACGTGGTCATTCGCGGATTCTCCGGTGGGCAGCCCATCGAGGAGCGGGTGCCCATGGGGCAGACCGTGAAGTTCCTCTGCGGCACCATCACCACCAGCCCAGCGGCTCCAGGCGTGGGACCTGCACAGCCTCCCACAGGGCCCGAGGTTCCCCTTCCGACCGGCATGCCCAGGCTTCCCCTCTCACCCGGCATGAGCCCGGACCAGCTCCTGAGCGCGCTCCAGGCTGCGGGCGCCCAGGTGGTGGTCCAAGGGTCCCAGGCTAAGCCCAAGCTGAGCGACGCCGATGACCCCATCCTCGTGGGCGCCCTTCCCGGGGGCTTTTCGGGCCTGGGGCTTTGGGTCAGCACCGCAGGGGGGTCCCTGCGCGTAGCCATCACCTACGATCGTCCCAGCGCCTTCGTCTGGGTGTGGATCGTTCCCGTGCCCAACTTCTGGAACACGGCCATGGCTTGGTCGCCCTGGCCGGGTGGGGGGATCTCCGTATCCCTGGACCGGGCCCAGGTCTACCAGCCCCTCACCCAGTGGGGCAACGCGCCTGTTCCCGGCACCCTGTTCTTCGTCCTCGTCATCAAGTGGGAAATGAGCCCCTGGCCCTTCCCGTTCGTGCTCTCCCTGTCGAACTGACCTTGGGCAAGAAGAACTCGGGGGGCACCTCCGGTGCCCCCCTTTTTCTTTGCCCCTGTCCTCCCGGGTACCATCTCCCCGATGGTCGAGTTTCGCCCCGGAATGAGGCTTAAGGGCCCGTTTTGGCCGGAGCCGGTGCGTGTCCTCCAAGTGGAGCACCACGACGAGCTCCTGCGCTTGGAGGTGGTTGGCGAACTGTCCGGCAACTACTTTGGCGAGCGCTGGCTTGAACTGGAGGATGTGAAGCAGCTGGAAATCCTTTCCCCGCTCATTCCCACCTTCGAGGGCCAACCTGAGGCCGTGTTCTTGGGCCTCGAGGCCCACCGCATCCGCCTGAGCCACCTCTTCGACCCCTTGCATGCCCTCCACGTTTCCATGATCGACCCCTTGCCCCACCAGATCGACGCCGTGTACTTCCACATGCTGCCCAAGACCCGGCTCCGGTTTCTTTTGGCCGACGATCCTGGGGCGGGCAAAACGATCATGGCCGGCCTTCTCCTCAAGGAGCTCAAGTACCGCGGGCTTGTGGAGCGGGTGCTCATCCTCGTCCCCGGCCATCTGCGCGACCAGTGGATCCGCGAACTGAAGGAAAAATTCGGGGAAACGTTCCAGGTCGTGGATCGGGCGGTGGTGAATAGTTCTTATGGCCGCAATCCCTGGCGGGAATACCCGCAAATCCTCACCTCCATGGACTTCGCCAAGCAGGACGACATCCTCCAGACCCTTGCCGATGTGGAGTGGGACCTGGTGATCGTGGACGAGGCCCATAAACTTGCGGCCTACCGGTACGGCGAACGGACAAGGAAAACCCAGCGATACCAATTGGGTGAGGTCTTGGCCCGCAACTCCCACATGCTTCTTTTCCTCACGGCTACACCCCACCGCGGGGATCCCGAGAACTTCCGGCTCCTTTTGGCCCTGTTGGATCCCGATCTTTTCGCCAAGGTGGAGTTTTTGGAGGAGGCGGTGCGGCGCGGGGAAAACCCCCTCTTTCCGCGCCGGCTCAAAGAGGACCTGAAGACCGCCGATGGCATACCCCTTTTCCCTCCCCGCCACGTCCACACCGTGGTGTTTCAGCTTTCAGCTGAGGAGATGCAGTTTTACGAGGCCATCACGCGCTACGTGCGCCAGGAGTTCAACCGCGCCTTGGACACCGAGCGCCGCAACGTGCAGTTCGCCTTGACCATCCTTCAGAGGCGCCTGGCGTCCTCGATGTATGCGGCGCGGCGCTCCCTGGAGCGGCGGAAAGAGCGCCTGGCGAGCCTGCTCGAGCGAGGCGAGCTCCTGGCCGAGCGCGAGGAAGCCGTGGAAGAAGAGGAGCTTGAAGACCTGGCCGAGGCCGAGCGCTGGCGCA
>CALKFO010000024.1 GCA_938084765.1 Candidatus Bipolaricaulota bacterium | reverse complement strand
CCGGTGGGGACCCGGCTCAAGGAGTTCGTCGACGCGGCCTATCCGGACCCCACGGTGCCCGCCGTGGCCGCCCTGGTGGACGGCGAGCTGTGGGAGCTTTCCGAGCCCCTGCGCATCGATGCTGAAGTGCGCCCGATCTTTTTGACCGATTCCGAGGGAATTCGGATTTATACGCGATCGTTGAGCTTTCTTTTGGCCGCCGCCGTGGCCGAGCTCTTCCCGCAAGCGCGGCTCATCATCGACCACTCCGTGCCCTTCGGGGGTTATTACTGTCGGATTGCGGGGCGGCCGCCCTTCACCCCTGGGGAACTTCAACGGATTGAGGACCTCATGCGGGCCTGGGTGGCGGAGGACCGGCCCATCGAAAAGGAGCTTTTCCCCGCTGCCGAGGCCGCGCGGATCCTGGCAGAACGCGGGCTTGGGCAAAAGGCTCAGCTCCTCAGCTCCCTGAACTCCTCTACCCTCCCCCTCTATCGGCTGGGTTCGTTCCGGGATTACCTGTTTGGGCCCATGGTTCCGTCCGCTGGGCACCTCCGCTATTTTCGCCTGCACCCCTATCACGACGGCTTCATCCTGCAGTTTCCGCGCCGGGAGCGCCCCACCGAGCTTGCCCCAGTGGAGGATTATCACGCCCTTTGGCAGGTGTTCGAGGAGTACGGAAGATGGCTGGAGCTCCTGGGCGTCCACGATGTGCCGGCGGTGAACGAGACCATCCGCACGGGCCGCATCACCGAGATCATCCTCGTCTCCGAGGCACTCCATGAGCAGCGGATCGCGGAGATCGCCAAAACCATCGTGGAGCGCAGCCCCAAGATCGTGCTCATCGCGGGCCCCTCTTCATCGGGGAAGACCACGTTCACGAAAAGGTTGGCCATCCAGCTTTTGGCCCTGGGGTTGCGGCCTTATCCGGTTTCGTTGGACGACTACTTCCTTCCGCGGGAGGAGATGGCCCGCCGCGGCCTCACCGACTTCGATGACATCTCTGCCGTGGACCTCCCCCTTTTCCACCACCACATGGAGGCCCTCCTTTCGGGCCAGAGCGTGACCCTGCCCTATTTTGATTTCCCCAGCGGGCAAAGGAAGTCCGGCCCTACCCTTAAGCTCGATGCTGACGCCCTTCTCCTTGTGGAAGGCCTTCACTGTTTGAACCCCGCGGTGCTTCCTCAAGATTTCGCGTCCCAAGTCTTTCGCGTGTACGTCTCGGCTTTGACCCAGCTCAACATCGATGACCATGTGCGCATCTCCACCACCGACACCCGACTGATTCGCCGGATCGTGCGGGACGCGGCGTTCCGGGGGTACAACGCCGAGCAGACCCTGGCGCTGTGGGGGAACGTGCGGCGCGGGGAGAAGCGCTTCATCTTTCCCTTCCAAGGGCGGGCAGATGTGATGTTCAACTCCGCCCTGGTCTACGAATGGAACGTTCTGCGCTCGCGGGCCGAGCCCCTCCTTCTGCAGGTTCGCCACCCCAGGCTGCGTCTGGAAGCGGAAAGGCTGTTGAGCATCCTCCGGCTGTTCCTGCCCTACCCGGGTGAGGAGGTGCCCGCCACCTCCATCCTGCGGGAATTCATGGGCGGTGGGATCCTCGCGGGCTATTACCCAAGCCCGTTCGAACGGGCGACGTGGAGGCGAGGATGAACGTGCTGGACCACAGGTTCCGGCGCGTGGAGCCCTGGGTGGGGTTTGCGGAGGTGCAAAGGCAGCTTCAACGGGGCGGCGCCTTTTTGGTCGCGGTGGACCCCCAAGGCCGGCCCAACGCCATGACCATCGGGTGGGCCCTGTTGGGCACCGCCTGGTATCAACCCCTTTTGCTTGTCCTGGTGCGGCCCTCCCGCTACACCCATGCCTGCCTCCTCCACTCCGGGCAGTTCACGGTCAACGTGCCGTTGGCGGGGATGCGCAAGGAGCTGGAGTTCTGTGGGGAAAAATCTGGGCGGGATGTGGATAAATTCAAAGAGCTCGGACTGCGCTGGGAAATGGGACGGGAAATCTCCGTGCCCGTGCTGATCGATTGCGACCTCATCTACGAGTGTCAAGTGGTGAGCCGCGTGGACCTCCGGCCGGAAAGCATCCTCTCCCCGGAGGTGCTCGGCCGGTACTATCCGCACGGGAATTTACACACCCTGTTCTTTGGGGAGATCAAGGCGGCCTGGCGCGCCCGTCAGAAGGCGTAGGGCCTCCACCACGCCCTCCGCGATCCGCAGCGAACGTGTGGATATCCGGAAAGGCAGGGTGGGGTCGCGGCGCGGATCGATCTCCACGACCTTCATCCCCGGGGACACCTGCACGCCGCTGTGCACAAGTCCGCGGATCACGCCAGGGATGGGCGCACGCAGCACGGTCCCCCCGATGTGCGCCACCGGGTCCGCCGCCTCCACGAGGTCACCGATCTCCCTCAGGGCCTCCACAACCCCTGCGCAGGGTGCCCGCACCACCCGCTCCTCCGCGAGGTCCGCAATGCGGCAGGGCTGGTGGGTGGGCGGACGCGGGCCTCCTTGAAGGTACACCCGGCCGAGCTCCGGCCCCTCCAACGTTTCCACCGCGGCGTGGCAGTCCACCCCTGCCGTGAACCCAGGCCCCAGGCCGATCACGATCGGCGCCTCGTGCAGCGTGGTGCCCAAGTTCCTTTTCGCCATACGGGCATCCACAAGGACCTCGGGTTGGAGCTCGCCCAGGGCGCCCTGCTCGGGGACAAGGATGGCCACGAACCCGTGCCGCACAAGGCTCGCGGCCTCCCTTGGGGAGGACGCCGGGCGAGCTTTGACGCCCTGGACCTCCCATTCGCCGCGGTATACGGCCTCGGCAAACGAGGCAAAGCGCCGCAACACCAGGGGTTGGGGAAGTTCGCTGTACACCACGCCGTAGCCCAGGGACCGAAGGAGGAGGCCGACCGCGGTGCCCACGTCGCCCGCGCCCCGAATGAACGCAAGCCTCAGCTCTGCCATGGAACGAACTCACCCCGGCCGGGCTGGGCCAGGATCTCCCCATCGCGGTACACCCACTCGCCCCGGGACAGCACCCCCACCACCTTGCCCTGGACTTCCAGGCCCTCGTAGGGGGAGAAGTCCGTGTGCATATGAAGGGCTGAGGCGCGAATGGTCCAACGGGCATGAGGATCGAACAGGACGATGTCCGCGTCCGCTCCAGGCTGGAGGGCGCCCTTCCGGGGGAAAAGGCCGAAGGCCCGGGCGGGCCCCTCGCTCAAGTACCTCACCAGCTGGCTTAGGCGCAAGCGACCCTGGGCCACCCCTAAGCTGTACATGAGGGGCAGGAGCGTCTCCACGCCCGGCAAGCCGGAGGGCAGGCGCGCAGGCTCCGCGCGGTGCTGATCCTTTTGGGCGCGGGTGAAGGGGCAATGGTCGGTGGCCACGGCGCAGAAGGCGCCCGTGGCCAGGCCCCGCCAGAGGGCCTCGCGATCCGCCGCACGGCGCAGAGGCGGGGTCACCGAAAACTGATGGCCGTCCGGCCGGGAATACACGGAGTCATCCAAGGCCAGGTAATGGGGGCAGGTTTCGCCCAGGACGGGGGCGCCTGCGCGGCGGGCTCTCCGCAACGCCGCCAGCCCCGCGGCCGAAGAAATATGCGCTACATAGGTAGTGCAGCGGGTGTCCCTGGCCAGCAGGCCCACCTCCAAGATGGCCAGTTCCTCGCTCAAGGTGGGCCGGGCCCAGGGGAAGGGACCCCCGCGGGGGTCCACGAGCTCGTCGGCCTCGGCATGGACCATGGCCACGCCCCCGATCCCGCGGATCGCCTCCATGGCCGCCTTCAGGGTGCCCAGGTCTGTGCGGCGGCCGGACTCCGAGTAGGCCAGGTAGAACTTGAAGGAGCGAAGGCCCAGCTCGGCACAGGCCCGAATTTCCTCCACCCGATCCGCCGTCCAGCCCACCATCTCCACGTGCAGGGAGAAATCCGCCACGGCCGGCCGGGCCTCCGCAAGCCTGGCCTCGATGGCGTCAGGAAGGGATACCCCTGGGCTTCCCACGGTGAAGTCGAGGAAGGTGGTGACCCCGCCGGCCAAGGCGGCCCGGGACCCCGAAAGGAAGTCGTCCGCGGAGCGCGTTCCCGCCACAGGCAAGGAGAAATGCACATGAGCATCCACCACACCCGGAAGGACAAGGAGGCCGGCCACGTTTTCCCGTGGCGCACCCTTGCCCACGGCTTGGCCCACCGCGGCGATCCGGCCGTCCCGGATGTGTACGCTGGCCGGCCCAACTCTGCGAGACGTCACCACCGTTCCTCCCACCAAGACCAGCTCGGACATGGCGCGCGGAGCATATCCCCAAACGGAGGGAAAGCCCAGGTTGGGGCATAATGGAATGACGATGGAGCGGAGGTTTCTCTTGGATTTGTCCCTGGAGGAGCTGGAGGCGGAGCTCCAAGGGATGGGCGAGCCGCGCTTTCGGGCGCGCCAGGTGTGGCAATGGGTCTGGCGCCACCTTTGCTTTGATGTTTCAGCCATGACCAACCTCCCCCAGCGTCTGCGGGAGGATTTGGCGAACCGATATGCACTTCAGCTCCTAAGGACGCTGGCCTGGGAACGCGACGAGGAAGGCACGGAGAAGGTCCTCCTCGGACTTCCGGATGGGGCCAGCGTCGAAGCGGTGCTCATTCCCGAGGAGGACCGTCGCACGGTATGTATCTCCGCCCAGGTGGGCTGCCCCGTGGGGTGCGTCTTTTGTGCCACGGGCGCCATGGGGTTTGTGCGCAACCTGACCGCGGGCGAGATCGCTGCCCAGGTCCTGCACTTCGCGCTAGCCCTCCGGGAGAAAGGCGAGCGGGTGAGCCACGTCGTGGTGATGGGCATGGGTGAGCCGCTCCTCAATTACGAGGCGACGCTTCGGGCCCTGCTCAACCTCAACGATCCGCGGGGCTTTGGCCTGGGTGCGCGGCGGATCACGATCTCCACGGTGGGTGTGGTGCCGGGCATCCTGCGGCTGGCCCAGGAAGGGCGGCAGTTCAACTTGGCGGTCTCCCTGCATGCGCCGGAGGAAGGGCTTCGGCGAAGGCTGGTGCCCTTGGCCGAGCGCTGGCCGCTAGCGCAGGTCCTGCGGGCTGCGGACGCCTATGCCTTGGCCACCGGGCGCCGCATCACCTATGAGTACGTGCTTTTGGCGGGGGTGAACGACGGGTTGGTCCACGCCCGCGCCCTGGCCAAGCTCCTCCGCGGGAGGCTGGCCCACGTGAACCTCATCCCCTTCAATCCCGCACCGGGTCTCCCCTTCGAACGTCCGTCGGAGGGCCAGGTGGAGCTCTTCCGCCGTGAGCTCTTGGCGCACGGGGTAGATGTCACCGTGCGGCGGTCTCGCGGACTACGCATCAGCGCCGCCTGTGGTCAGCTCCGCTCCCGCCACCTCACGCAGGTTTAACCCTTGACGCTCAGAGTTGTCCCCGCATTTGCCCCACATCATCGCTCAACTTAGGACGACCCGCATGCACACTTGACAGTATGCCCACAGGCACGCTACCATCGGTTGGCGATAAAGGGGGCAAGGATGCTTCTTGGAGCACGACTGGCCCATGGAGTTCGCGCCCTTTACGAGCTTGCTATTCTGCCCGAGCGTAGGAGTGCTGTTCGCGACTTAGCCAAAACGTGTGGAACCACGGAAGCTGTTCTGCGTCGGATTCTTCTGGAGTTGCGGGCGGCCGGCTACTTGGAGGCCCAAAAAGGACGGGTGGGAGGTTTCCGCCTCCTCAAGGATGCCCAGGAGATCAAAATCGCTGAGGTGGCTAGGATTTTGGAGCGCGAGCCTGTGTTAGCCTTAGGGGCCGTGCGGCGGGATCTGGTGTCGGTGGATCCCCCATGCCCGACCTATCCCTTCTGGCAGGCGGTTGAGGAGAAGTTTCTCGCGGATCTTGCCCAAGCCACGCTGGCGGATGTGATCGCGTGGGCGGGCGCGGCGCAGGGCCCGGCGGAGGCGCGCCGTGGCCGAACCAAGGCCAAAACCGGCCGTCGCACCACAAAGGCCAAGAGGACTACAACACGGACGAGGGGGCGCACGCGCCGCTCACGCCGCTGATCCCTCCAGGGCGCGACGCAACGCGCGCAAGGGCAAAACCGCGCAGTTGTAGCGGGTTTGAATCACCCCGCCCAGCGCGGCCAAAAGCTCCTCCTCCTTCATCTCC
>CALKFO010000023.1 GCA_938084765.1 Candidatus Bipolaricaulota bacterium | reverse complement strand
CTTAAAGCCTTTTCCCCCAAAAGCTTTGGCCAGATCCTGGAGCAACTTTGGTGGAAGTTGGATCGCGCTTTGGACCTGGAGGCCGTGTACCTCTCCGCTTTGGTAGGGGGGATGGCCCATCTGCGGCGCGGGGTCTCCGTGATCTTCGACCACCACGCCTCCCCCTCGGCTATCCTCGGTTCCCTTTCGCAGATCAAGAAAGCCTTGGCTGAGCTGGGGTTGCGCGCGGATCTGTGCTATGAGGTCACGGACCGCGGCGGACCCGCGGAGCGCGACCAGGGGATCGCGGAGAACGTGCGCTTCGCCAAAGAGGAGCTGGTGCCTGGCCGATTCTCCGCCCACTTTGGGCTTCATGCCTCCTTCACCCTTTCGGAGGAGACCTTGAGCAAATGCCGGGAGGCGGCGGAGCCCCTGGGGCTGGGCTACCACAGCCACCTGGCCGAGGGGAAGGAGGACCCCTTGGATGCCCTGCAAAAGTACGGGGAGCGCACCGCCGAGCGATTGGACCGGTTCGGCATCGTGCAGGGCAAAACGATCTTTGCCCACGGAATCCAGCTTTCTCAGGCGGAGCTCGAGCTTTTGGCGGAGAAAAAGCCCACGATCGCCCACAACCCTCGTTCCAACATGAACAACGCCGTGGGCGCAGCCCAGGTGGAGAAGATGCTGGCCCGGGGCATCCCGGTGGCTTTAGGCACCGATGGCTTCGGGTGCGACATGCTGGGCGAGCTCCTCTCGGCGCGCCTGTTGGCCCATCATGCCGAAGGCGACCCCGTGGCCCTGGGCGATGAGGCTGCAAAAAAGATCCTGGCCCAGAATTACGCCTTGGCGGAGCGGGCCTTTGGGTTGCCCTTCGGCAGGGTCGCGGAGGGGTATGCAGCGGACCTCGTGCTGTGGGATTATGAGCCGCCCACCCCGCTCTCCGCAGGAAACCTCCTTTCCCACCTCCTTTTCGCCAACATCAGCGAGGGACTGCAGCCCTCTTTGGTCCTTGTAGACGGGGAAATCCGTCTCAAAGATGGAAGGATCGAGGGGATCGACGAACTGGCGGTGCTGGCCCGGGCCCGCCGCAAGGCCCAGGAGATCTGGGCGAAAGTGTGAGGAGGTGAGGGATGCCCACGGAGCTCCGGCCCCTTTCTTTTCCTGAGCTTTTGCGCTGGGCCCTTTTAGAGCTGAAGCATAACGGGAGCATTTTTGGCATCCCGCGAGAGTTGTTTTATGTTCCGCGCTCGGAGCCTTTTGCCACCGAGATCTTCGGTGAGGCCCTGGGCACGCCCATTGGGCCCTCCGCGGGCCCCCACACCCAGATGAGCCAGAACATCGTGGCTGCTTGGCTCTGCGGAGGGCGGTTCATCGAGCTCAAGACCGTCCAGATCCTCGATGATTTGGAGATCCCGCGGCCCTGCATCGATGCCGCGGACGAGGGGTACAACGTGGAATGGTCGCAGGAGCTGCGGGTGACGGAGGCGGCGCGGGAGTACATCCACGCTTGGGCCCTCATCCACGTCCTCCGCCGGGCCCTGGGCTGGGAGCACGCCCCCCTGGGCACGGTGTTCAACATGAGCGTGGGTTACAACCTCGCGGGCATCCAAAGCCCCAAGATCCAAAGCTTTCTCTCCCAGCTTTCGGACGCGCGTTCCGCCCTGGAGGAGATTCGCGATGTGATACGCCAGGAGTTTCCCCTGTATGCGGAGGTGGAGATCCCAAGCCAGATCTCCCGCAGTGTGACCCTCTCCACCATGCACGGCTGCCCGCCGCAGGAGATCGAGGCCATCGCCGAGTTCCTTTTGGAGAAAGGCTTTCACACCTTCGTGAAGTTGAACCCCACCCTGCTGGGGCAGGAGCGGGTGATGCGCATCCTGCACGACCACCTGGGGTTCCGGGAGATCGAGATCCCCGCCAAGGTCTTCGAGCATGACCTCCAGTACGAGCAGGCGCTGCCCCTCATCCGGCGGCTGCAGGCCAAGGCCCGGGCCTTGGGGCTCACGTTCGGGGTGAAGCTCACCAACACCCTGGCCATGGCCAACCACCGGAAGGTGCTCCCGGGCGAGGAAATCTACATGTCGGGAAGAGCCCTCTACCCCATCACCCTGAACCTGTTTTGGAGGCTTTTCCAGGACTTGGACGGGGATATCCTCGTTTCCTACTCCGGCGGCGCGGACGCCCTCAACCTTCCCACCCTCATTTCCTGCGGGGCGCTCCCGGTGACGGCGTGCACGGACCTCCTCAAGCCCGGCGGGTACGCCCGGTTCGGGCAGTGGCTTGCGGAGCTGCGGGCAGCCATGGCCCAGGCCGGGGCTAAGGACCTGGAGGAGTTCCGGAAGAACCGGGCGGAGAACCTGCGCCGGGCTGCGGAGGAAAGCCTCCGCCATCCCCGCTTCACGAAGGGCTTTTTCCTGGGAGAGCTTCCCAAGATCCCCGACGGGCTTTCCTATTTCGACTGCGTGGCCGCGCCCTGTGTGGCCGCCTGCCCTGCTTCCCAGGATGTGCCCGAATACGTGGGTCAGATCGGCCTAGCCGATCCCCAGGCCAGCCTGCAGGCCATCCTGGTGCGCAACCCCCTTCCCGCGGTCACGGGTTACGTGTGCCCGGCGTTCTGTGAGCGGCGCTGCACCCGCTGGAACTACGAAAAACCCGTGGCCATTCGGGCCCTCAAGCGGTTTGCCGCCGAGCGGGCGGAGGTGGAGCTTCGGCCGGCGCCGGCCACGGGCCGGAAGGTCGCCGTGGTGGGTGCAGGACCCGCCGGACTTTCCTGCGCGTTCTACCTGGCGCTGGCCGGGGTGGAGGTCGCGGTGTTCGAGGCCGGGCCGGAGCCGGGCGGGATGATCGCCCTGGCCCCTGAATTCCGCCTTCCCCCGGAAGCCCTGCGCGCGGATCTCGCGCGCCTGGAGAAGCTGGGGGTACGGTTCCACTTCAACCATCCCGTGGCCAAGGCCACGGAGCTCTTGGACCGCGGGTTCGACGCGGTGTTCTTGGCCCCAGGCTTTCCGGAGGAGGCGCGCCTGGGGATCCCTGGCGAGGAAGGGCCGGGCGTCTACGGCGCCCTGGAGTTCTTCCGGCTCCTGAGGGAAGGCAGGCCGCCGGAGCTGGGCGCGCGGGTGGTGGTGGTGGGCGGGGGGAACACCGCCATGGATGCGGCGCGGGCCGCCTGGCGCCTCACCGGAAGGCCGGTGACCGTGGTGTACCGGCGCACGCGCGCCGAGATGCCGGCCCATCCCGAGGAGGTGGAGGAGCTTTTGCGCGAGGGGAACGAGCTCTTGGAGCTGGTGAGCCCCCTGGCCGTGCTGCGGGAGGGGGGCAGGGTGCGGGCGATGCGCTGCGTGCGCAACCGCTTGGGCCAGCCTGGCCCGGATGGCCGCCGCGTCCCTGAGCCCATTCCCGGCACGGAGTTCGAGATCCCCGCGGACACGGTCATCGTGGCCGTGGGCCAGCGCCCAGAGGTCCGCTTCTTCGAGGGCACGGGCCTGGTCCTCCATCGGGACGGGCGCTTGGCGGTGGACCCGGAAAGCGGGGAGACCAACGTGTATCGGGTGTACGGGGGTGGGGACGCGGTGCGGGGGCCGGCCACGGTCATCGAGGCCCTCAGCGATGGCCGACGCGCGGCCTTCGCCATCCTCCGCAAATTGGGCCTGCCCCTTCCCAGCCTGGCGCTCCCTCAGCCTTCCTATAGCGAGGCGGAGCTCAAACGCCGCAAGGCCCAAAAGGTCTTCCCCTTCGGCCCTGCCCTGCGGCCCGTGGAGGAGCGCCGGGATTTCCGGCCCGTGGAGCTCCCCTTCAGTTCGGATCTGGCCCAAAAGGAGGCGGAGCGCTGCCTCCAGTGCCGGCTCATC
>CALKFO010000022.1 GCA_938084765.1 Candidatus Bipolaricaulota bacterium | reverse complement strand
CCTGAAGGTGCCCCGCGGCGCGTTGTGCTCCACGGAGCCCCGGATGTCCTCCGGCGAGAGCTTGAATTCCCGGAGGATCTCGCGCACCACCTCGCTCTCGGTGATGGCGTAGAGAACATGTTCGGTGTCCATCTCCTTTTTTTCCCGTAGTCCACGGCGCCCCGGGCTGCACGCTGGAGAAGCTCCTTCGCATGGTCCGAGAGGTACGCCCCGATGTCCGCCGCCTCCCGATCTCGCCAGCGCCAGGGGAAGAAGAACTCGTCCCAAAGGTTCCAGGGTCCGAGGAGGTCGCCGGCGCTCAGCCGGGCATGGTCCCGCTCACAAAGGCGGAGGACGCGGCGTTCGCCGCCCGCGACCGCCTCCACCTCCACCGTGGCCGGACGGGATCCCGCAGACCTCGCATATCCTCATCGGGCTTCACCTCCCCGGGAGGGGCGCCCAGGCGCATAGGGCACAGGGATGAACTCCACGCCGGGCCGGCGCTGCGGCGCCTGAGGATAGAGCTCCATGAGCTCGTACACCTCTTTGGGCATGTCCTCGCTCACGGGAAGCCCCATGGCCCGCAGCTCCTCCACGGTGATGGGGTAGTCGTGGGTCCAGCGCCCCTCGGACAGCGTTCTCGCCACCTCTTGGGCCTTCTCCTCCGGGAGTTTGTCGCGCAGAAGGGTATAGACCGTCTCGTAGACCTGTTGGATGGCCTTGCGGGCGATGTCCCCCAAGATCAGGGTCTGATCGTCGCGGTTGGGGTTAGGCTGCTCGAGGGCCTTGAGGACGGAGGCGGCCGGAAGGTACCCCTGGCCGGTGGCGAGCTGGGGGTCCACCGGCCCCAGAACGGCATTGGGATCCATGACGATCTCGTCGGCTGCCAGGGCGATGAGGGTCCCGCCGCTCATGGCGTAGTGGGGGATGAACACCGTGACCTTGCCCTTGTGGCGCTTGAGGGCACAGGCGATCTGCTCGGCCGCGAGGACCAGGCCGCCCGGCGTGTGGAGGATGAGGTCGATGGGCATGTCGGGTGGGGTCATGCGGATGGCCCGCAGGACTTGCTCGGAGTCCTCGATGTCGATGTAGCGGGCCAGGGTGAAGCCCAAAAAGCTCACGGACTCTTGGCGGTGGATCAGGGTGATGACTCGGCTTGCTCGCTTGAGCTCCAAGGCCCGGATGGCCGCGTGGCGACGAAATTCCAGGATGCGGCGCTGCACGAACGGCACCAGAGCCTGGAGCAGAAGTAGAAAAAACAGCAGGCTCACGATATCGCCCATCTCGCCTCCTTCGCGCTAGTTTATAGCGGCGGGGGAGGGCGGACCTCCCCCGCAGCCCGGACGAGCCTAGTCGATCCTCACATCGAACACGCCCTCGGTCTCCGGCACCCGCCTCAAGGGGATCTCCACGCGGAGGACACCGTTCTCGAACTTGGCCCGGATGGCCCTTTTATCCTCCACCTCCTCGGGGAGGGGGAAGACGCGGTGGAAGGCGCCATAGTGGCGGCCCATGCGGATGTAGTGCTCGTCGCGGACCTCTGCGTAGCGCCGGATCTCGCCGCTGATCACAAGGCGGTTATCCTCCACCCGGACCTGGATGTCCTCCTTGCGGGCACCGGGAAGCTCGGTCTCGATGACCAGGGTCTTGTCCTTGAGGTAGATGTCGGTATGGCCGAAGCCGGGGAAGACGTCGAGGTATGCCAGGTCGGGGAAGTCCGGGAAGAGCGCGTCTAGGAAACGGCTCATCCGGGCGGAGAGGCTGAGAGGATCATACCAAATTGTCGGGAGCCTTGCCATACCCATCACCTCCTTTTTAGCAGTCTTTTATGCTGAGTGCTAATTATAAGGGGGTGGCGGTGCGGGTGCAACCCCCGCCCCTCCTCGGGTAGGATCCACCTGCTATGCCCACCGGGCTCTTCACCGACCTCTATGAGCTCACCATGGCCCACTCTTACTTCCGGCGGGGCCTGAACCAGACCGCCACCTTCGCCTACTTCGTGCGCGCGCCCGTGCCCAACCGCCGCTTCCTCCTCTTCGCCGGCCTTGACCCCCTCCTCACCGCCCTGCAGGACTTCCGCTTCACCGAGGAGGACCTCGCCTACCTCGACTCCCTGGGCCTTTTTGCCCAGGATTTCCTGGACTTCCTGGGAAAACTCCGGTTCACCGGGGAGATCTGGGCCATGGAGGAGGGGGAGATCTGTTTCCCGGGGGAGCCCCTGCTCCTCCTCACCGCCCCCCGCATCGAAGCCCAGCTTGTGGAGACCCTGACCCTCAACATCCTGAACTACGAGACGCTGGTGGCCTCCAAGGCCGCGCGGATCCTCCTCGCCGCCGGACCGGAGGCCGTGGTGGTGGACTTCAGCCCCCGCCGGGATCATGGCCAGGAAGCCGCCCTCCACGCTGCGCGCGCCAGCTTCCTCGCCGGCTTCCACGCCACCTCCAACACCCTGGCCGGGAGGCTCTACGGCATTCCTGTAGCCGGCACCATGGCCCACTCCTACGTCATGAGCTTCCCCGACGAGCTCTCCGCCTTCCGGGCCTTCGCCGAGGACCACCCCAGGCCGGTCCTCCTCATCGACACCTATGATCCGATTCAGGGCGCGCGGAACGCCGTACGGGTGGCCCAGGAACTGTGGGCCAAAGGGAAGGAGATCGTGGCCGTGCGCTTGGACTCCGGGGACCTGACCGCCCTCTCCCAGGAGGTACGCCGCATCCTGGATGAGGCGGGGTTCCCCAACATCAAGATCTTCGTGTCCGGAGACCTGGACGAGTACCGCATCCGGGAGTTCCGGGAGAGAGGTGGGGTGGCCTGGGGCTATGGGGTGGGGACGCGGCTGGGGGTGTCTTGGGATGTCCCGGCCCTGGGCGGGGTGTATAAACTCGTGGAAGACGAAAAGGGGCCGCGCATGAAAACAAGCCCGGGAAAGATCTCCCTGCCCGGCAAGTGTCAGGTCTGGCGACAGGAGGGATTCCAGGACCTCGTGGCCCTGGACGAGGAGACCGGGGAAGGCCGGCCGCTCCTGCGGAGGGTCATGGCTGGAGGGGAACGCCTCACCCCCGAGCTGGATCTGTCCCGGCGTCGAGAGGAGGTGCGCCAAGTCCTGTTCGCTCTCCCCCCAACCTTGGCCGACCTCACCCCCGCTGAAGCGCCCTCCTACCCTGTGGAGTACTCCCCTGGCCTTCGGCACCTGGTGACCGCAAGGAGGTGAGCCCTGGAGATCCCGGAGATCCCCTGGGCAAAAGGGTTAGAGGTTCCCGCGCGCAAAAGCGCCGTGCTCGTGGTGGATATGCAGAACGATTTCGTGCATGAGCGGGGCGCGCTGCGGGTCCCGGCCGCAGCAGCCACGATCGACCCCATCCGCGCCTTGCTCGCCAAGGCCCGCGCGGCAGGAGTCCCGGTGATCTTCACCCAGGATTGGCATGCGCCGGATGACCCGGAGTTCCGGGTGTGGCCGCCCCATGCCGTGGCTGGAACTTGGGGGGCGGAGATTGTCGCTGAACTCGCTCCCCAGCCGGGCGAGCCCATGGTGCGCAAGACCACCTATGATCCATTTTTCCGCACCGAATTGGAGGGACTTTTGCAGGCTCGCGGGGTGGAGCATGTGGTGATCACGGGCACGGTGGCCAACATCTGTGTGCTGCACGCCGCGGGATCGGCCGCGTTGCGCGGCCTTCAGGTGGTCGTCCCCAAGGACTGCGTGAGCGCCCTCACCGAGTTCGACCTCCTGGCGGCGTTCCGCCAAATCACCTTCCTCTATCGCGGGGTGGCGCTGCTCAGCCAGGACACCTTGCGGTTTCTCTCCGCCTGAGGGCTGGTGGGCCGCGCCCGCGGGGGATAAAGGGGTCTGGAACGAGGTGTAGGATCCCATGGGCCCCGGGGTTCTGAGCTTTGGACCGTCCTCGGCCCCACGGACCTCTGGGCCGGCCGAAGCCCAGGGAAAACCCTCCACCAAAGTTCCACAGGGATCGTATCGCCTCTGCACACGGCAGGGGGAGAATGGAAGCTCAGGAGGTGATGCATATGCGGAGGAACCGGAAGCTTTGGGTGCTTGTGCTCGTGGGGCTTTTGACGGTGGGCACGGTAGGGTACGTGGTTTACGCGCAGACCACCGAAAGCGCGCGCCGGACGTTCGTGGCCCGTGTGGCGGAAAAGTTGGGGGTCACGGAGGATGCCCTCCTTTCGGCGATGTACGAGGCACGGGTTGAGATGATCGACGAGGCCGTGGCCGAGGGGAAGCTGACTCAGGCCCAGGCCGACTACCTCAAGGCCGTGCTCAAGGCCAAGCTCGAGTACT
>CALKFO010000021.1 GCA_938084765.1 Candidatus Bipolaricaulota bacterium | reverse complement strand
GTGGTGTACCACCTGCCCAAGGCCACGGAGGAGGAGCTCCGCTGGCTTTGGGCCTTGGGGCGGTTCGCCTTCTACGCCGGGGTGGGGGCCAAGACCGCCTTGGGGTTTGGCAGGGTGAAGGTGTTCCAGCCCCAACCCCCTTCCGCTGGGGTAGGGGAGTGACTCTTCTCTTGAGCCTATCCCAAAGCGAGGAGGTGTTCCAGCTCTCGCCGCAGCTCCTCTACCTTTCCTTGTATGGTAAGTCCCGGCATGGCGTCGGGGCGCATACCCGTGTGGGCCTGGTCCCGGTAGTGGCGCGCCAGCGCCACCTGGGTAAAGGGTGTGGTGTAACTCTGGCCGTCAAGCAGGTAGTCCACCTCCCGGTAGTTTCCCGTACCCAAAAAGGCCACGATGAGCTCCTTCTCCACACCGGCCTCCTTTCTGCTGCCCCTGAGAACCATCATAATAGGGCCATGAAGGTCCTCATCCTCACCGTGGGCACCACCCGGGCTCCCCTGGAGGAGGCCCTTTCCCAGCACACCCCGGAGGGCGTGGTCTTCCTGGCCAGCCAGGACACCCTGCCCGTGGTGGCGGACCTGGTCCGGGACTACGGGGATAGCCTCCGCCACTACACCGTCCTCCTGGAGGATGCCGAGAGCTTGTTGGAGGCCTACCAAAAGGCCCTGAAGGCCCTGAGGAAGGCCTTGGAGTGGGAGGCCACCGCCCTGGTGGCGGACCTCACGGGGGGGACCAAACCCATGGCCGCGGGGCTGGTCCTGGCCCTGAGCGGAAGGGGCGTGGTCTTCAGCTATGTGGGAGGAGGCCGGCGGGACCGGGAAACCGGCCGGGTGCTGCCGGGAGAGGAGAGGCTTCGCCTTTTGGAGGACCCCACCAGCCGCCTGGGCCTGAGGGAATGGGCGGGCTTCACCCGCGCGTGGAACGCCCTCAACCTGGGGATGGCCCTTGCGGAGTTGGAAGCCTTGCGGCAAAAACCCCTCACTCCCTCGGAGGAGCGGTTCTATGGGGCCCTCGAGGAGGTGGTGCGGGGGCTTATGGAGTGGGACCGTTTCCAGCACAAGGAGGCCTGGCACCGGCTCCGGGCGCATCTGCCCGTGGCCCTGGCGGTGGCTGAGGCCTGGGGGCACGGGGCCAAGGTGCGGGTGCTGAAGGGCTTGGAGGAAGGGCTTAAGCATCTGGAAAAGGTGGTGGCCGAGGGGGATAGGCCCAGTTTCCCCCTCCTCCAGGACCTCCTGGCCAATGCGGAAAGGCGGGCGGAGGTGGGCCGGTACGACGACGCCCTGGCCCGCCTTTACCGGGCTTTGGAGCTGGCGGCGGAGGCGGACGTCCACGAAAGGCTGGGGTTTGTCCTGAAGGACCCCAAGACCTGGCCCGAGGGTTTCCCCGAGGCTCTGCGGGAGCGCATCCTGCGGCCCAAGGGGCTCATGGAGCTCCTGGAGGCCGCCTTTGAGCTGGACCTGGCCTTCGGCCACCAAGGCACCCTGGCCCAGAGGCTCTACGGGGAAAGGAGGCGCCTCCAGGGTCTGCTTGCCCGTCGGCACCAGAGCATCCTGGCCCACGGTACCCAGCCGGTGAAGGAGGAGGACTACCGCAGCCTGCTGGACTTCCTGGGGGAGCTGGACCCCCGGCTTAGGCCCCTTCCTCCCTGGCCCAAGTTCTGATGGTCCTCCACCTCCTCACCCAAGGGGCCACCCTGCGCCTCCGCCAAGGCCGCTTGCTGCTGGAGAGGGAAGGGACGGTCCTCCGCTCCTACCCGGTCCGTCAGGTGCGCCAAGTGGTGGTCTGGGGCCACGTGCGCCTTTCCACCCCGGCCTTCACCTTCCTATTGCGCCAGGGGGTGCCTGTGCTTTTCCTCTCCTTGGAGGGTTTTCTCTACGGGATGGCCGGATCCCCCCTGGACCTGCACCCCGACCACCTGCGGGCGCAGTTTTCCCAAGACCCTCTGCCCCTAGCCCGGGCCTTTGTGGTGGGGAAGTTGCGCTCGGCGGTGGCCATGTTGAAGCGCTACGGGTTACCCGGGAGGGAGGCGGTGGCGGAGGCCCTGGAGTACGCCCTAAGGTCCCCACAGCTGGACCGTTTAAGGGGCGCGGAAGGCTTGGGCTCGCGGGCGTATTTTGCCGGGCTCGGCCAGCTCCTAGCGCAGTACGGCTTCCAGGGTCGGACCCGGAGGCCCCCCCGGGACCCGGTGAATGCGGCCCTTTCCTATGGGTACGCTCTGCTTCTGGGCCGGGCGCTTTTGGCGGTACGCCTTGCAGGCCTGCATCCGGAGGTGGGCTTCCTGCACGGGGAAGGCCGCCGGCAACCCGCCTTGGCCCTGGACCTCATGGAGGAGTTTCGCATCCCCGTGGTGGACGCGGTGGTGGTGCAGGCTTTCCGCCGGGGAAAGCTGCTCCCCTCCCACGCGGAGGAGCGGAATGGGGGTGTCTTCCTCAACGAGGAAGGCCGCCGGACCCTCATCACCCTTCTGGAGGAACGTTTCCAGGAGGAGGCCACCCACCCGCTGGGTCCCCGCAAGACCTACGGGGAGCTTCTGGAGATGCAGGCCTACCGGCTCAAGGGCGCAATCCTTTCGGGGAAACCCTATAGCCCTTTTTACCTGAAGTGACCCATACCACAGTCCCACCCCCCACTTGACACGGCGCAAAGGACACTATCCCAGGCGGTAGTTTTGGGGCGAACCTTTCCAGCCGCATTTCCCACCACGCCCACTAGACGCGGTCAAATCTTCGCGGAACTGCTATAATGCTCTTGTCCGGATGCCCGGACGGGGATCTTGAAAGCCCATCCTTCCCATGCCCAAGGGCAATATGCGCTTTGTACATCTCATCGCCCCTTCCGAAAGCGGCTTCGCATCGCGC
>CALKFO010000020.1 GCA_938084765.1 Candidatus Bipolaricaulota bacterium | reverse complement strand
AGCACAAGGATTGGATGCTGCCGTCAGGTTGACATGGAGTGACCTTAACCCTGCAGGTTTGGTCATTGGTTACCGAATTTACCGAAATGGTGTTCAAATTGCTGATGAAACAACTGTCAGGACGACAACATATATGGACAGGGGCTTGCAGAACAATGTTGCCTACCAGTATGTTGTGCGGGCAGTTAGTTCCTTCGGTTTGTTAAGCGCACCGAGTGCAACTGTCGTTGCTACACCAGGAAACTTAGCCCCTCAAGCGCCACTTAACTTGGCGGCAAGGTTTGACCCGACAACGAAACTTGTCACTTTGACTTGGCAAGCACCGCCTGACCCAGATGTCGCATACTACGAGGTAGCGAGAATTGACGTTCAAGAGACGAGGGTTTCCCGCGGTTTGATTGAAAGAGCAGGTCGCTCAGTCCCAACACTCACCACGCCACCAACCATTATCCGACGACTTGAACAAACTACTCCGAGACTTCGCCAACAAGGTGGAAGTGAGTTTGACAACGCGATTATTGCTAGCAATGTCACGACCACGACATACATTGACAATGTCGCTAACTTCATGCCAACACCTGTCAACAACTTGACAGGTTATCAAAGGTTGCGTTATGCCGTCCGAGCAGTTGACACAAGTGGTCAAAGAGGAGCATGGTCAAATATCGCTGAAGTCACTCCCAACACACCACCTCCAAGTTTGACCACCCCACCGAGGGTCATTCCCGGCAGTGGTCAGGTTGTCATTGATTTGCAGCCAATTTTGGATCAAGCCCAAGCAGACCCTGAATGGCAAATTGACAAGGCAGGAGTTCGCATCTTCCGCGTGACGACAAAGGGTGGAACTTCCGCTACAACATTGCGCCCCATCCATCCAGAAGATGTCTTGCCAATCCCTACAGATGGAAGGTATGTTGACAGAAATGTGACAAACGGAACTCGTTACTACTATGCCGTTGAGTTGGTTGACAAACTTGGTGTCCCTGGTAGGCGTTCACCAGAATCTGCTGCTACGCCATTCTCAACAGCAACCATCACTATCATGCCTCAAGGCAACCGACGGGAACTTTCGGGCAACGGGCAGGATAGTGTTCAGTTGACCATAACTGCTTTGGATGCAGCCTCCCGACCTGTTGCAGGTTTGCCACTAAAGGTCAGTTTGCAAGGTGTTGGGACACTAACCGTTGACCCAAGATTTGACGATCCTTATTCTACCGATCCAAGCGATGCCATAACTGATGATAACGGGCAAGTCATCGCAACCTACCGGACGGCTGTTGTCGCAACTGACACCACCGTCACTATAACTGTTGCTCCCAACCCAATCGTCACGGGAGTGTCGCCAGCGCAATTGACATTAACATTGCGAGCCCCCGTTGTCGCTTCCGTTGAAATTCAACCTCAACAAACTCAACTTGTTGCTGATGGACAAAGTTTCACTCGTGTAACCATAACTGTTCGTGACAGGCTCGGCAACCCGATGCCGAACCAAACAATCCTGCTTTCCTTGAGCCCGACACAAGGTCGGTTTGAAGACTTGCAAGGGAATCCAATTACTCAAGTCTCTTCTGGCGCAACGGAGAGTGTTGATGTTGTTTACCGTTCCGGCACTCGTGCTGGCTCAGTGACATTAACTGCCTCCGTTGGAGCAATCTCAGGTCAAGCAGTAGTAACCCTTGTGCCAGGTTCTCCCGCAACCATTGAACTTGTCGCCAATCCGACATCTGCACCTGCAGATGGTCAGACAGAAATTCGTGTAACTGCAACGGTTAAGGACGCACATGGTAATGCTGTCCCCAATGTTCAGGTTCAGTTCACTTCAACACCGACCTTGACAATCACCCCACCTGTGGTAACTACTGATGATACAGGGCAAGCGACCGTCTCGGTTGTCGCTCCACGGACAGCAGGCTCATACCTCTTGAGGGCTCAGGTGGGGACAATCAGTGCTACCCTCTCGCTCACTTTCGGTGCAAGTTCTCCCAGCGTTATGTCGCTCAGTGCATCCCGAACGAACCTCGTCGTTTCTCTACCACCTCGCCCAGAATATGCTGGCTTAACTGTCTACTCTCGCACCGAGATTACCGCTACAGTTGTTGATGAGAATAACAACCCTGTCAGCGGTGCTGTTGTTCAATTCAATGCTTCTGCAGGAACTATTCAAGCGACGGCAGTGACAAATGCTGCTGGTGTTGCTCGGGCAATTTACATTGCCCCACCAAGCCCGACAGGGCAAGTTACCATCAACGCTCAATCTGGTGGTGCTTCAGGTAGCATCACTCTTGACATTTTGCCTGGTCCGCCAGCACAGGTTACTGTTGTAGCAACTCCTTTGATGGTTCCTGCTGACGGACGCTCTCAAATTGCTGTCACTGCGAGAGTGCGCGACGCCAACAATAACCCTGTTGCCGATGGAACGAATGTCTTCTTCTCTGCCCGAAGTGAAACCAACATAAACCAGATAACCACCGATGCTGGAAGTTTCCTTCGCGACAATGTGCCTACTTTGAATGGCGATGCTGAGGTCGCTTTTATTGCGGGAACTCGCCCAGGCGTTAGGGCAAGGCTTGTCGCTCAAGCCTTCGGCACTGTTTTCGGTCAGAACTTTGGTCCAGTTCCTGCTGAGACAGAACTGCCTAACCTTCAGGCTCAGTTCCCATTGATTCAGTTGGGAGGTCAATTGGTCATCGCTTTATCAGCGAATGAAATGTCGGTATCATCTTCGGATAACAATAATAACCCTGCTGATCGTCGGTCGTTGCGAATTACCGACCCTCGCAATAATTTCGTGACGATGACAATCCAAGTTGTTGACGGGCAAGGTAACCCTGCACCTTTGGCTGTCTCGGTCTTCGTAACAGCAACTGATGGAAGAGTCTTGTTCGTCCACGAAGAAGGCAAAGATTTGGGTAACACTATCGTCAAAACTGACTCTAACGGTAGAGCCTCAGTTCAGGTATATGCATCAAAGACCGCTGGTAATGTAGTCATTAGGGCGGAACTGAGAGACGCTCAGAACCGTCCATTCGCCACTCAATCAGTGACGGTTCGCCAGCGTCCCGGAATACCTGCTACCGTCATTATCCCGACACCACAACCTAATGTCATATTCGTCCCTGGTGCAGGAACACCTACGACCACGACTGTGACTGCTCGTGTCTTTGACGCTGTAGGAAACACTGTTGAAGATGGGACACTTGTCACCTTCACTGCAGAGGCTGGAACTTTGACACCAAGCAGTGTCACGACAGTAGGCGGTGTTGCTTCTTCGGTTTTGAGCAGCACTCCAGATACTGGACGATTCGTTGTCAAGGCAAGTGCCCGCGTTCTAGAGCAGGAAACACCTGAGCAGGAAACACCTGCAGTAGAGGGTTCAACGGTTGTTGCTTTTGCCGTTAATGTGACGAGTATAACTGTTACTGCTTCGCCAGACACTGTTCTCGGTGACGGACAAGCAACTTCTCAGCGATCAACTTCTCAGATTAACGCAACATTTACAGGCACTATCCCTGATGGAACTCGTGTCCTCTTTGCTACTGACATAGGTTTCATTGACGCTGCTGGTCAAAGTCAAAGGAGTGCGCGCGTCCCAGTTGCAGGTAATTCTGCTCAAGCCACATTCATAAGCGAGGCTGTTGCTGTTGATACGACTGCAACAGTTAAAGTTGAAGTTGCAAATCCTCAAGGCAATATCGTTGCAGGGACAGTTCAAATCAAATTGACGAGACCAACCCACCCTCCAGTTTTGCAACCGTTGCAGGTTGCAACGACAACTTTGTCCGTTTCCTCCAGCAACGCTTTGAACCCAGCGCAGCGTCAAGCCCTTGGACCCGAGCCTAACAAGACGAGTGTAACAGTTACGGTGCTTGAGAATATTTTGAACTTGCCTGTTCCCAATGCAACTGTCTTCCTTTCATCCTCAGACACTAACGGTTTATGGGAAGACGCACAAGGCAACACAAGCCTTGGCGGTATTCAAGTCGTTACTGATAGCAGTGGACGAGCGGTGGTCACCTTCTATGCCTCTACTGCTCCTGGTCAAGTCACTTTGAAAGCCCAGATGGGCAATTGGGAGCAAACGGCGACAATTACTGTGATGCCCGGTAATCCAGCCAATATAGTGGTTAGTTTCAGCGGTGCTCAAACTGCTCCCGATGGTGTTCCTTTCATCTTTGTCCCTGGGGCAGGAACTCCAACAGAAGCCACAGTCGGTGTGACCGTTCGTGACGCAGTCGGTAACAATGTCCGTGACGGAACTCAAGTCACCTTCTCTGTGCTTGAAGGGGAAGGTTCGTTCTCACCTACCAACACCGTAGCGACGGCTAATGGTCGCGCCTCCGTCACCCTTTCAAGTTCACAAGCAACTGGTGAATTTACTGTTCAGGCAAGGTCTGGAGCAGCAACAGGGATCGGGCGCATTAGATATGCAGCGAATGTCCCTGACATCACTGCCATAAGTGCCAATCCAAACACTATCCCTGATGATGGTGTGACTGAGAGCGATATCACGATTCAACTGCCTGCTCCAGACGGAACACGCTTCCGAGTAGCAACTGATGTTGGGAACTTGACAGTTGGAACACAAACGGGTAGCGCAGTTGTCGCTACAGTAACAAATGGGCAAGCAACAGTTGAATTTAGAGGTCCTAGTACACTGACCGCACAGAGGATTGCTACAGTAAGCGCAGAAATTGTCGCCATAGATGGAACTAAGAAGACCAAGAGCACTACAGTGACTCTGAAGCCTCGCATTGAAATCATTCCAACAACTCCATTCAGCCTCGTCGTATCCAGCAACAATAGCCTTGACCCAAGTGCGAGGCTGCCGTTAGACGGAGTGCCTGGCAACAATAAGAAGCAAATCCAGATCATCGTTCGTGGTCCAATGCCTTCCAATCCAACAGTGACTTTGCTTGCATCGGAAGGGAACATCCTATTTGATGTCATTGAGGGCAGCAATGCTGGCGCGAAACGACTTGCAACTGTGAGTGGAAACTTGCAAAAATTTGGCTCTGGTCCAACCCAAGAAAACCGATACACTGTGGACATGTATGCATCCACAAGGGCTGGAGACTTTACTTTGCAGATAGATCTCCCCGGTGTAACAGATCCATCTACTGGACGAAGTGTCAGTAAGATAGTTCAGTTCACTCAACTTGCAGGTCCACCAGGTGCGATTGTTTTGAGTGCAGCGTTATCTATCATCGGTGTACAAGGGCATCCAACCCTACCGACCTCTACGACTATTGTTGCTAATGTTCGCGATGCAGTTGGTAACCCAGTCGCCAATGCCCCAGTTTTCTTCGGCGCTGACGATGGGCAAATCTCACCACCTGCCACCTTAACGGACGCCAATGGTGTCGCCCAAGTCACCTTGACTTCCAGCAACTTCACCCGACGCGTGCGGGTTTTTGGTAAGGCAATTGGACTTGGTGGGCAAGAAATCGTTGCCTTCACTGTAGTTAGTTTTGCCGTCGGTAACATAGCCAGTATTGACTTGGTTCCTGACCGCAGCGATATTCCACCCAACGAGGTGGCAAATGTCTCAGCCATTTTCAACCCCACTACCGAAATGCCCAACAATATCCGATTTAGCGCTGAATTGGTTGGTGCTTATGGTGTGCTGGAATCCGTTAGCACGACTCTGAACGGACGCGCCACCATCCGCATCCGCAACAACAACCCAACTAATACCTCTCAACTGACTCGGTTGACCGTTAGAGCCGTTAGACAAGACGGGTTAGAGGTAACCAAATCTCTTGACCTTAACCTCTTACCAACCCAAGTTGTTGCTCCCATGGAGTTACGGACGAGTCAGTCAAATATCTATGTCAGCGCCAACGATGCGACAACAAACCCTGCCGATAGACAGCCCCTTAGAACACCCAACAACACTACTTTGACCTTAATCGTGCGAGGATTGAACCCAAATGAACAAATTGAGGTAACTTTAGAATCAACAGATCCGTTCGGGTTGTTCGTGCCGCCTGCTGGACTCGCCAGCAATAGCATGGGTATTTTGACCTTCAACATCATTGACAACAGCACCGGCGACAGTGACAACACTCTGGGCGTCGTGCAGGTTTCTATCACCTACTATTCATCCCGTAAGGCTCAACCGGTCACTATCCGAGCAAGAGTTAATCGCGGTGCATCGCTCTATGGCGAGGCAGCCGTTGGCATCTTCCAACTCCCAGGTCCTGTTGCCAAAGCCTTCTTTACTGTTGACCCACCAAGAATTGCTGTCAATACTGTTACGGGAGAACCCACCGAAGCAAGGTTGATTGCCAGTGTCTACGACGCAAACGACAACCCCGTCCCTAACGAAAGGATTTCGTTCTCCATTGCCCCCACTGAAGTGATGCCTTACGACGATGTATTGGCAGGAGATGCATCTAATGTTGTCCTCACCAGATATGATTTGCCATCTCTTTCTCAGTATTTCAGGGCTCAAGGAGGTCCTACAGCCGCAACTAACGACTGGGGTCCCGGAGGAGTGCCGAGAGGAGATAGGTATCAGGGTCGTTTGAGATTCGTTCCAGGTCTTGCTAATCCACCTTTTACTGTTAATCCTACCCGCCCACCTTTGGTGTCTGACGGGTCAATTGTGCAATCAGAGGTTCTCTCCATTCACGGCGAGCCGCCGTTCCAAGCCGTGCAAGGTCAGAAAGTGAGCTTGACCCGCAGTCTCGTGGCCAAGCCCGCGGAAACCCCATCGGTGGCCATTGTGCGGTTGAACAATGACGGGACCATCCTCAATGTGTTCTTCTTGTCCTCGAATGCCTATGAAGTCGCTTGGAACGAGCTCACCAAAACCTTGACACTAACCTTCCCCACCGAAGGGCTTGATGTGGGCAGTTATTACGTGGTGATCATGTTCACACCCGATGCTTACCTCGTGCTTCGGTTGGCGCTGCGTCCAGCGTAAAAGTGAAAAAGGGGCGGGGCATGCCCTGCCCCTTTTGATTTTTGTAGCTTAAACCCAAGGTTAGATCCCCTTTAGAACAGCCCTTTCCAGCCCCAGATCAGAATCCAACCCTTCGTGGGATCCGCTGGGTCAACAAGGCCGCTTTTGAGACGTACGTTCACAAGCATCTGGCGCGAAAGAGGAAAATACAAACTGATATCGGTCATGCCCAAGCCGAAAAGGTATCCAGACTCGCGACGGAAGAAGAGCGAGACTTGCCACCAGCCGGGTGAGCCACAGCATGGAACCACGGGCCCTTCCCACTGGAGCACCTCGAAAAATTGAGTGTAGCCGGTGACCGCGGAGTCTCTCCCCGGGTTAAAGGAGGTGGCGAAGCGGGCTTTATATCCATTTGGAAGATCACACCGGATTTCCACTCCATACAGGTCGAAGCCGGAGATCCCAAGACCTGTGCCGGGTGTAAGCAAGCTGACCAAGGGCCGCACACAGGCCACGATCCCAGCCACCAGGCGCAGTGCAGGCTCCACTTTTTTCTCCGTCGTGGTGAACGTGATTTTCACGTCCAAATAGGTGCTGAGCGGTCCACAGCCTGGACAAGGAATGGGCACCTCGCGGATTGTGAAGCTGAGGCGGTCAAAGCCCGTCTTTTTGTAGACATACTCCATTTCCCACTTAATGGGGCAGTTCTCGCACAGCCACGGCCCACGAAGAGTGAGAACTTGCTCAGCGAATGTAGGGGTGAGGGGGGCGAATCTCGTGCGGATGAGAAGAAAGAGTCGATCGACAGATCCCTGAACGGTGAAGGTGGAATAGGAGCTTGTCTCTGGATCGCTGCCAGAATAGTAAAAGTAGTAGCTGAGGTTCCAACCCACGATCGTGGTCCGGGCATCTACTGTCCAAGAGGTGAGGGCGAGCGCAGCCGGGTTGAAGTTGAGGGTGGACGTTATGGGCAAACGCCATGGGACTGGCCAGGTCCCCTCTAGCTCTGCCTTGGCCACGGTTTGGAAGCTAGTGAACCCGGCCAAACCCCAGGATGCCAAAGCCTGGGTCTCGACGTACTGAAAGCGCGCGTATGTGCTGAATAGAAAATTGTAGGAGTCTAGGGCTAGCATGGGCCCGGAAAACGTAAAGCCCCCCTCGAATCGTAAGGCAAGCGCAGAGATCTCTGCAGGGCCAAGAACGCGGAGTCTGATCGTGCCAAAGTCGATGATTTGCCCATCCTGGGTGCGGATTAAGAAGCTGACCCAATCGGTGCCCATAAACCCTGGCTGAGGCAGGTACACGAGATCAGGAGGGATGCCCAGAAGAACTCCGTACTGGGGGGGTTCAATGATGAGAAAGTCCAGCTGCGCCAAGTCCTCAGGAGCACCCACTGCAAGGACCACCGGGGTGGGCGTGTCTGGCCGGACGAACACCACCTGAACAGGAAAGATCTCAACTCCAGGGGGTACGGCTGCCCCTGCCGCCAGGGAAAAGAACACAACGAAGGTCAACAGCCTTCGTTTCCAAGCAAGCATATACACCCCCTTTTGTCCGATTCAGTATAGGCACAGTTACGTGGCTCGTCTGTCATTCTTATTACGTTCGGATATGTAATTTGCGTTACATTCCGCCAGCATGAGCAAGAATTTGAATGGGTTTGGGCAGGGCAATCCTGAAGGGATACGAAAACGCTTGGTCGCCACTGAGGGCCAAGAAAAAGTACTCCCCAGGCGAGGCAAAGCGCAGATCTGCAGCGAAGACATAGCTGGAGCCCTGTTCAACCCTGTGGATTTCTGGGGCCTCCAGGGGCCCGATCACGAACACTTGGAAAGCGGAATGCGAAGCGGCGAAAACAAAGGGAACGACCATGGGAGGGAACGTGCGCGGCTCCAAGTCCACCACATACCACGTCCTCACCCCCTGTTGCAGGAGAAAGTCAACAAGTTGAGGAAGGAACGGGGATTGGGATCCTTTGGTGACGATGCGCAGGGATGGGGTCATCTGCCCTATCCGGATCTCTAAAAAAGCCAGATCGAAAGCGCCGTAGGGATCGCTAACGCGGAAGGAAAGGCGCAGCGTGCCAGTAAACCCTGGTGTCGGCCAGTAGACCAACGAAGGAGGGGCGCCAAGGAAATGGCCGAAATTCACAGGCTCAAGGAATTCAAAAGTAAGGGGATCTCCATCAGGGTCCTCGGCAAAAAGCTGGATCTCCACCGGTTTATTGGGCTCGGCGAAGATCACACTGCTGTGAGCACGTGGGGGGTGATTCGCCCAAGCCCAAAAGGATGCACACACCACCACGCCGCAAACGCTGAGAACTCGTGTGCGCATAGCAAAGGCGAGTATGATGTTCAGGAGAGCGCGGAATGAGGCCAGGAGGCAAGTTCACGATGGTACTTCAGGGTGAGAGAGGCGGACGTGAGTCAGTGATTGACCTTACAAATCACGTCCGGAAACTTTGGGCAAGCGGATTCTACTGGGTGCGAGGGGCCAAGCGTCCGAACACAACAACTAGACCTAGGGAAGACAGAAAGGCCAAAGCGCTGCCGAAGAAAAAGGGCGCGGAAGGGCCAAGGGCGTCCCACAGGATCCCGGCGATGAGGGAGGCGGGGAAGGCCATGACCCCCACCACCGTGGCGTACGCGCCGTAAGCGGTGCCCCGGAGCTCGGCGGGAACAATGTCAGCGATGAGAGCGCGAGCCGTGCCGTAGGCCACGCCGTAATAAATTCCGTAGGCCCCGTAAATCGTCCACATCTGCCAGCTTTCCCGCGCTAGTCCGATGCTGAGGTACACGAGGGCGTAGAAAAGCCAGCCCCCCACGATGAGGCTTCGGCGCGGGATGCGATCGGAAAGAGCCCCGGCCGGGGTGGAAACGAGCGCGTACACCAAGTTGAACACGGCCAGCATGCCCAGGATGGCGAGGACGTTTGCCCCCAAGGTTTGGGCCCGGAGGACCAAAAACGCGTCCGCGGAGTTCCCGAGCTCAAAAAGTCCCACAAGGCCCAAGAAGAGGAAAAACGGGCGCCCCAAACCGCGAAACCGTAGCCTAGGGCGGACCAGAGAGCCAGGGCTGGCGGGCTCCTTGGCCAAAAGGGCCAGGGCAAGCACAGCCAACACCGCGGGAACCACGCTGATCAGCACGATGGCGCGAAAAACACCAGCCTGGAGGGCAAACGTCGTCCCTTGGGAAAAACGTACGGCCAACAACGCTCCCAAAATCCCCAAGAAGGCGCCGGCGGTGTCGGCTGCGCGATGAAGGCCGAAAGCCAATCCTCGATTGTGGGCGTCCACAGAGTCCGCGACGAGCGCATCCCTGGGTGCGGTGCGGACCCCTTTCCCGACCCGGTCCACCCAGCGGGCCAAGGCTATATGCCACCAGGACGCCGCGAAAAAGAAAAGCGGTTTACTCAAAGCGGAAATACCATAACCCAAAACTGCCAGCCATTTCCTTTTCCGCCACCGATCGGAGAGGTATCCTGAAAACACGCGCAGCAGCGCGGCCACGGACTCCGCCACCCCTTCCACGGCGCCGATGATCGTGCCTCCCGCACCCAACACATTGGCCAAAAAGAGGGGAACCAAATTCAGGACCATCTCGGAAGAGATGTCCATAAGAAAGCTGGTCAAGCTCACCGCCCAAATGTTTCGCGAGAGCTTCCGCACGATCACAAGTTAGCAAGTCTAAGCTTCTCGGAGACGCGGAACAAGCGGCTGCAGACGGCCGGGGAATGGATTATCATTCCGTGTGGAACGATACAAGGAGATCATCGACGACTGGCACGCGTTTTGGGAGGCACTCCAACGTCCCTTGCCCACTGTGATCCGCACCAATACCCTGCGCATCGATCCAGAAACACTGCAACGTCGCCTGGAACGCAAAGGATTCATGCTTCAGCCTCTTCCCTGGGACCCCACCTGCTTCCACGTCACCGGCCCCATCTCCGTCGGAAACACCCTGGAACACTGGCTGGGGTATTTCTACGTTCAAGAGAGCACCCAGCTTTTTCCCGTGAAGGCCCTGGCCCCGGCACCGGGGGAGCGCGTGCTGGACCTCTGTGCCGCTCCCGGCGGGAAAGCTACCCAGATAGCCCAGTATATGGGGGATCAGGGTCTCGTTGTGGCCAATGATGTTTCGCCAAAGCGCATTCAAGCGCTTCTTTCCAACGTCTATCGCTTGGGAATACGGTGCGTGGTGGTCACCGAGTGCCCAGGCGAGCGGTTCCCCGGTACGGCCTGGTTTGATCGCGTCCTGGTGGATGCCCCTTGTTCTGGGGAGGGGGTGGCCCGGCGTTACCCCCATCTGCGCCATGGCGCCTCGCCTGGGACGATTCAACGCCTGGCTGCGCTGCAAAAGAAGCTCCTGGTGCGGGCGTTAGAGCTCGTGCGCCCCGGCGGACGGGTGGTCTATGCCACCTGCACCCTGGCCCCTGAGGAAAACGAGGGCGTTGTGAGCTACGTTCTGGAGCGAGGTTTAGCGGAGCTCATCCCTTTTGAGCCCCCAGTGCCCCACGCGCGAGGCCTGGAGAACTTTGGGACCATGAATTTCGGACCGGAACTTAAAAAAGCTGTGCGCTTCTATCCGCATCATTTGGACTCTGAAGGAGGGTTCATTGCCGTCCTCCAAAGATCCGGTTGAAGAAGCGCGCGATATGCTCCGGGCGTTCGGGGTGCAAGAACCCCCGGGTAATCTAGTGTTGCGTGGGGATTCCATTTGGCTCACCACCGCTGAGGACTGGCCGGAAGGGCTGCGCGTCCATGCTCTGGGGATTCGGCTGTTCCGTATCCAATCCCATGGCCTTAAGCCCACAAGCTTTGGCCTTCAAGCCTTGGGACCTCTGATCCGAGCTCGCCGGGTGGAGGTCTCCCGGCCCGAGCTCCGGTCCCTCCTCTTGGGCCGTGCCCTCCCCAAACCCGACCTCCCCCAGGGATACGTGGCGTTATGCTTGGATGGCGAGGTCATAGGATGCGGCGAAGCGCGAGATGGACGGCTTCGCTGCCACATTCCCTTGGGACGAAGGCAGGAGCTGTTGGTGGTCATCACCCACGAAGAACACGCAACCTCGCCGTACAATGAAGGAGAAAGGGGGGAACTTGGAGACCCACGAGGATGTCCTGAAGGGGGCGATTCTCCTTGAAGAGCGTGGCCGTGCCTTTTACGAGCACGCCGCTCGTTCGGCCCAAGCACCGGGGGTTCAGGAGATCTTCACCATCCTTGCCAAAGAGGAGGCGCGCCACAAGGAGTACTTGGCCAAAGTCCTCAGCGAGTTAATGCGCACGGGACAAGTGAAAATACCAGGCTCAGAGCAAATGGACTTCTCCGCGGAGGTACTCACCGAGGCCGTGAAAAAAGAGATCGAGGCTGCGGAGTTCGAGGCCGCGGCCATCTACGCGGGGATGGCCTTGGAAGAGCGAGCCGTGAGGTTCTACACCGAAAAAGCCAAGGAAGCTCCCCCAGAACTGGCAAACCTGTACACCTCCCTGGCCCGGTGGGAACAAACGCACCTTGAGCTGCTCGCCGCCTTGGATGAGGAACTACGCCGGCGGATTTGGCATGAGCGAGGCTTTTGGCCCTTGTATTAACCGAGCCACAGAGGATCCGGCTCAACCCGCACGCTCGGCGGAACCTTAGGCAAAGCCTGGCTCACCAACTGGGCCACGTCTTTTCCGCCGCGCACCAGAAGCTGAAACCGCGGCTCATTCCGCAGCGGGTGGAGCCGTGCTGGGCCCAGCACCTCCAATCCCTTCTCGGCCAAAGCTGTGGCGATCTTCTCCGCTTGGGACTCGGCCTGTTTTCCCCGCACTAGGACCCGCACCATCCTGCAGAACGGGGGATAGCGACACATGCGGCGAAAGTTAAGTTCCTCACGGTAAAAGCTGTGGTAATCCCCGCGGAGAGCGGAAGCCAGGGGGTAGAACTCCGGCATGTTTGTTTGGACCACGACCTCACCGGGCCAAGGTCCCCGTCCCGCTCGGCCGATGGCGGAAAGGACGAGCTGAAATGCACGCTCCGCGGCGTAAAAAGTCGGCGCAGCCAGGAGTTGATCCGCGTCCACAATGCCCACAAGGGTCACCTTGGGAAAATCTAGACCTTTCCCCACCATCTGTGCGCCCACCAGAACCTGGATCTTTCCCGCCGCGAAATCCGCAAGGATGCGATCGCGATCCTTCGCGGTCTCCTGGTCCAGCCGTGCGACCACTGTTCCTGGAAACAGTCGCCGGACCTCGTGCTCGACCCTCTCGGTGCCGGCACCAAACAGGCGAAGGCGTGTGCCGCCGCACTTGCCACAAGCGGGGTCGGAAAACTCCTGCCCACAAGCATGGCAGCGGAAAACCTTCTCGACCAGGTGGAATACCAGCGGGACTTCGCACCCTGGGCAGCGCAGGATCTCCCCGCACCGCCGGCACGAAGCCCCGGTGAAGTAGCCCAGGCGGTTCAGAAACAGAAGGACTTGTCCGCCCCGAAGGAGATGACGAGTCATAGCCTGTTGCAGTTCCGGACCAATCACCTCTTCCCCTTTGGGGACGGCGCGCACCTCAGGCAGGTGGCCGGCCACACGCCGGGTCAGCTGGACAAGCTCGATCTCCCCGCGTTCCGCGCGGTAGAAGGTCTCCACCGAGGGTGCAGCGGAACTCAGGACCGCTGTGACGTTTTCGCGCTCCGCTCGGGCTTCCGCCACGTCCCGCGCGTGGTAATGCGGGGCCATCTCCTCCTTGTAGGCGGGCTCGCCTTCCTCATCGAGGACGATGAGTCCCAATCGAGGGAGAGGGAGAAAGACGGCGGAACGCGTGCCCACCACCGCGGAAACGCGCCCATGTAGGCTGTCCTGCCAGATCTGCCAGCGGGTACTTGCGGGAAGTTCGCCGTGATACACCGCAGGGGCTTCCCCCAAGGCCCTCCTCGCCCGCGCCCAAAGCTGAGGAAGAAGGGAGATCTCCGGCTCCAAAAGAAGGGAGGTCAATCCCGCATCTTGAGCTTGGCGCGCGCAAGCAAGGAAGACCTCCGTTTTCCCAGCCGCCGGTGGACTGAAAAGGAGGAATTTCCTGCCCTGCCCCATTCCCTCGACGATGGCCGCCACGGCACCTTTCTGTTCATCGGTCAGCTCGATTTTCTTTTCCGGTTCGGCATAGGCGAACGGCAGCCGCGGCGCCCTGGCGCGCATACCGACGGGTTTGGGAACCACATGGGCAATGGTCATCCCTAAGGCCGTGCAGGCTTCCTGGCTCAGGTGGGAAAGGAGCGGAAACAGGTGTGCCGGAAGAGCATGCCCTAGCCCACGCCGAATATCTTGCAGCTCACCGGGATAGTCCGATGCCTCCCTTAGTTCCCAAACGATCCCCAAAAGCGAGCGTTTGCGGAAGGGAACTTCAACCCAATCGCCGGGCTTGACCACGATTCCTGGAGGAACGCGGTAATCAAAACCGGAGGTCCCGGGGACGGGGAGGAGCACGGAAGCGATCAACCCACGGCCTCCTTGCGCCGCAGGTACTGAAGGACGCCGCGCACCGACATGGACCAATCGCCGGAGACCCCGGGCCCCATGGGCCAGCCCTCAGCCTCGATCCGCTTCAAGACCGCTGCCACCGCCTCCTCCTCCGGCATATCTTTATAAGGCCGCACCTTTTCCACCCAGGCGAGGAGGAGCTTGCGGTATTCGCTCAGAAGCTCAGGTCCGCCCAGGCCAAAATGGGTGAAGGCCAGCCGGTTGGGCGCCAGCGCCTCGAGCTTCGTCAGGGTCGCCAACCACGCTTCCAGATCGAAATTCGGCGGCACGGTGGTGGGAAGAAGCTGCCCCTTCAGGTAAAGGCCTGCGGCGTCGCCGGTGAAGAGAAGGCCCTGTTCGGGGACAAAGAAACACAGGTGATGAGGCGCGTGGCCAGGGGCATCCAAAGCCTGGATGCGCAAGCCCCCAAGGGCAAAGGTTTCACCGTCTTGGGCGGCATGCACGCGGCTTTCGGGGATGGGCTTGGCCTCCCCGTAAAACCGGAACCGCGGTCCGGTCGCACTTTGGGTGGAGGCCACCAGCTTACTTGGGTCCACCAAATGTTTGGCGCCCCGAGGATGAACGACCACCGTAGCGTTGGGAAGCTCCGGGAGCAACACCCCCGCTCCACCAGCGTGATCCAGGTGGACGTGGGTGAGAAAGATCCAACGCACGCGCTCCGGGGACAAACCCAAATCCGCCAGAGCCTGCCGGATGCGGTCCTTGGCGCGGGAGGTGCCGCTATCGATCAGGGCCACCTCGTTATCTACGACGAAAATGTAAGCCCCACCTAGCCCCGGCTCGCCAAAATGGTCAATGTCCACCAGGAAGAGCCCAGGCAAGACCTCGCTCACCAGGCTCATCGCCCTCCCCCTTCAGAGGTACCAACCCATCCGAATCGCCAGCCAAAGGAGCAAGCTTCCCACCCCACCAGCGATGAGATAGGTGGGGAGCCCTCGGCTCACCCAGGTTCGGTAGTTCAGGGGCTCAGGGCCGTGTTGGGAGAGGTTGAACACGGCGATATTGGCCGCGGTGGCGAAGGGCGTGGCCGGGCCAGCAAATCCGATCCCCAGGACTAAAGCCCACCACAGGGGATGAACCGGAACGCCCATGGCACCCAGCTCATGGACCAAGGGCACAAAGACGACCGTGGCGGGAACTGCGCTGGTGAAAAGGGAGAGGATCCCCGCCCCCCAGAAGAAAAGCAAAGCCAGAAGGGGAACAGATCCCTTCCCCCAGAGGCTGAGCCTCCGCGCCAGGTAGGGCAGGGCACCGCTGCGATTGAGCCCGCCCACCACGACGAATAAGGAGAGCAAAAAGATCAAAAGTTCCCACTCGATGCTCTCCAGCACCACCTCCGCCTTGGGGCGGAGGATGGTCATGGCCAGAGCCGCGCCGGACAGCGCCGCCAGGCCTGGGGTTAAGTGGAGCCATCCGTGGACCACGAAGAGCAGGATCACGCCGGCGAACACCGCGAGAAGCTGAACCATGGCCGTTCGGTTCGTCAAAACCCGGCGTTCATCCAGCTGCTGCAGGATCTCTTTCGGGATGATCTGGGACCGCAATTGTTTTCGGTAAGAAAAAAACAGGAAAACAAGGGTGCAGGCCAAGACCACAAAGGCCACGGGCGCGGCATGGGTGAGAAAGTCGTTGAAGGTGAAGCGCGCGGCGGAACCGATGATCACGTTGGGGGGATCACCGATGAGGGTGAACACCCCACCGAGATCAGCCGCAATAACCTCCCCCAGCAGGAGAGGAACGGCGGAAATCCCTAGCGTTTCCGCGATGGAGAACGTGACCGGAACAAAGGTGAGCATGGTGGTGAGGTTATCCAGAAACATGGAGAGCACAGCGCTGGCTACGGACAAAACCAAAAACAGGGCCAAGGAGTTTCCCCTGGACCACTTGGCTGCCTTGATGGCCGCGAATTGAAAGAAACCGGTGCGCTGTAGAAGTCCCACGATGATCATCATCCCGGCGAGGAGCCAAATGGTGTCCACATCGATGACCCCGGCCACTTCCTGGGGGCTGTAAAACCCAAAGGCCACGCCCACCAGCACCATGGCCACGGCGCCCACCAAGGCGCCCAACGTTTGGGAAAAGCGGCCAGAAAGGATCACGGCGTACGTCAACACAAACACGCCCAACGAAGCGATGGCCGCGCTGTTCATAACCAGGCCGGATTACCCGGCGTTGAGCCATTCCTCCGCTTTTCGTAAGGCTTCGCGCTGCTCAGGGTAGGTAATGCGTTGAAGGGCCTCGGAAAAGGGAAGCCAGAGCATGTCATCCACCTCTTCCCGGTACGGTTGGCCCTCTTCGTCCGTGCACGCCAGGAACAGCACCACCTCTTTGTTCACCATGTGGTTTTGGCGGGGAAAGGAATAACGCACCACGGTGCGGAATTGTGGGACGAGCTTGATCCGGCTGATGCGCACCTCCTCGGCGGCCTCCCGCAGGGCAGCTTGAAAATCGTCTTCACCAGGCTCCACGTGGCCCTTGGGAAAACCCCAGTGCCCGCCGCGCCGATTTTTAATGACCAGGTATTCCCGCCGCCCGTGGTTCTCCCGAAACAGGATCAACCCCGCAGCTCGCTCCTCCATACTCAGAGGATATCCAACTCCCGGCCGCTTTTGTCGTAAGCCCGGAGGGACAGGCCCAAGCATCGAAGCTCTTGCCACAGCACCTTGAAGGACTCGGGGATGCCGGGCCGAGGGAAATCCTCGTTGCGCAGGATGGCCTTGTACAGGGCCACCCGACCCCGCACATCGTCGCTCTTGAGGGTGAGCATCTCCTGGAGGAGGGAAGCCGCCCCATAGGCCTCAAGGGCCCAGACCTCCATTTCGCCCAGCCGCTGCCCGCCGAAATGAGCCCGGCCGCCCAAGGGCTGCTGGGTGATGAGGGCGTACGGGCCAGTGGAGCGGGCGTGGATCTTGTCCGCGGCGATGTGCTCCAGCTTAAGCAGATACATGACCCCCACGGTCACCGGCGATTGGAAGGGCTCGCCCGTGCGGCCATCCCGCAGGATGACCTTGCCGTCCGCTCGCGATCCATCGGAGAGCCCACGCTTCTTGAGCTCCTCCGCAAGCTCGCTGAGGATCTCCTCCTCTTTGGCCCCATCGAAGGGCGGGGATGCCACCTTCTCTCCACGCAGGCTCGCCAGCCACCCCAGATTGGTCTCGAAGATCTGCCCGAGGTTCATGCGCGAGGGCACACCCAAGGGGTTCAACACCACGTCCACGGGGGTGCCATCGGGCAGGAAGGGCATGTCCTCCACGGGGAGGATGGCCGCAATGACACCTTTGTTTCCGTGGCGGCCGGCGAGCTTATCCCCCACCGCCACCCGTCGCCGTTGGGCCACATACACCTTCACCAGCTCGTTGACCCCGGCTTCCAGCTCGTCCCCGGCCGCACGGGACAGGCGCTTCACCCGGATGACCGTGGCCGTGCCCGTGATGGGCGGCATGCGCAGCGACGTGTTCTTGAAGTTGCGCATGCGCTCCCCAAAGATGGAGAGGAAGATGCGCTCCTCCGGGGAGGGCTCGCTTTCCCCTTTGGGGGTGATCTTGCCCACAAGGATGTCGCCGGTGCGCACCTCCGTTCCCACCCGTACGATGCCGTGTTCATCGAGATTGCGAATGGCCGAGCGCGGCAAATTCGGGATGTCCGCGGTGATCTCCTCGGGGCCCAGCTTGGTGTCCTCGGCCCGCACCTCGAACTCCTGGATATGGATGGAGTCCAAGATGTTTTCCCGCACCAAGCGCTCGGAGACCACGATAGCGTCCTCGTAGTTGTAGCCTTCAAAGGGCAAGAACGCCACGAGAAGGTTGGCACCCAGTGCGAGTTCGCCGCCCTCGGTGAACTGGGAGTCGGCGATGACTTGGCCCTTTTTGACCTTGTCGCCCTTGCGCACCAGAGGCCGCTGGTGGATGAGGGTATCCTGGTTGGAGCGCTCGAAAACGCGCAGGCGGTAGGTGCGCTCGCCCTTCTTTCCTTTGACCACGATCTTTTGGGCATCCACGTACACCACGGTGCCGTCTTCCTCGGCCACCACCACGGCGCCGGAGTCCCGCGCGGCTTTGGCCTCCATGCCTGTGCCCACGATGGGGGCCTGCGGTCGCAGCAGGGCCACGGCCTGCCGCTGCATGTTGGCCCCCATGAGGGCGCGGTTGGCATCGTCGTGCTCCAGGAAGGGGATGAGGGAAGCGGATACCCCGAGGATCATGTTGGGCGCCACCTCCACGAAGTCCACTTCCTCGGGAGGGACGTACCGGAACTCCTCGCGGCCGGTGCGCACCAACACCCGCTCCTCCAGGATCCGACCGTCCTTGTCCACCTGGACCGTGGCCGGCGCGATCTTGTAGCGCTCCTCCTCGTCGGCCATGAGGTAGCGAATCTCCTTGGTGAGCCGGCCGTTCTTCACCACGATGTAGGGCGCCTCCAGGAAGCCGAACTCGTTGACCCGGGCATATACGGCCATGGAGGTGATGAGCCCCACGTTCTGGCCTTCCGGAGTTTCGATAGGGCAGATGCGGGCGTAGTGGGAGGGGTGGACGTCGCGGATCTCCACCTTGGCGCGCCGCGCGGCCGGGCTGCCGATGGCCGAAAGGCGGCGCTTGTGGGTGAGCTCCGAAAGCGGGTTTGTCTGCTCCAGGAATTGCGAGAGCCGTCCAGTATAGAACAAGCCGTTGATGACGGCCTGAATGGTGCGGGTGGACACGATCCGGCGTATCAGATCTTTTTCCTCAAGCTCCAGGTGGATGAGCTTGTCCTCGGCCACGCGGGCCATGCGCACCAACCCCTCACGCAGGGCAGCTTGCGCTTGCTCGCCCGCCAGACGCACCCGCTTGTTCGCCAGATGATCGGGCTCATCCAGGAGCTCCGGCCTGTCCGGTGCACGCAAAAGAAGGTCCAAAGCGGAAAAGATGTCCTCGGGAACGAGGTAAGTCTCCTCCCGCTCGTGGCCAAGCTTTCGGTTGATCTTGAACCGACCCACCCGCGTCAGGTGGTAGGTGTCGGGCCGGAAGTAGAACCGCGCGAGGTACTCCTCGGCCTGCGAGAGGGGCACCCGCTCGCCCGAACGGAACTTGGAGTAGATGAGGCGGATGGCCTCCTCCCGCGAGGCGACCTTCTCCTCGAGAAGAGACCGGGCGATGGCCGGGTGAGCCACGCGCACCGCGGCCCGGCCCAAGCGATTCAAGATCTTCACGCGCTCGGGAGTCAGCTCCTCGCCCACTTGCCAGACCTCATCCCCGGCAGCGACGGGCTCCGCCAGGAGCACGGCCTTCCAGCGGGAGAGAAGTTCATCCAGGGCTTCCACGGAGACCTCTTGGCTGTAGCGACTGAGGATCTCCGCGGTCTCCATCCCCAGCGCGCGGAGATACGTGGTGACAGGGACGGTGGCGCGCCGATCCAGACGAACCTTGAGGCTCCAGCGCCGCGTGTCCAGCTCGATCTCCAGCCACGCCCCCTGTTCCGGGAGGAAGTGGGCGCGGAAGAGGTGGGGCTCATCCTGGGTGATGTACAGGCCTGGTGAGCGCACGAGTTCGCTCACGATGACGTTTTCCGTGCCGTTGATGATGAAGGTGCCCCGCGGCGTCATGAGGGGAATGTCCGCCAGGTACAGCTCGGCCTCCTGGCGGAGCTTGCCCTCCACCCACAATCTCCCCGTGGCCCGCAGGGGCGCAGCATAGGTGAGGTCCCGATCGCGACATTCCCACTCGTCGTAGCGGGGCTCGCCCAGGCCGGGATCCACCAGCTCCAGGTACAGATCCTCCCGGCCCGGCGCGCGGATCGGGCTCACCTCCGCAAACACCTGAGGGATGCCCTCCCGCAGGAACCGCTCGTACGACTGCAGTTGATGCGCGATGAAGTCCGGCGGTTCCAGGCGAGGGATGACCCGACCGTACGAGCGCCTGGTGACCATCACTTAATCTGAACCTCCGCTCCCGCAGCCTCCAGCTTCTTCTTGAGGTCCTCGGCCTCCTCGCGGGAGACGCCGGACTTCACCACCGCCGGCACGTTGTCCACAAGATCCTTGCACTCCTTGAGCCCCTTTCCGGTGATGTCCTTCACCACCTTGATGAGCTGGATCTTCTGTTGGCCAGCGTTGGTGATGACCACGTCAAACGTGGTCTTCTCCGGAGCGGCCGTAGCAGCGGGAGCGCCCGCTTGGGGGGCCACGGCCACCGCCACCGGCGCCGCCACCTGCGCCGATACCCCGAAGCGCTCCTCCAGAGCCTTCACCAGCTCCGCCAAGTCCTTCACCGTCATCTGCTCGATGGCCTGGATGATCTCCTCTTTCGTCATCGGTCACCCCTCTTTTTCCTTGAGTTTCTGGACTTCCCCCAGCGCCACCACGAGTTTGCGCAAAAGCCCGGAGAGGACGAACGCCAGGCCCTGCACGGGGCCCAACATGGCCCCGCACAGGCGGGCCAACAGCTCCTCCCGGGAGGGCAGGGTGGCGTACCACTGGACCTCCGCAGCGGGGACCAGCTCGCCGGCGAAAACCCCGCCGCGCACCTGGAAGTAGTTCGGGTACTTCTGGACGACCTCCGCCGCCACCTTGAACGGGACGGTGGGGTCATCCCGCCCGATGAGGACCAAATTGGGGCCGCGCAAGAACTGCGCAAGTTCGGCGACGCCCGCCTCCTGGGCGGCCCGTCGCGCCAGGGTGTTCTTCACCACCTTGAGCTCCACCCCCCGCGACCGCACCAGCCGCCGCAGGGCCGTCATCTCCTCGCCGGGTATCCCCTGAAAGCCCAGGATGACCACGGTTCGGGAGCGGGCGAACTTCTCCCGCAGCTCCTCCACCGCACGCGCCTTCTCCGGTCGGACCATGGCTCCCTCCTTCACCGCAGCTGCGCGGCCAGGGCCAAGAGCTCCTTTTCGTCCACGCGGATCCCCGGCCCCATGGTGGAGGAGATGGACACCCGCTGTACGTACCGGCCCCGCACGCCCTCGGGCTTGCGCTCGAGAATCGCTTTGGTCAACGCCAACAAGTTCTCATAGAGTTGGTCCTCGCTGAAGGTGGTCTTCCCGAAGACAGCGTGGACGATGCCGTAGCGGTCCGCGCGGAACTCGATCATCCCTGCTTTGAGCTCCTTGACCACCGCGGCCACATCCATGGTCACCGTGCCCGTCTTGGGCGAGGGCATCAAGCCCCGCGGCCCCAGGATCTTCCCCAGCTTGCCCACCAGGGGCATCATGTCCGGTGTGGCGACGACCCGGTCAAACTCCAGCCAGCCCTCTTTCAGGATCCTCTCCGCGAGTTCCTCGCCGCCCACGTAGTCGGCGCCCGCGGCCTCCGCCTCCCGGATCTTCTCGCCCTTGGCGAACACCAACACCCGCACGGTCTTCCCCGTCCCATGGGGCAGGACGCAGGTGCCGCGCACTTGGAACTGCGTGGGGTTGATGCCCAGTTTGAACGCGGCCTCCGCGGTCTCCGGAAACTTGGCGGTGGCCGTGCGCTTGAGAAGCGAAATGGCTTCCCGCACGGGATAAACCCGCTCCCTTTCCACGAGGGCCACAAGCCCTTGGTAGCGTCGGCTGTGCTTCATGGCACCACCTCGATCCCCATGTTCCTGGCCGTGCCCAACACCATGCGGATCGCGGCTTCAAGATCCTCGGTGTTGAGGTCGGGCATCTTCTTCTCGGCGATGCGGCGGATCTGCTCCATCGTGACCTTGCCCACCTTGATCTTGTTGGGCTGGGGCGAGCCCTTCTCGATCCCCGCCGCCCGCTTCAGCAGCACGGACACCGGCGGCTGCTTGAGGACGAAGTCGAAGCTGCGGTCGTCATAGACCGTGATCTCTACGGGGATGAGGGTGCCCGGCTCCTCGTTCTTTGTGGCCTCATTGAACCGCTTGCAGAACTCCATGATGTTGACCTTGTGGGCACCCAAAGCCGGCCCCACCGGTGGGGCCGGGTTGGCCTGCCCCGCGGGGATCTGCAGCTTGATCTTGGCCACCACCTGCTTGGGCATCCTGGCCTCCTCAGATCTTCTCGATCCCGCTCAGGCTTATGCGGACGGGGGTTTCCCGCCCGAAGATCCGCACCATCACCACGGCCTCCTCGGCCTCCTTGTCGATCTCCTTGATCTCGCCGGTGAAATCGGCGAAAGGCCCCTCCACGATCTGTACGACCTCGCCGACTTCGAAGCCCACCTCCACCTTGGGTTTCTCCGTGGGCACGGGCGCGGCCACCGCGCCCGTGAGGCGGCCCAGCACCGTGGCCTCCGGGCCATCGATGGGCACGGGGGTGGTGCGGCTGCCCACGAACCGCGCCGCCCGCTCCAGCCCCCGCACCAGCTCCCTCATCTGGTCCTCATCAAGGCCCATCTTGGCGAACACGTACCCGGGGATGAGCCGCCGTTTTTCGATGCGCTGAATCGTCACCACCCGCTTGTTCTTGTACTCCTTCACCTTGACCAGTCCGGACGCCCCTGCGTAGATCTTGTGCTCTTCCTCGACAACCGCGCCCGCGGGCAGCTTGGCGCCCACCTTCACCCGCGGCGGAAGGAGGGTCTCGGGGATGATGAGATCCTCCTCCTTGCCGGAGGCGTAGCGCACGGTCACCTTGCGCACCCGCTCCCGGGCCACGATCTCCCCTTGCACGTCGAAGGTGTAGCGCTCATCGGCGTCGATGGTGAGGGGAAGGCCCGGACGGGTGCGGCCGCCCACGCGCACGTCCTTGCGCAGGATCTTGCTCTGGGGCACCAGGTACTCTTTCTCGCTGTGGGTGGGCGTTTCCACCACGACTCGCCAAAGCGGCTCGATGCTCACGACCTCCGCGTCCTCGGGAAGGTGCCGCGGCGGTTTGCGAGCCAACAGCTCACCCCGTTGAACCCGGGAGTTGTTGGTCACAAGGAGGTCGTATTCGTAGGGGATGCGGTAGTCGGTGGTGCGGCCCCGCACGGAGCGCGCCGTCACCACCTCCTCCACGGGCACGAAAAACAGCTCTTCCCGCTCGCCTACCCTGATCGGCTCGAAATACTTCTCCCAGCCGAGCTTGCGCACCCGTTCCTCCAGCTCCTCCTTGAGGCGCAGCTCGGAACCGGTGTGGGTTTGAATGGCATACCACCGCTTACGTTGCATCGCCGGCTCACTTCGCGAGGAGCAACCGCAGGATTTGTTGGAGCACCCAGTCCGCCAGGCCGAGGTACACCCCCAAGACGAGGGTCATGAGGATCACCAGGACGGTGAAGCCCACGACCTCCTTGCGGGAGGGCCAACTCACCCGGCCCACCTCAGCCCGCACAGACAGGATGTACTCCTTGATCCTCGCCAAGAACTTCATCCCTCCTCCTTGGCAGGCCCGGGAGGACTCGAACCCCCAACCTGCGGATTTGGAGTCCGCCGCTCTGCCACTTGAGCTACGGGCCTGTCCTGCCCCAAGGGTCGGCCCTTGGGGAGCTACACCTCCTTATGCTCGGTGTGCTTCCGGCACCACCGGCAGTACTTGCGGAGGGAAAGCTTCTGCCTCATGGTTTGGCGGTTCTTGCGGGTATGGTAATTGTGGCGCCCGCACTGGGAGCAGGCAAGGGACACAATGAGCACGTTCTCTTTTTTGGCCATGGTTACTTCAGGATCTTCGTGACCACGCCCGCGCCCACGGTCTTGCCGCCCTCCCGGATGGCGAACCGCTGCCCTTCCTCCAGGGCCACGTGCTTGATGAGCCTACAGCGCAAGTTGTTGACGTTGTCGCCGGGCATGACCATCTCCACACCCTCAGGCAGCACGATCTCGCCCGTCACGTCGGTGGTGCGGAAGTAGAACTGCGGTTTGTAGCCGGTGAAGAACGGGGTATGGCGCCCGCCCTCCTCCTTGGAGAGGACGTACACCTGGGCGAGGAACTCCGTGTGCGGGGTGATGGAACCGGGAGCGGCCAACACCTGCCCGCGCTCCACTTCGTCCTTCTCGATGCCCCGCAGGAGCACACCGACGTTGTCCCCGGCCACCGCCTCGTCCAGGATCTTGTTGAACATCTCGATGGAGGTGGCCACGGTCTTTCGGATCTCATCGGTGAGGCCCACGATCTCCACCTCATCGCCCGGCCGGAGCCGACCCCGCTCCACGCGCCCCGTCACCACCGTGCCGCGTCCCTTGATGGAGAAGATGTCCTCGATGGGCATGAGGAAGGGTTTGTCCTCCTCGCGCTTGGGGAGCGGGATGTAGTTGTCGATGGCGTCCAGGAGCTCGAGGATGGGTTTCACGGCCGGGTCGTCCAGGGAGTTGGCCTGCAGGGCCTTGAGGGCCGAGCCGCGAACGACCGGCACCTCGTCGCCCGGGAACTCGTACTTGGAGAGGAGATCGCGGATCTCCATCTCCACGAGGTCCAAAAGCTCCGGGTCGTCCACGAGGTCCACCTTGTTCAGGAAGACCACGATGGCCGGGACGTTGACCTGGCGCGCCAAAAGCACGTGCTCGCGGGTCTGGGGCATGGGCCCGTCCACCGCGGAGACAACCAGGATGGCCCCGTCCATCTGGGCCGCACCGATGATCATGTTCTTGATGTAGTCATGGTGCCCAGGGCAGTCGATGTGGGCGTAGTGGCGCTTTTCCGTCTCATACTCCACATGGGCCACGTTCACGGTGAGAATTTTGGTCTCATCGCGGCGGAAGAGCTTGGCGTCCGCCTTGGCCACCTCGTCGTACGAGCGAAAGCGGGCGAACCCCTTCCAGGAGAGGACCTTGGTGATGGCCGAGGTGAGGGTGGTCTTCCCGTGGTCGATATGGCCAATGGTCCCCACGTTCACATGTGGTTTGGTTCGGACAAACTGCTCCTTCGTCGCCATTCGCTACCTCCTCGTTTCGGTTTTCCCTCCGCTGGAGCCCGCGGCCGGAATCGAACCGGCGACCTTCCCATTACCAGCGGGACGCTCTTCCGACTGAGCTACACGGGCCCAAGGTGCTAGTCTACCCGAGCGCCGCGGGCTTCCGCAAGTACTGGAGGGGGAGGGATTCGAACCCCCGAAGGCCTAAGGCCGCCAGGTTTACAGCCTGGTGCGTTTGGCCGCTTCGCTACCCCTCCGCCTTGAGCCAGTGGCCCGACTCGAACGGGCAACCTTCCGCTTACAAGGCGGATGCTCTACCCCTTGAGCTACACTGGCCAGCCAGACCTATTCTAGCCAGGGATTCACGCGTCCTCAACTGGGGCGTACACCCACACCGTCCGCCGCCGCGGCCCGTCGAACTCGCAAAAATACACGCCCTGCCAGGGACCCAACCGCAGATGGCCCCCCTCCACCGGAAGGAGGAGGGACGGCCCCAAGAGGGCCGCCCGCACGTGGGCCGGGGAATTCCCCTCCCTGTGCTGGTAGGGGATGCGCGGCACCATGCCCGCCAGCGCCCGGCCAAAGTCCTCCCGCACGTCCGGATCGGCCGCCTCGTTCACGGTGAGGGCGGCCGTGGTGTGGGGGCAAAAAAGAAGAACGAAACCCTCCTGAATCCCCAGGTCACGCACCGCAGCGGCCACCGCCCCCGTGATGTCCAACACCTCCTCCTTGGCCCGGGTGGCCACCGTGATCTCCACGCGCCTCACCGCAGGGCCTCCTCCAACTTCTGACGAAGCCCCGAAGGATCCCGCACCCCCTGCACGTGGATGATGACCTCACCCGCGCTTCCCCGCAGGACCGCGATGAGCTCCGCTTTCTCCTCCGCCAGGATGGCCATGGCCCGATAGATCTCGCTGGGGTCGTGGGGGCGCAGCCGGATGCGCAACCCCTCCTCCCCGATGGCCGCCAGATGGGTCAAGGCTTGGAGCAGCCGGTCCTTGGAGAGCACGCCCACCAGGCGCCGCTCGGCATCCACCACGGGCAACACCAGGTAGTGCCCAAGAAGGACAGCCGCGCGCTCGATGGGATCCTCGGGGGTGAGCACGTCCTGAGGCGGGGTGAGGATCTTCTCCACCGAAAGCTCAGGAGAGGGCGCGGCTGCGAGGGCTCGCCGCGTGAGAAATCCTTTGAGCCGTTGTTGCTCGTCCACGACAAAAAGGACCGCGAGGTTGTCGGTCTCGGCCCGCTGGCGGGCCTCGGCCACGGAGGCCGTGGCCGGGATCTGTGGGGCCGGGGTCATCCACTCCCTAACCAGCATCGGCCGCAGCGCGCAACTGGGCCAGCACGCGCTCCTGCAACTGCGCCGGCACGAAATCGTAGCGGAGGAACTCCATCTGGAATGTGGCCCGCCCCTGGGTCATGGATTTGAGGTCCAAGGCGTACGAGAGCAGTTCCGCCAGAGGCACCTCCGCCCGGATCCTCGTGCGCCCGCCTTCCGACTCCATCCCCAAGATCCGCCCCCGCCGGCCGTTCAGGTCGGAGATGATGTCGCCGGTGAAGGCCTCCGGGGTCGTCACCACAAGGAGCATGATGGGCTCAAGGAGCGCCGGCTCGGCCTTCTCCGCCGCCAACTTGAACGCTTGGCGGGCGGCGATCCGGAAGGAAAGCTCGGAGGAGTCGACCTCATGGTACATCCCGTAGAACACCACCGCCTTGATGTCCACCATGGGGAAGCCCGCGAGGATTCCCTCCTCCATGGCGTCGCGCACGCCTTTCTCCACGCCGGGGATGAACTCCTGGGGGATGACGCCCCCTTTGGTCTCGTCGGCGAACTCGAAGCCCGCTCCGCGGGGGAGGGGCTCGATGCGCAGGTGCACCTCCCCGAACTGGCCGCGGCCGCCGGTCTGCTTCTTGTGCCGGTAGCTGGCAATGGAGGTCTTGCGGATCGTCTCCCGATAGGGCACCTTGGGCACGCGGTAGGTCACCTCCACGCCATAGCGGTTCCTCAGGCGCTCGGCCAGGACGTCCAAGTGGATGTCGCCCATCCCGGAGACCAGGCCCTCCTTCGTCACGGGGTCACGGGTGTAGGCCAGGGTGGCCTTGGTGGCCACGAACTCCCTGAGGACCGTGCTCATCTTCTCCTCGTCGGCTTGGGATTTGGGGGCCACGGCCCGGATGAACACGGGCTTGGGGAAGGGGATGGGCGGGAGGGGCTCGGAATCGGGGCTGGCGCTCAGCGTCGCCCCAAGCTCGATCCCCTCCAGCTTGCCCAGGGCCACGATCTCGCCGGCCTCCGCACGCCCCACCTTCTCCATCTTCGTCCCGAAGAACCCGTAGATATCCCGCAGCTGCACCTTGTTCTTCGTGGCAAGGTCATGCAGGGTGTCGCCCTCCTTGACCTCGCCGGTGAGGACGCGCACGAAGGTGAGCCGGCCCAGGTAGGGGTCGAGGGTGAGGGAGAAACAGCGGAGCCGGGCCGTCCCCTGGTCGCTCGGGATTTCGGGGGCCAGGAGGCCCGTCCAATCCAGAAGCTCCGCCACCCCCACCCCCATGGCCGCTGAACCAAAAAGCACAGGGACGATTTCTCCCGAGGCGATCCCTACGCGCAGGGCGTTGACGATCTCCTCCCGGGCGACGGGCTCCTCAGCCAGCACCTTCTCCAGGAGGGCGTCGTTGAAGGTGGCCACCTCCTCCAGGAGGGCCGAGCGCCAGGCCTGCGCCGATGGCGGGAGAGCCCCTGCCTCCCCCACCAGATCCACCAACCCTTTGAAGCTTTGCCCCTCGCGCACGGGGAACTGAAGGGGCACGAACTTGCCAGGCAGAGCGCTTTTCAGCTCCTGTAAGGCCTTTTCCGGGTCAGCCAAGGGTTTGTCCATCATGTTGATGAAGACCAGTGCAGGGCGGCCGTAAATCCGGCGCACGATCTCCCAGGCTTGCTCGGTGACGACCTCCACGGGCTTCTCCGCGTTGACCACCAGGACCGCCAGATCCGCGGCCTCCAGGCCCTTGTAGATCTCCTCCACGAACTCCGCCAGGCCGGGGGTCACCAGGAGCGTGACCTTCCTTTCCCGCCAAAGGCAAGCCGCCACAGCCAAATCGATGGAGATGCGCCGGTTCTTCTCCTCAGGACTGCGATCGAAGAGGGCTTCGGGGGCTTTGGCCGCTTTGAGGGCAGCCTCGGCCAGGGCCGTCTTCCCCGCACCGGAGTGGCCCACCAAACAAAAGCTGTACGCTTTCGCCATAGGATCACCTCGAGAGTTGCCGCAAAACGTTGGAGCCAGTATATCCTAGGGTCGGAGGGCGGACAAAGTGGGCATCTTTGGCTTGCGCGGAAAAGCGGGGGCCCGGGTGCAGGCGCTGGTGGAGGAGCACCTGCGCTGGGTGGAGGCCACGTTGGCGGCCATGCGGGAAACCCTGGAGGCCTATCTGGCGGGCGAGGGTTGGGACATGCTTGAGGAGCGCGCGGTCGGTGTGCATCGGCAGGAGAGCCGTGCGGACGATGCGCGCAAAACCGCGGAGGTTCAATTGGTGCGGGGGGCCCTCCTGGTGGGCACACGCCGTAACCTCCTCAACATCCTGGATGCGTTGGACCTTGTGGCCAACAGCGCCGAGGCGGCGGTGGACTTCCTCGTGTATCAGCGGGTGGCCGTCCCGGAGATCCTGCATCCCCTCCTCCGCGATTTTCTCCGAGGACTCGAGGAGGAATGGCGCATCCTCCGCGAGGCCATCCAGCACTTCCTGGCCGGAAAAACCCAGGAGACCGTGCGCTTGTGCGACGAGGTCGATCACCGCGAAAGTCATCTGGACGAGATTCACAAGCGCATGATCCTGCGCCTGTTCAGCACGGACCTTCCTCTGGCGGAAAAGATCCAAGCCCGGGACTTTGTGGACAAACTCGAGGCCTGCGCCAACGCCATGGAGGACGTGAGCGACCTCCTCACCGTGGCGGTGGCGGTATCCCTCACGCTTTAGGGAGGTGGCGGATGGGGTTCAGACCGCGACCAGGGGCCCTGCGGTTGGCGGAGCACGCCAGGGCGGTGGAGGAAACCGCGGAGGAGTTGGGCAGGCAGGTCCGGGCCTGGTTACGTAAAGAGCCCGTGCAGGCGGAGCTCGTGAGCGAGCGCGAACATCGGGCCGACGTGATCAAGCGGGAGATCCGCCTGAATGTGGCCAGAACGCGCCGCCTTCCCCTTCCCAAGGACCGCCTCCTGGAACTCCTGTGGCACCAGGACGAGATCGCCGACCTCTGCCAAGACGCGGCCCTCCTCATGGCCCTGCGCCGGCCCGAGATGGGCCTGGAAATGGAGGACGCCTTCCGCTCGTTGGCGGAGGAGCTCAGCAAAGCCGTTCACGCTTATACCCTCGCTGTTTCGGCTTTTGAGGAGGCCTTTCTTGCGCGAAACGTCCAGGCCAGGACCGAGGAGATTGGAGCGCAGATCGACCTGGTGAACCGTTTGGAACACGAGTGTGACCTTGTGGAGAGGGAGATCGTGGCCCACGTCTATCGGCACGACGATCTGCCGGCGTTCGACCGCTACCATTTGGTGCAGCTGGTCCTCCTGTTGGGGGATACGGTGGATCAAGTGGAGAACGCTGCCGGCGACCTGGCGCTGCTCATGGCGGGGATCCCACGGTGATCCGGTCCAGGATCTTCTCCAAGGTTTTGGGACCAATGCCTGGCACTTTCAACAAATCTTGCACGCTGCGAAAAGGACCGTGGGTTTCCCGCCATTCCACGATGCGGCGGGCCAGGACCGGCCCGATCCCTGGCAGCTTTTCCAGCTCCGCCGCACTGGCCTGGTTCAGGTCCAAGGGACCGGCCTCCACGAAGGTCAAAGGCAGGATCACCGCCTGGATATCCACCGGGGAAAGGGGCGGTCTGGACGGAGGCCGGGGCGGAATCCATTGCCAGCCCGCATAAAGGAGCGCCCCCACCAGCAGAAGGACGGCCGCCCAAAACCGGGGCGGAACCTTAGGCCAGGAGCTCCTGGATCCGGGCCAAGCCCCATCGCTCTTGGTCCATCCGCGCTTGTTCGGGCTGGCGCTCATAACGCTCTTTGGAGAACTTGGCCTTCCAGGCGGCCAGGAAAAGCTCGCGTAGGGCGCTGCGGATCCTCGGTTGCTCCTTGAGCCAGGAACCGTGCTGCTCCACCAGGATTTCCAACTCCGGAAGATACAAATCCACTTCCGTGGCCAGCGCGAACTTCTCCAAGGCCTCCTCGGGGCAGGCGGTCAGCAGGTTCACCCCCTCCTGCCACAAGCCCCGGCGGCGCAGCTCCTCCTCCGCGCGGGCCCGCATGCGCCGGCCTTTTTGGCGATACAAGGGAAGCTGCCACACCGGAAAAGCGAGGACTTCGTGCACACAATCGTCGTCGATCGCGAAGGCGCTGGGCCGTGACAGAATCCGGCCGTGCCAGGAAAGACAGCCCTCGCAGGTCCGCCAGGTCACGTTGGTGTAGCACTGATAGAGCCGGAGATGGCCACGCAAAAGATGCGAGAGCACCCGTAAAAGATCAAGGAAGGTCATGGGTGCCGAGGGTGGGAGTCGAACCCACACGCCCTTCTGCAGGGCACGGGATTTTGAGTCCCGCGCGTCTGCCTATTCCGCCACCTCGGCCTAGCTAAATTATACCCGCTTGGCCCCGGCGGCCTGGCAGTCCGCACACACCCCGTACCCTTGGATCACGACCTCACTGAGGGCGAACCCGTTTTGAATGGCCGCTTCCTCCACGACTCGCCGCGCGCTCCCCCCGGAGAACTCCCAGACCCGCCCACAGCTGCGGCACACCAAGTGCCCATGGTCTTCGCGGCCGAAGGTCCGCTCATAATGGGCGTGGGCCTCGCCGAGCTCCACCTTGCGCACCAAGCCCGCCCGCTCCAAAAGCTCCAGCGTGCGATACACCGTGGCCGGGGAGACCTGGGACCGCAAAGCCATCCAGACCTGGGCCGCTTCGAAGTGGCGGGGAAGTTCAGCCAAAGCGCGCAGCACGGCTAGCCGGGCACGCGTCACATTCAGCCCGGCCCCGCGCAAAAAGTTCACAAAGGCTTCTTGTACGTCCACGTCCAGGTCCATGCCCCTCACGCTCCCTTGGCCCCCATCAGGACCAGCTCTCCCACCCTCACCCCCGCCTCTTCGGCCACCGGCCCGCACTTCGCCTGAAAGAGGAAAAAGATGGGGCCAGGCTCTTGAGCCAGGCCCTCGAAATTGCCCATGCCCTTGCTCAATACGAACTCGGCCTGCGCAAAAAGCGCGCGAAACTCCGAAGAACAAAGGGGCAGGAACACACCGGGGATATCCACGCCGGTGGTGACCACCTCCACCTCTGGAGGGATGCCCACCTCGGCAAGATCAGCGGGCGTCACGTCGTTGAGGATCGGCCCGCCCCGGACGGCCAGGGTCACCCTCTTCCCCAGGTCCAAAAGCTCCTCGATCAGAAGGCGGTCCACCACGATCTCTCCGGCGTTGTCGGCCAAATACAGAACCCGTTGGACTTGGGCGAGCTCCTCCTTGAATCGCCGGTACTCCCAGCGCCCAAGAGGAGCGGAGAGGGCCTGGTCCAGCATGCGCAGGATATCCAAGGTCTCGTGGACGCCGAGGTCTAGGGCGTTGGCCGCGGCCGCCAAATGCAGGGCCTCCCAGAGAGGATCGGAAGCACGACGTACCTGCTCCTTGAGGTTCGGGTACAGGGCCAAAAGCTGGGCGTTCCCCTCGCGTTTGGCGGGCTGGAAGGGATCCCCCTCTCCCAGCTCCTTTTTCAGGGCCGCGGCCACGGCGGCGCCGAGGGCCAGGGGCGGATCCTCCCTGTTCCAGCGGGCGCACACCCTCGCCGCCTCCTGCAAAGCCCGCCAGAGTTTCCCTTCCTCAGCGTGCGCGAGTCTCCCTGCCGCCAGGGACGCCCTCAAAATGCAAGGGATGCACTCAGGGTACGTACGCATGGCTCTTTCCCCGAAAAGCTTGGCGGATGGAGGCGCGGATGTCCAGAGGTCTGGGCCCCAAACCCCCTCGCCCTGCCGATCCCTAGACCCAAGGGGACTCAACGCCGTCGCTTGGCCAAAGCCCGCGGGAATGGCCCCCCAAGAAGCGCAGGAGAAACGTTCAGATGAGATATGGCTTGTTCTGTGCATGGCCTATCGCTCCCTGAGCAGTACAATAGCCGCTGTGAAGGAAATCCTCGTACGTTGGGCACTGGATCTTCTTCGCTTCCCCACCGTCACCGGGCGCGAGGAGCTGTGCGCAGAGTACCTCGCGGAGGAGCTGGAAAAGCTGGGGATGCAGGTTTCTGAGCAGCCAGTGTTGGGAGCGGGCGCCAACATCTTGGCCTCCCGCGGCGAGGGCGGCCCCTGGATCGTCACCCATCTCGATGTGTATCCCCCGTTTGAACACCCGGATCCTTTCTTGCCCCGACTGGAGGACGAGGCTGTGGTGGGCCGGGGCGCGGTGGACGCAAAAGGCCAGATCGCCGCTCTCCTTTGTGCCCTGCAAAGGACGGAGGAACCCGTACAGGTGGCGTTGGTCGTGGACGAAGAGGAACTGGGCCGGGGTTCCGAGGCCCTGGATGTCCCGCCCAAGGTGGAGGGGGCGGTGATCCTGGAGCCCACCAACCTGCGCATCGCCGTGGCCGAGGCCGGCTCGGTGGGGCTAGAGGTGCTGGTGCGGGGAAGGCCGGCCCATGGCACCACCCCCTGGGCCGGGGACTCCGCCATCGAGCGGGCGTTCATCCTGTACCAGCGTCTTCTTTCCGCCCCGTTCATGGCCCACCGACATCCTCTGTTCCCCAGAGGCGCGTGGGTGAACCTCGGCCGCATCGAAGGAGGCTACGACACCATGGTGGTGCCCCCGCACTGCCGCATGGAAATGGACCTCGGATTCGCTCCAGGATTAACGGCACGGGAGGTCATTCGGCAAACCGAGGAGGCCATGGCCGAAGCGGAGCGCATTTTTGTCACCGATGCCTGGGAGCCGTGGAGGACAGACGAGAACGAAAAGGTGGTGCGGGTCCTGGTCCAGTCCTACGCCAAGGTCGTGGGGCACGCCCCTTCATTCACAGGCATGCCCTCCTGGACGGATGCCGCCAACGTGGTGCGTAAAGGTGTTCCCACCGTGGTCTTCGGCGCCGGCGATCTTGCCCTGGCCCACACTTGGCATGAGGCGGTCCGGGTGGCGGAACTCGAGACGCTGGCCTTGGTCTTGGCGGAGCTCATCCGCCTTTGGCCCCGGATATAGGCCGGATCATCCGAACCCATTCACCCCATTGGCCGAGCTCCCTGAATCCCAGCTGGGTGTACCAGCGGCGGGCACGATGGTTTTTCTCCCCCACCCAAAGCGCAGCCAGGCCCATTCCGCAGGATCGCCCTAAAGCGAAAACCTCCTCGAGCAAGGCCCGGCCCACCCCTTTCCCTTGCCAGGCTGGGGCCACCGCAATCTCATGGATCTCCAGCACCCGCCCAAGCTCCCAATCCTTCCAGTCCGGGCAAGCCGCAACGAACCCCACGACCCTCCCCTCAGCCTCGGCCACAAGAAAACCTTCTTTGCACGTGCGCCGAAGCCACTTGAGGTAGTGCCGGGCTTCTTCCGGGCTTTCCTCTCCGTACTCCTCAAGCCCCTGATAGGCCGCCAGGAGGAGGTCCACGAGAGCCGGGATGTCCTCCAAGGTTCCCGGGCGAATGGTCAGCGTTCCTGCGGCCGGTCTTCCTTCAGGCATAAAGGACCAGGCTCAAAAGCCTAAGCCAGAACTCCTCCGTGCGCCAAGTTCAAGGTTCCTACAAGATCCCGATGGTCCGGGCGGCTACGGGTGCCTAAGGTGGGTTTATGCCGCTTGTGGTCTTCCTCGGGGCTCACCTGGGCTACGATTCCCAGAGGGTGCCCATCGGGGGAGGCGCCACCGTCGGGCATGCCCTGGTGCGGTGTTGGGCCCAAACCCAGCCCTTCGAGCTTTTGGTGGTGGGCACCGGTCCCCTTCCCCCCCATCCCCGCGTCCCCTATCACCGTCTGGCCGTGGCCGAGGATGACCTCCTCACGAATTTCTCCGTGCGGCGATACGCTCGGATGTCCCGGGAGTTCGAACGAGAGGCCACCCGCTTTCTTGTGCGCTTGGCTCACGAAAAGGATCCCCGCGATGTTGTGGTCCTGCACAACGATATTGCGGAGGCCGCGGACTTTGCCACCCTGGCCCGCTTGGGCTTCCGCCAAGCCGCCATCTTCCACGTGGATGTGGTGGATTACACCGCCCAGATCTATCTGCGGGGAAAGGTCAGTGCGCCCCGCTTGAGCTTCTTTTGGCGAGATCTTGAGCGCCTGAGGTTGGCCGCCTTGGCCCCCGACGTGCTTAAGCTCATCTTCCGCAAGCAAGAACTCTGCGCTCGGTTTTGTGATCTCCTCATTGTGCCCTCCTCGGGGATGGCCGAGGTGTTGCGCGCCTCCTATCCCTGGCGAACAGGGCAGGATGTGGTGGTTGTGCCCTGGGGCGCGCTGGCCGAGGAGGAGCCGCCGGGGACGGCCGCCGCGCTGGAGGAATTGCGGCGGCGCTACGATCCCGCAGGACGACCTGTTTTGCTGACCCTTTCCCGCATCTCCCCGGAAAAGGGCCAGGACCTCCTCCTGCGCGCCCTGAGGCTCTGGGACAGGGATAGACGGGAGGACCTCCTTCTTTTCATCTGCGGCGCTGCGGCCTTCATGCACGGCAGCCGTTACCTGCACAGGCTTCGCCGACTCGCGGCCGGGCTGCGCCGCACCGAAGTGATCTTCCCCGGGCACGTGGGTGGAGCCCAAAAGCACGCGTTTTTCCGGCTCGCCGATCTGTATGTCTTCCCCTCCCGCCACGAAAGCTACGGCCTCACCTTAATGGAGGCCATGGCCGCGGGTCTTCCCGTGCTCACCACCACCCACCGGTCCGCCCGCGACCTCGTGCGCCCGGAATTCGGACTCGTGGTGGAACCTCATCCAACGGCGATCTATAGGGGGCTAGCCTTTCTCCTTTCCCAGCCAGCGCGGCTCAAGCCCATGGGGAAAGAAGCGCAGCGTTTTGCCCAAGCCCGGCCTTTCCGCCAGGCCGCCGATGTCGTGTCCTTGCATCTTCAACGCTGTTTCGCCGGAAAACCACGGGTTTAGTTCGTCCTCACGGGCAAAAAGGACCCCGCTATCGCACAACGATAACCAAAGCAGGTCTTCCCCTGTACTCGGGCGGGACTTCCCCCACCGCCCAATCAGGCGCTGTGGCCTCGAGATAAAAGTATTTGACCCCGTCCCTTCGGTAGAACGACCCCGTGCAGGTCCGACACTCCACCCCGACGGCCATATGCCCAGGATTGCCGGCAAAGTAAAGAAGCGCCACTCTGTAGCCTATGGCCCTGAGGAACGCAGCCAGCAGAATCGCCTTGTCTTCGCAGTCTCCGGCCTTAACCAACGTTTCAACCGGATATTTGGGGTGCTCTCCGCGCGTATCCGGCACGTAGGACACCGCTCCTTGGACGAAGGCAGCCATGAATTCCAGCCTGCCTTTGTGATCGTATGGAGCTTTGGAAAGAAGTGCATGGGCTAAACTCAGCAACAGATAAAAATTTTCTCGATCCGTCACGTAGAGCGCGTAATTGTCGTAAACCCGGGGTCGACGCTTGTAGTCCAAGTACAACTCCCTGGGGATCGGCACCTCCCACGTCCATTCGTTACCGTGTGAGTCGCGCCATCTATACCTTTTTACGATGGGGGGAGCGGAAGAGGCAGCCAGGGAAAAAGACAGCAACACCAACGTCAAGGCAAAAAGCGGCGTCCTCCTCATTCGCCCCTCCTTTTGGCATCAGCCGTCCCGCTGAGCCCCTCTTGGACGCCTGGGTAACTATGGTGTGAGGAGGAGTTCTTCCAACTGAAGGGCGTTTTCGGGGGCCCAGGCGTTCCAGTCGTTGTTGAAGTAGACGAACACCCGCTCCACAGGCAGGCCCTTGATGCGCTCAGCCCACCGCCGCAGCTCCGCCAAAGAATAACGATACGCGTACCATGCAGTCTTCCCATGGAAACGCACGAACGCATGCGGAGCGGTGGCGACCACGTATTCTGGAAGCCCAGGAGCGCTCACAATGCACATGGCTACGCCTCTTTCACGCAAAAGCTTCTCCGTGTCCTCCTGGAACCAGCTTTCGTGTCGAAACTCCAAGGTATTGGGGAACCGAAGGTCAAGCTGATCAAGGATACGCAGAAGCAGATCCCGGTGGTATCGAAGGCTTGGGGGCAATTGGAACAAAAAGCCGCCCAGTTTTTCCTCGAGCATGGCCCCTAGGGCATAAAAGCGGCGCACCAGTTCCTCCGTATCCCGGAATTTGCGCAAATGGGTGATTCCTCGGAAGGCCTTGAGGGTGAAGAGGAACCCAGGAGGGCCCTTTCTGTGCCAGGCTCGCACCATTTTCTCCGTGGGAAAGCGATAAAAGGTGGCGTTCACTTCCACCGTGTTGAACACGCGGGCATAGAAATCGAACCACTCGCGTTCAGGAAGACCATCGGGGTAAAAAAGCCCTTCCCAATGGGGATAAATCCAGCCAGAGCAGCCTACACGATAGTCCTTCAGGGCTGCGGCGCCTCCTGTGGGTTGATGAGCCAGCGGTCCACCTTCCTCCGCCACTCCCTTTGCGCGGAAAGACCCCCTTTTTCCACGTCCGCGTCGAAAAGGTCATGCACCTCCTGGAGTTTTCGATGGTAGCGCATAAAAATTTGCTGCACTTCCTGCGCAAGTCTATTCTTGGCCTCATCCAAACCATGCACACGTAACACCAAACTGCGCGCTAACTTTTCTAATTCCGCCTGAATGAGCCTCCGATAAACTTCGTTGATGTCAAAATGGATTTGCTCGTGTTCCAAAACGTCGGAACGCCTATGCTCCGGCAGGACCCACGAGCGGTTGCGGTCCATGCGGTTCCATACCCGCACCTCAAGGAGACGAACTTCCAAAACAGAGCTGCCTGGCGCTGACTGTGCGGAAGCTTTGTACTCATAGTCAAGGTCCAAACAGATCTGGCCGGCCACGTTTCCGGGCCGACGCGGAGGTTCGCCCTTGAAATCCTCCCACGTCAACGGACGGTTGGACATCCAGTAGAGCCATTCCGGCTGGACGACGATGAGCTCGGCGGTGCCGAGGGGGCGAACCTGTCCCCCTGCCTCCTCCACTTGGACCAGGATCTCATACCGCCCGCGGGGTAAGCTCCCCAATGGCACTTGCAGCCGCCAAGAGAGTTGGGCCCTGGGGCAGGCCCCACTGGGTACCGTGAGCATGACCAAGATCGTAGAGCCCTCCACGCGCACCCGTGGTTCGCGCGGGGTGCAAAGGGTGTCCCACACCCCGGAGAGGTACAGGGTGATCTTGTCGTAATGGTCAGGCCACTTCGGTGAAACCTCGACCGAGACCGTCCCGCCCGCGCCCGCCACGGCCAACGCCAGAAAGCTGAGAAACGCGAAAAGCCAAAGACGTTGCACCATGGGCCACCTCTTGGTTATGGTATATCGGTCATGGCGAGGGTGGTAACGGGTGAGCGTTTTCAGATCAAAACCAAGCTCAGGCCCCGCGGGGACCAACCCAAGGCCATTCAAGAGCTCACGGAGGGGGTCCTCGCCGGGCTGCGCTACCAAACCCTCCTCGGTGCCACGGGCACCGGCAAAACCTTCACCATCGCCCATGTGATCCAAAACGTGCAAAAGCCCACCCTCGTCATTGCCCACAACAAGACCCTCACCGCCCAGCTCTACGGCGAGTTTCGCGAGCTCTTCCCTGACAATGCCGTGCATTACTTCGTCTCCTACTACGATTATTACCAACCCGAGGCCTACATCCCCGAAACCGATACCTACATCGAAAAGGATGCCGAGATCAACGAGGAGATCGACCGGCTGCGTCATGCCGCCACCGCAAGTCTTCTGGAGCGGCGGGATGTGATCATCGTGGCCTCGGTCTCCTGCATCTACGGCCTGGGCTCTCCTCAGGATTACTACGCCATGTCCCTCACCCTGGAGGCTGGCCGGGAGTACGACTTGGACGGAGTGCTTCGCCAGCTGGTGCTCCTCCAGTACCGACGTAACGAGCTGGCCTTTGAGCGGGCCACGTTCCGCCTTCGGGGCGACGTGTTGGAGATCATCCCGGCCTCCGAGGAGGTGGGCTACCGCATCGAGTGGTTTGGGGACGAGGTCGAGCGCATCACGATGATCGACCCCCTGACCGGGGATACCCTTGCCGAGCGGAAGCGGGTCACCATCCCTCCAGCTACCCACTATGTGACACCAGAGGAGCGGCTGCGGCGAGCGATTGAGGGCATCGAAACCGAGCTGGAAGAGCGTCTGAAGGAGCTCCGCACGCAGGGGAAGCTCCTGGAGGCACAGCGCCTGGAACAGCGCACCCGCTTTGATCTGGAGATGCTGCGGGAGATGGGCTATTGCCCGGGGATCGAAAACTACTCGCGCCATCTCGATGGCCGCAGGCCGGGAGAGCCGCCCTGGACCTTGCTGGACTACTTCCCCCCGGATTTCCTCGTGGTGATCGACGAATCCCACCAGACCGTGCCTCAACTGCGCGGGATGTACCACGGCGACCGGTCGCGCAAGGAAACCCTGGTCGAGTACGGATTCCGCCTCCCCTCGGCCTTGGACAACCGCCCCCTCACGTTCGAGGAATTCGAAGCCCGGGTGAAGCAGGTCATCTTCATGTCCGCCACCCCTGGCCCTTACGAGCGCGCTGTTTCCCAAAAGATCGTGGAGCAGATCGTGCGGCCCACCGGTCTTGTGGACCCCGAGGTGGAGGTCCATCCCGTACGCGGCCAGATCGATCACCTTGTCGCTGAACTGCGCAGAGTGACGGAACGGGGCGAGCGGGCCCTGGTCACCACCCTCACCAAACGGATGGCCGAGGACCTCACGGATTACCTGGTGGAGCTGGGGTTCCGGGCCCGTTACCTCCACTCGGAGATCGAGACCCTCGACCGTGTCGAGATCTTGCGCGACCTGCGCCTGGGAAAATTTGACATCCTGGTGGGGGTGAACCTCTTGCGCGAGGGCCTGGACCTTCCGGAGGTTTCCCTTGTGGCCATTTTGGACGCCGATAAGGAGGGTTTCCTTCGCTCGTCGACCTCCCTCATCCAGACCATTGGCCGGGCCGCCCGCAACGTGCGCGGCAAAGTGATCCTTTACGCCGACGAGATCACCGAGGCTATTCGTGAAGCGATCGATGAGACCAACCGCCGCCGCAAGATCCAGATCGAGTACAACCTGAAACACGGGATCACGCCGGAGACGGTGAAGAAGGAGGTAAAGGACATCGTGGGCGACCTCACCGGGGCCCGCGCCGAGCCCGTCACCATTCCCAAGAAGCCAGAGAAGCTGGCCAAGGAGGAGATCCTGGAGCTGATCAAGAGGCTGGAGCGGGAGATGAAAGCCGCGGCGGAGCGTCTGGAATTCGAGCTCGCCGCGGCCTACCGCGACAAAATCCGCGAGCTACGTAAGTTGCTTTAGCTAGGGAATCAAGTCCGTATCGTCCTCCAGCCGGGTCACCGCGTGGGCAATGAGCTTGGCTGCGTTCTCAAGGTCGCTCAGGGAGACGATCTCACAGGGGGAGTGCATGTACCGGTTGGGGATGGAGATGAGGGCGGTGGCCACCCCAGCGCGCGTGATTTGGATGGCGTTGGCGTCCGTCCCCGTAGCCGCGGGGGCTGGCTCAATCTGGTAGGGAATTTTCTCCTCTTCGGCTACCCTCACCAAGAGCTCGAAAAGCCGGGGATTGATGTTTGGCCCGCGGGCGATCACCGGCCCGCCACCCACTTTGATGTCCCCCAGCTTCTTCTTGTCTCCTTCCGTTCCGGGATGATCGGTGGCATGCGTGACGTCCACCGCAATCCCCACTTTGGGATCAAGGCCATAGGCACTGGTGCGTGCGCCCCGCAGGCCCAGTTCCTCCTGGACCGTGGCCACGGCAAACACCGCGGCCTTGGGCCTCAGATCCTTGACGATGCGCAAGGCCTCGAGAACCACGTAAGCTCCAATGCGGTCATCGATCCCCCGGGCCACGAGGAGGTCCTCGTTCAAAAAGGCGGGTTCCCAGGCCAAAACCACAGGATCGCCGATCGACACCTTTTTTAGGGCTTCTTCCTTGTTCTTGGCGCCGATATCCACCCAGACGTCCTCTACCCGCACGGCTTTTTTACGTTCCTCATCTTCCAGAAGGTGGATAGGCTTTCGCCCCACCACGCCCAGGACGCGGCCGTTTTTCGTGCGGATCCACACCCGTTGTCCGGGAAGGATCTGGGGATCCCAGCCGCCAATGGGCCGCAGGTAGAGGTAACCCTGATCGGTGACATGGGACACCATGAGGCCGATCTCGTCCATATGGCCGGCGAGCATGACCCGAGGCGAGCCCTTTTCGTTCACCACAGAAAACGCATTTCCGTGAAGATCACGCCATGTGCGCTCAGCGAATTTGCCGGCCTCCTCCGCCCACACCTGAGCCGCCTCCTCCTCGAAGCCTGAGGGACTGATCGTGGACAAAAACCGCACCAGGAACTCTTGGTTACCCATTACGCTACCCCCTTGTGATCTCCATTCTAGCGGGTGAAAGGCCAAAGAACAGCCACGTTGTTCTTTTGCCCAACGGGATTATAAAGTTCCACAGCGTTCTTGGTAAGCAAAACGCAGAGTTCGATCCTCGTGAGAAAAAGGTCACCCGTCCATGGGGTTACTTGCGCCAGGCTAGCTCAACCCGCGCCAATGACGAGCTCCCCAAAGGGAAGCTCTCCAATCTCCCTGAGGTCCTGGGGCACACGGCGTCCTGCTTCACGCCGCCCGCGACTGATACTTTCCGCTCAAACCTCGAGATCCACGTAATTTTCGAACCCATATTGGTCGAGAAAGAAAAGCTTACAACCGCTGCACACTATAGGATTTTCCCCCCGATCCTTGGAGGGTATGTCCGCAGGCAAACGGATAGTCCTCGAAAATTTCCTTCACCATGCGGGCCAGAAACTTGCAAAACCTTCGGGACCAAACGTGCACGAAATCCAACCCCAGGGACGGCTATTTCAGCGACCGCTGCCCAGGACGTTTCCCACCTTTTTGCCGCCGGCCGTCCCAAGTCCCGCCCCCACCGCTGCCCGGCGCCAAGGCTCTCACCACCCCTGGGGCAGGCGCTCGGGTTTCACACGGACAAGCACCACCCTTCCCTCCGTGTCGCGGGCTAAAAGCTCAAGAAGTGCGGAATGGGCGGAGACATCCCCAAGGAGGTGATGGCGGAGGAAAAGGAGGGTGTAGGTTTGGGCACGGGAGCGCGTGGCCGCAGGATCCACCCCAGGCCAACAGACGCTGCAAAGGAGGCCACAATGGGGGTTGTCCAGGTAATCCACGTGGCCAGCGCCGAGTTGGGTGATCTCCAAAGCTGGCCCCGGCGCGGCCTCAAAGAATTTGCGGAAGTTCGCGTCCGGTGGAGCGCAGGGCGAGCCGAAACGCGTGCGCTCGCCGTACTCCGCGCCCAAAAGGAGCACGGGCGCCCTCACCTGGCCCATCACGGCAATGGCGGAGGGAAAACGCACAGGATCGGTGACCCCGGGTGCGCCACCATCCACGGGGTCCAGGCCCACCACCGCCCGAACCGGGCGTTCTGCGGCTACCAGGAAGGAGAGCTTTCCACCCAAGGAGTGCCCCACCAGGGCCACCCGCTCCGGGTCCACCCGTATCCCCCGGCGCTCTGCCTCTTTGGGCAGGGTCCCCAAGGCAAACGCCAGATCTTGCGCCAGCACGCGATGATCAGGATTGAACAGACTGTAGGCGTAGGAGAGGAGGGCCACGGCCATCCCCTGGGAAGCCCAGAGCTCCCCCCAGGAGCGGTAGGCCGGCCCGGTGAAAAGAAAGCCTGGGCTGAAGAGCACCAAGGGGGCGGGCTCAGGGCCCTGCGGGTAAAGGAGGAGGACTCCGACCTGCCGGCCGCGACCGGGGTCCACCAGGGTGAGCGAGAGCTCCCCCACGGGCCAAGGGTCCCGCCCTCCAGCCCACCCCAGGACGGAAACCCAAAGAATCACCGCAATGCCCACTCCTCTCAGCATCCGTCTCTCCCCCTTTCCCAGCGCGCCAGATACGCCCGGATCTCGAATTTTCGGCGCAACGAAGCGCCCGTCATGGGCCGCACCTTTCCGAAGACCGGCCGCTCAGGGAACGGCCGATCGTGAAGGCCAAAGCACCAGCCCACGCCCGCGTAGCTTGCGGGATCGCGGCCATCCAGAGCGTACTTGTTGTTGAGATAAAGGCCCAGACGAAAGGCCTCCTCGGGGGTTTGGGTCCAAAGGAGTAGCTGTTTTCCCCAGTACATGCGCATGTAGCCGTGGATCTTCCCGGAGGCGCGGAGCTCGGCCTGGGCCGCGTTCCAAAGGGAATCGTGGGTGCGCCCTTCCTCGAGTTCCTCCGGCGTGTACAGAGCAGGGCGAGGGTCGCCTGCATGGCGCCTCAAGGTGTCCTGAGCCCACGCGGGAAGCCCAGCGAACTCGTCGTAGCGGGGGTTGTGGAGGACGAAGTTGAAGGAAAGCTCGCGCCGCACGATGAGCTCTTCCAGAAAGGCTTCAGCTCCAGGCCCGCCCACTTCCCTCACCCTTAGGGCCACCTCCACCGGCGAGATCTGACCGAAGTGCAAATAAGGGCTCAGTCCCGATGTCCCGTCTTTGGCGGGGTCGTTGCGATCCAGGTGATAGCGCTCAAGCTTTTCAGAGATGAACAGCTCCAACCTGCGGCGCGCCGCTTCCGTGCCCGGACGAAGGTTCAGGGGCGGAACAGACCGGTCGATCTCCAGCTGAGCGAGAAGGTCCGCTTTGGGTTCGACCTCCACGCCGGGAAGTTCAAGGTCCCCAGCGAACACAGGAGGCTCGCCCTCGGGAAGGGGACGCAGGAAACGCGGAAGGTATGGATGAATCCGACGCCGGAGCACGGCCGCACTCACGGCTTCCTTAGGATAGGCCAACTCCACCGGAACCACGGCTTCCGTCTCCACCTGGAACACTGCACAGGGCGCCTTGTGGGCCACCTCAGCCCGCCAGGCCCGCTGGTGGCGCAGGTAACCGCGATCCACCACTAGCGCCGCGGCATCGCGCGCGAGGGCCAGGGCCACCTGGGGTGGCTCGCCAAGCCGGAGCGAAAAGCGCACCCCACGCTCGGCAAGGGTCAGGGCCACCTCGCGCAGCCCTCCCAGCATGAACGCGTAGTGCCGGAGGTTGGCCTCGGGATAGCGGGGGGTGAGGCCGAAGACGACCACCACCGGAAGCTTTCGCTCGCGGGCGAGGGCCAGGGCGAACGCCAAGGCCGGGTTTCCGAAGGCGCGCTGGGCGGCCTGCATCCAGTAGAGAACGTACCTTCCGGCGCGGATGGGCTCGCCATTGAGGCGTTTAACACGCTCCGGCTCAACCACGTTTTGAAGCCTCCACATGGCTGGAGATCAAGCGTGGATCACCTTGAACCAGTGCTAAGGCCCGCAGGGCACTCCGTTCCTTGTCCTTCACCTCCAGCATGAGGTCGAAGTCATAGGGGCGGCTCTCCTCCAGGAAGCGCAGGAAATGCGCTTCATCCAGGTGGTACGCATGGCTCCCCATCCGACCACCGCGGAGCGGGGAAGAGTAGTCGACAATGGGAAGTCCGTCTTCAGGCTTCCACGTTTCCGCCTGGGCTTCCAGGGCCTGGGCAAGGCTCTGTCCGTCGGGGTTGAGTTCATGGTGGAAGACGTCGAATACCACGGGAAGCCCGGTTTTCCTGTGCAGCCAAAGCACATCGGACAACGTGTAAAAGCGCTCATCGTTTTCCACCACCAGCCGCGTGCGGATCCGCTCAGGCAAGGCGTCCACGGCGCGGAGGAACCGCGCCATCGCTTCCTTTTTGTTTCCGTAGACGCCGCCCACGTGGATTTGGATTTTGGCCATCTCGTCCAACCCCAACAGCTCAAGCACCTGGGCATGATAGCTGAGATCAGCAACGGCCGCGGCCACCACCTGCGGGCGTGGGGAGTTGAGCAGCGTGTATTGGCCAGGGTGCATGGAGATCCTCATGTCATAGGCACGGATGAGCTTTCCGATCTCCGCAAACTTCTCGGCAAAAGCCTCAGGCCAAGGAAACCGATTGCGCGGATGAGAGGCCAAGGGCACAAGATCGGAGGTGATGCGCAGAAAAAGGAGTCCGTGCTGGGCATTCCAGCGCACGATCTCTGCCAGACACGCGAGGTTGCCCGCCACCGTCTCCCGAAGCCGCTCCCAGGTGAGGTTTTGCAGGCGAAACGTGCGGCTGGGCCGACATGACAAACCCAGATTGATGCAAGGGTAGCCGATCTTCATCCTACACCCTGTCCCGAGTCCATGGGGAGAAGAAGAGCCGCGGGGAACGGATGAAAGAACGTCTGGCTAAGGAGGTACTCCACGCCGAACCGGATGATCCAGGAGCGGAGGACCTCCCGGGGGACGCTCAACGGGATCCGTCCCGCCCGGTATTCCTGAAGGAGCTCTTGAAAATAGGCGCGTTCGCTCCGACTGAGGCCCTCGGAGACGTAGCCAAACGCATGCTCCAGGACGTTGACCACCGCAGGCCGCCGGGGCGGCCGCAGGAAGGCCGCCCGAAAACCCCGAACATAGCGGCCCAGCACCTCCGCCGGGGGAAGCCTTTCGGCGTTGGCCACAATACGCCCAAGCTCCTTGAGCTTAGCTTGGCTCAGGCTCATGAGCAGGAACTTCTGGCTCGTGTGGAACCGCACAAGCTCGCCCAGGTCCCCGATTTTCGCCACCTCCCGCAAGGAGGCGAAAGCAAAAAGGGTGGTGAAGAAGTGTTCGCGCAGGGACTTGTTGGTGAGCCGGCCCTCATCCTCTGCAGGGAGGTCCGGAAACCTGGCCCGCACCGCTTGGCCGAAAAGACCGGGACCGTGGCCGACCGCAGCCCCCTTCCCCGCCGAGGCGTAGATCTTGGCGTCCCGGAGGGCACAGCTGGGCGAACGGTTCTTCAGGATGGCCCCGTCGATCTCGCCCAAGTCACTCAAGAAGCGCTCGGTGAACGAGGCCATGGCGGCGGTCCAATCCTTCCCCGTATCGGGCTGCACCAGGCGAAGCTGGGGATCGCGCACAAGTCTCACCGGCGGCCGCGGCACCCCAAGCCCGATCTCCACCTCCGGGCAGACCGGGACGAACTCCACAAAGCTGCCCATGGCCGCCACCACCGGATCGCGGATGATGCTCCCGTCGTAGCGACAGGACCAGAACCCCAAACAGCCGCTCACCAACACCCGGGGACGCGCGAACTCCGTCATCGGCGCAGTTCCTCTTCAAAAAGGGCAAGGATCTCAGCACAGGAGGCCGCCTCGGGAATCCGGCGAAGGACGAAGAACGCAAGCTCCGGGGCGGGCCGTCCTTTTCCCGAGATCAGGAAAAAGGGGGAAGAGGCACCCAACGTCACCTGCTCGTCCTGCCAAACGACGCTGCCGCTCACGAGGTCCGGACCAAGGATCCGACCACGGTACTCCTGGCGCAAGCGCTGGACCACGTAGGCCTCCCCCGAGAGGAGTCCAAGGATGCGAACCCGCACGGTGAACCCTGGCTTGCCGTCGCCTTCGGGATCGAGAACGCGGGGGTCCTCCGCGGACGTGGGCAAGGGCTCCTCCGGGTCCTGAAGGCGGACCCCGTTGAACACAAGGTACGGGGGAACCACGAGGAAAAACTCGTCGCCCTCCTCTTCGATCCTCCCCGGGATGGGGCCCACCCGCACCGCGGCCACGAACTCCGGGGTCACGGCGATCTGCACAAGGGAGGTCCCCATGTCAAAGAACATGGAGCACACCTCTTCGGACCACAGGGTGAGGCTCTTTCCCTCCTGTTCAACGCGTATTCGCGCCACCTGCACCACGCGACGAAGGCGCTCCCCCAGGAGGGGGACGTCCCAGTGCTCAGCCAGCACCTGCAGCATGGCCCAGGGCCCGGAAAGGTCAGGGACCTCCGGGGTAGCCTGGGCGAGGGCACCGGGCCAACAGCCCAGCACACCCAACACCAAGAAGAAGATCACTTGGGGCCTCCTTTCACATGGATGGACCGGCCTTTCCATGTTCCGCGGCCGGAAAGGTGCCAAAAGGCGGAGCGTGCCGCCGTGATCCAGGCCACAAGATGCACAAACGGATATCCCAAGGCCAGCCAAAGGGGAAGGCGGAAGCGAAGGACGGTGAAAGCCCAAAGGGCGAACGCGCCGCCCACGGCCCATGCCGCCGGCACGGCGAGGTTTCTTGGCAGAACGCCGGACAAAGCTAGCGGAAGCCCAAGGAGAGGCTGCCAGGCCACGTAAAGGAGCCACGTCCACACGAACGCAAAGGGCAGAAGCCTTTTCCGGAAAATCGGAAAGAGGTTTTTGGCCAAGCCCGCGTTGGCGCTCCAAAAGTCCCGGTACATGCGGCACTGGGCCAGCCATTTCATATCGTACAGGCGAACCTCGAGGCCAGCGTGAACTGCCCGGGAGGCCAAGGCCTGATCCTCCAGGACCTCAGCCCGCACTGCCCCATGTCCGCCCATCTTTGTATAGGCCTCGCGACGCACGAGGATGAACTGTCCCACCGCCACCCGCCGCAGCCTGCGCACAAATAGCGGGAAAAAGGAGCTCAGGCTCCAGGGAATGAGGGCCACCTGCACGGCGACGCCAGGGGACGTCATCATTTGGTGGGGAAGCCCGGAGAGAAAATCCAAGCCCTCCTGCTCCAGGGCGGCGACGGCGGAAGCCAAGGCTTCGGGCGCAAGCCGTACATCCGCATCCAAAAAGAGGAAGAGCTCGCCGGAGGCGCGGTGCGCGAGCTGGGCGCAGGCCCAGGGCTTCCCGAGCCAGCCCGGCGGCGGCCCTTCCCCGAACATCACGTGAAGGCGAGGATCTTGCACCTCCAAGAGGATGGAGCGCGTCCGATCCTGGGAGCCTTCCTCGTACACCAGGACCTCGTAATCCGGGTAGTCCTGGCGGAGCACGGACTCGAGGCACCCGCGGATGTTGTCCTCCTCGTCCCGCACGGGGATGAGGATGGAAACGCGTGGGCAGCGCTTAGGCCGGCCTGCTCTGAGCGTGGGAAAACCGGAGAGGTTGAGGAAGGCGATGCCCAAAAGGACGAAAAAGAACCCGGCAAGCGACCACTCGTGCCAAAGAAGGAAGGCCAAAGTCGGCCTCACGAGGGGGCGGCTTTCCGCCGCCCCCATCCTGGATCACGCAAGCTCGACGCGCTTCTGCGCCTCCCAAAGGCCGTGGATGTTGCAGTAGGCCAAGGCATGGAGGGTGCCGGGTTTGTTCGTCTTGAAGGAGAAGATGACCTCATGGTGGGTGTACACCGGGCCCTGGTTGGGGCCGGCCGCGCCCTCCCCATGGGCGTTGAACTCAAACTTGCCCAGGTCGTAAGTGAACTTGTCCCCATCGGGGGAGAAGTAGGCAGCGATCCAGCGGATGTGGTGCTCGGTGGTGTTGGGGTGGGCGATGGCCTTCCCCAGAGAAACCTTGACCTGGACCCACTCGTCCGCCTTCACCCGATCCGGACACTCGATGACCGGGACGTGCTTTTCCTTCTGCCAATCGGCCTCTTGGATCTTCTCGCAGATCCTCATTCCTCCTCCTTTCCGCGTTTTCCTAGCTCTTTGTCCAGCCAAAGGAGCCCGCGGCCGGACTCACCCAGACGCTCCAGCATCTCCACGACCCGGCGCGTCTGGTCCTCCTCCTCCACCTGCTCGGACACGAACCACTGGAGCATGACCTCCGCAGGATAGTCCCTCTCCTGGCGGGCCAGCTCCACGAGCTTGTGGATGCGGCCGGAGATGTAGCGCTCATGGTCGTAGGCGGCCCTCCAGGCCTCCAGGGGCGAGGCCCACTCGAACTTCGGTTCGGGCAGGGCCTCGAGCTTCACCCGCCCGCCCCGCTCCACCACGTGGTTATAGATCCTCAGAGCATGCCCGAACTCTTCTTGCACCTGAACCTCCATCCACCGGGCCATGCCCGGAAGCCCTTGGCTGTGAAAGTAGGCGGCCATGGCCAGGTAGAGGTAAGCCGAGCCCAGCTCCTCCCGGATCTGCTCGTTGAGCGCCTTTTCCATGGTCTTGCCGATCATGCGGCCTCCTTTCTTGGGGGGCGGGGAGGAAGCCCCGCCCCCCATCCCCTCAGAGCTTGCGGTGGCAGAACCACCAGTCGTAGCACTTCAGCTTGCCCTGTTTGGCCTCCTCCAGGCGAGCCTGGGCCGCCTTGAGATCCCCGGGCGGGGGAACGATGACCTCATCCCCCACGAGCTCGTTGTTCGGCCAGTTAGCAGGGATGGCTACACCCTTCTCCAGGGAGACCTGGATAGCCTTCAATGCGCGCAGGATCTCATCAGTGCTGCGCCCCACCGTGAGGGGATAGTAGAGGATGGCCCGGATGATCCCGTTGGGCGAAATGATGAACACTGCGCGCACGGTGGCCACCGAGGACTCGCCTGGCTGGATCATCCCGTAGAGTTCGGCGATCTTTCCGGTGGTGTCGGCCACGATGGGGAAGGGGATCTCCACCCCCAGCTTCTCCTTGATCCACTCCACCCACTTGATGTGGGCGTACACGTGATCCACGGACAGGCCCACCAGTTCGGCGTTCAGGGCTTTGAACTCCGGGTAGCGCTTGGCGAAGGAGACGAACTCCGTGGTGCACACGGGGGTGAAGTCCGCCGGATGGGAGAAGAACACGACCCACTTGCCCTTGAGGTCCTTGGGGAAGTCGATGGGGCCGTGGGTGGTCTGGGCCCGAAACTCCGGAGCCGGTTCACCGATGAGCGGAAGCCTTCGTTCCTGCATGATCCCTCCTTTCAAAACGCCTTGTACTTTTCCTTGGGAGCCCCGCAGATGGGACAGCGCGCCGGAGGCTCTCCCTCCACGGTGTGCCCACACACGGGGCAGATGTAGATCGTCTTGATCGCTACATCTGCGCCCTTTTCTGCCGCGGCCTTGGCCTTTTTGTACAGCTCGGCATGGATCTTTTCGGCCTCGATGGCGAAGTGGAACGCGCGCTTAGCCCCCTCTTCTTTTTGGAGCTCGGCCACCGCGATGAACGCCGGGTACATCTCCTCGACCTCGTAGGTTTCGCCGGCGATGGCCACGTCCAGATTTGCGGGGGAATCGCGGATCATGCCGAGCTCGCGGTAGTGGTTGGTGGCATGCACCTGTTCGGCGTAGGCGATGGCGCGAAACAGGCGGGCCAAGTTGGGTTTGCCCTCCCTCTCCGCCACCTCCGCGAAGATGAGGTAGCGCATGTGCGCCTGGGATTGCCCGGCGAACGCCGCCTTGAGGTTTTCCTCCGTCATTTTCCTCATCCTCTCCTCCTTTTTTTCCACTAGCACTCCTACCACGGGAAACCGCGCGAGGAGCTCGGGGCCATGAGGGGCGGTGCGCAGGGCCTCAGTGAGGTCGGCTCCTGCCCGATGTAGGGCCTGATGGCGGCCGTCCCGCCAGAGAAAGCTATCCGTGACGTCGTAAACTTTTCCCTCGTAAGCTACGTAGGCGGGACGACCATCCCTGCCGTCGTAGTGCGAAAGCTCCTCGCGCGTGAACGCCCTCATCTTCACTTAAGGAACTTGGACACGAACGGCGAGGTTTCCCCTCGGCGCATGAAGTGTCCCGATGGCCCCTCGCCCAGGAACTCCGAAAACCACGACTCGTGCTCGATCTCCTCGTGAAGGATGGAAAGGGCTAGATCATAGGTGCGATGATCTTTCCCAGCGGTCATATTGCAAATTTGGGTGTAACCGCGTACAGCGCAGCGCTCAGCTTCCACGAGCACTTCCAGGACGGCCTTCACATCGCGGGGGTTGGCGGGAAGCCTGGCCGGTCGACACGCGGAGATGTGATGAAACTCCACCATGTCCTCAGGGAGTTTCCCCCCCAATTCGTAGATTCGCGGGACCAGGGCCTCGAAGTGGTTTCTATCCTCGATGCGAGCCACCTCGGCGATCTCTTTGATCGTCTCCCCTTCAAGCCCGATGAGGTTGGCTCGAAGGATGGTGTAGTAGTAATACGTGGTGAGTTCCGCCGCCGCGTTCTTCACCAAGAGCTCCAGGAGCTGATCCACGTTCACCCCTGCCCGTTCCACCATCTCTCTCGCTACCTTCGCCATGGTTCCTCCTTTTGTGCTTGTTGGCAGGCAGGACAGAAGCCGTGGAAGACGAGGGTATGGTGGTGAACGGCAAAGCCAAGCTTCTCGATCAGCTGGTCCAACTCCGGCTTATACGGGAGGTCCAGGTCGAACACGCGGTCGCAACGCAGACAGTGGAAGTGGTAATGGGGGTTGACGGTGGGGTCGAACCGGTCCGCGGGGGCGAGGGGGAGGGTGGCCACAAGTCCCTCTTCGGCCAGGGACCGCAGGGCCCGGTACACCGTGGCCAAGCTGATCTCCTCGCCCTTCTCCCGCAAGGACAGGTAGAGATCCTCAGCCGTGGGGTGGTCCATACGGCCCTGGAGCTC
>CALKFO010000019.1 GCA_938084765.1 Candidatus Bipolaricaulota bacterium | reverse complement strand
AAGTCTCCGGCGGGGTGAGGCCCACCTGCGCGAGGATCTCCGCCACCCTGGCCTCCCGCTCCAGGAGCGATCCCACGCCCTGGATCACAAGGGGCTCAGCAATCGTGTCGAACACGGTGAAGCGCGGATTGAGGGACTCATAGGGATCCTGAAAGATCATCTGTACCTTGCGGCGGAACTCCCGCAAGGGTCTCCCGCGGTGGATACGGGTAATGTCCTTTCCCTCCAGGGTGATCAGGCCCGAGGTGGGCTCCAGGAGCTTCACGAGGAGTTTCCCCGTCGTGGTTTTTCCGCAGCCCGACTCGCCCGCCAGCCCGAAGATCTCGCCCTCTTCCACAGCAAAGGAGATCCCGTCCACGGCGTGGACATGCTGGCGCACGCGAAGGGTGAACACCCGCCGTTTCACGGGGAAAAGCTTGGTGAGACCCTCCACGGAGACCAGCGGGGCCATCAAGACCTCCTCACCTGGGGATGCCAACAGGCCACCGTGTGGCCTGGCTCGATCATGTCTTGCGGAGGAGCCTGGGTGGTGCAGATCTCGGTGGCAAAGGGGCAGCGGGGGTGGAAGCGACATCCCGGCGGGGGCCGAAGAAGATCCGGCGGCTCGCCCGGCAGGGCCCGAAGCTTCCTCTTCTCACCCCGCAGGGAAGGGAACGCCGACATGAGGGCGATGGTGTAGGGGTGAGCGGGGCGTCCGAACAAGGTCACCGTGTCCCCGAACTCCACGAGGTGGCCCGCGTACATGACCCCGATCCGTTGGGAGACCTCGGCGATCACGGCGATGTCGTGGGAGATGTACATCATGGCCATGTTCAGGGTCTTGCGCACCTCATCGATGCGTCGGAGGATGCGATCCTGAACGATCACATCCAGGGCGGTGGTGGGCTCATCCGCGATGATGAGCTTGGGGTCACAGGCCAAGGCCATGGCAATCACCGCGCGCTGCTTCATGCCTCCGGAGTACTCATGGGGATACCGATCCATGAGCTCGGGAGCCAGGCCTACAAGCTCAAACAGTTCGGCCACGCGCTTGCGCGCCTCCCTATAGCTTATGCTCATGTGGGTCTGCATGGCCTCGATGATCTGGTCACCCACGCGATAGACAGGGTTCAGGGAGTTCATGGCGGCTTGAAAGATCATGGAGATCCCGCGCCAGCGGATCTTGCGCATCTCGCTTTCCGGCAGACGCGTGAGATCCACGCCGTCAAAAAGAGCCTGCCCACCCAAGAATTTGGCGTTGTCCGGAAGAAGGCGCAGTAAGGTGAGGGCAATGGAGGTCTTTCCACACCCGGATTCGCCCACAAGCCCGATGGCCTCCCCGTGTTCCAGGGAAAATGTGACGCCGTCTACAGCGTGCACATCGCCCATTTTCGTGACATAGTGCATGGTGAGGTCACGCACGTCCAAAAGGGGCATGGCTCACCTCTTTCTCAGCCGGGGATTGACCACGGTGTCTAGACCCCGGCCCACGAGGTAAAAGGCAAAACACAGGAGGGTGATGGCCGCGCCCGGTGGGGCCCATAGCCACCAGTATTGGCTAAAGGCGCCCAAATACCCCGCGGACGCCGCGGTGTGGATCATGATCCCCCAGCTCATGCGGATGTCCAAAAGCCCAAAGTAGGAGAGCACCGCCTCGGTGAACACCGCGCCGGTCACGTTGAACATCATGTAGAGGAAGGAAAGGGGCATGATGTTGGGGATGATATGGCGGCGGATGATGTGGAAGGCGCTGCCGCCGGCGACCTTCGCCGCCTCGATATAGGGCTTCACCTTCACCGTCAGCGCCTGCGCCTTGAGGGTGATGGTGATCCCACCAAACCCGGAAAGGATCCCCATGACCAGGGCCAAGCGCAGCAGGTCCAAATGGACCACGCTGCGCAGGACCATGAGGAGGGCGATGAAGGGGAAGAGCATGACCAGGTCAGCAATGCGCATGAAAATGGCATCCACAACGCCGCCGAAATAGGCACAAATGGCACCGATCAGCGTGCCAATGACCACGGTGATCAGGGCCGACGTGACCCCCAGCGCAAACTCCGAGCGCGTGGACCACATGAGTTGGGAGAGGATATCCCGGCCAATGGGATCGGTGCCCAAGGGATGGGCTCGGGAGGGCGGTGCCGGATGTTTCCCCAACAGCGTGGGATCAAACCCCATGATGGGGTCATAAACCCGGGGTTCCCATACCGTGGCCATGAGGATGGGATGAGCGATCATCATGAGCACAAAGACCAGGATGATCCCCAGCCCGATGGGACCGATGCGCGACTCCCAAAACAAAGCCCAGTTCTTTTGAAAGCTTTTGAGGAAGAGGCGGAGCCGGATCTTCCACAGCGGTTCAAACCTCGTTCCAACTTGGGTGGTCATAACCTCTCCTCAATAGGAAATGCGCGGGTCCAAGAGGGCATAGAGCACGTCCACCACCAGGTGCAGGAGAAGCACCAGAATCCCGGTGAAGGTAAGGCAGCCCATGGCCAAAGGGAAGTCCTGTTGGAGCACAGCTTCCAGATAGGTCAACCCCATCCCTTTCCAGGAGAACATGGTTTCCGTGACGATGCCTCCGGAGACAATGAAGCCAAGGCCGATGGTGAAGTTGGTCACGGTGGGAAGAAGGGCGGTGCGGGCCGCGTGTTTGTCGCGCACGACTTTGTCGGGAAGGCCTTTGGCTTTGGCGGTGGTGATGTAATCCTCGCGAATCACTTCAAGCATGGAGTCCCGCATGAGGAGCATCGTTCCTCCAAAGGAGATGAGGGTCACGGCCAAAACAGGCAGGAACATGTGCCAAACGATGTCCCAGACGTAAGGACCGAGGCCAGAACTCCACCAAGCCCAAGTGGCCAAGATCACGCCGAACAGGACGAGACCGCGCCGGGTCCAGGCCCGCGGCCGCGGATGCCCGATCCGTTTGGTGAGAAAGAAGCTGCCGCTCCACAGCCCAAGAAGGCCGAGCACGGTCGCGGTCAGAAGCAGGAACACGGTCTGGGGTTGCACCGGCGGCCGCAGCCAAAGGCTGGGCGTAAGGAACCCTCCGCTTCTGAACCAACCCAGCGCATTGGAGAATACAAAAAGGAGGATGATGGCCAAAAGAGGGGTGAAGATGGTGTAAAAGAGGATCCCGGTCACGGTGACCACGTAATCTGAGGTCCGCCCTCTGCGCCAGGCGATGTATTTCCCCAACGGGTAGCCCAGGGCAAAGGCCACCAGCTCTGCGACGAGGAAGAGCACAGCCGTGCGGGGGAGTCGCTCTTTGATGATGTCCCAAACCTCACGAGGATAATGCTGGAACGAGACGCCCAGATTCCCGGTGAACACGTTGCGCACGTAGTGGATGTATTGATCCCAAACGCTTCCGGTAAGACCTAGCCGCTCTTGCAGGGCCTTCCTTGCTTCAGGCGGAATCTTGGGGTTCATGATGAACTGTTTGGTGTAGTCCCCGGGCATGGCCTGGAACAGGAGGAACACCACGGTCAAGAAGAGGAAGAAGGTGATGGCGATCTGGACCAGCCGCGAGAGGATGAAGCGCAGCATTTTTCTCTCCTAGGCGAAAAAGCGGGGGGTGGCCCAGCACCACCCCCCGCATCCTTTGCGCATCCCGTTCACTTGAGAGCCTTGACCGTGGTGAGCGGCCACACGAACTGGATCCCGCCCAGGACCTCGGTATACGGGAACTCGATCATGTCCGCGCGGAAGGCCTCCTTGATGGGGGTGTCAAAGAGCACCACATAGGGCACATCCTCAGCCAGGAGCTCCTGCATGCGGAACACCAAGGGCCGGGCCTCCTCCACGCTCTTGGCCTTCAAGAAGGCCTCCGCCAGCCGGTCGAATTCGGGGTTGCGATAGCCCGGGGTGTTGAACCCGTCAGGCACGTCCTGCGAGGAGTGCCAGAAGTAATAGAGGTAATCAGGGAAAGCCGGGTTGCCCAAACTCCAACCCAGCATGTAGATGTCGAAGTCAAATCCATCGGGTGCCCACACCTTGTTCACGATGACGTTGAACCCGGTGAGGTTAGCCTTGATGGGGATGGCGAGCTCCCTGCACCACTGCTCGATGTACAGGGCGAACGTGGCCCGGAGCGGGTCGTACCCTGCCGAAGGGGCCAGGAGCTCCAGCTCGGGGCAGTACCGGCCATCCGGAAGCTTGAAGCCCTTGGGCGCAGGAACTACTTGGCCGTCCGGCAGAACGCCGATCACCGCCTCATTGCGGGTGCCAGGGTTGATCACCTTGGGCTCAGCATCCCAGGAGAAGCCGGCTTCCTTGAGGATGCGCACAGCCTCGGCCACCCGCTCGGCATGGGTCAGGCCCTTGCCATACACCACGATGTCGGGGTTGTGCCAGAACGGGTTGGACTCGGGAACGACGGAGTACATGGGGGTGATGATCCCCTGGAACACACTATTGGCAACGTACTCCCGGTCGATGAGCGTAGCGATGGCCACCCGGAAGGCTTTGTAGTTCATGGGCTCCCGGCGCATGTTGAACGCGAGGTACCGGAAGCCCCACGGCGGGTTGGCGATGATCTGCACACCCGGGGTGGCCTTGAGCCGGTCCTCAAACCCTTTGGCCAAGCCCAAGGGGTTCAGGAACATGGCGATCTCGCCCTTCTGGAGGGCCAATACGGCCGCATCCTGGTTGAGGTAGATGGGGTAGATGATGGAGTCCACATACGGACCTTCCACAAGCTTGTGGAGCACGGGCCCGGTTTTTGCGCCGCCATAGGCTTCGAAGCGGTAGTTCAGCCTGGGGTTCGAAATCTCCGCGCCGCCGCCCTCGTACAAGGTGAGGATTTCACCGGTGCCATAATAGGTAGGGTTCCTCTCAACAACGGCGAACGCTCCAGGCTCCCACCGGGCGAAGTCATACCCGCCCAAGATCGGTTCGTCCACGGGAACCACAGCCAGGAGCGAACCAGCGGGGTCCTCGGTCTGAAGGGCCGCTTGGAACTTCGGCTCCCAATAAGCCTTTTGCACGATGGGGCAACCGAGCGCTCCAAAGGTCCACTCGCCCAGGCCAGGCTCCTCGGCGTACACGAACTTCACGGTGTAGTCATCGACCTTCTCCACAGCGAGGAGGGTATCCGGACAGTATGCGGGCCAGTTGCCGCCCAGCGCTAAAGCCATGCGCATCCCGCCCACTTGGGTGAGGAGGACATTGAACGTGAACACCACGTCATCTGCGGTGAGGGGGGTGCCATCAGTCCAGGTGATGCCCTGGCGAATCTTCACCGTGGCCACCCACTTCCCATCTTCCTCCACGAAGTCGCTGGGGAAACCGTCGGCCAAGCTAGGAAGCCAAGTCCAGGTTGGGGGCACTGAGCCGTAAAGGCTTCCGTACTGGCCTCCCAACACGTAAGTGTTCCAAACCGTGGCGTCCGGTCCGATCTGGGCCCAGATGTTGGTGGTGGTCAAATCCTCAAAAAGCCCGATGTGCAGGACTTGGCCAGCCGCCAAAACACCCACAACCGCTACAACCGCCAAGGCCTTGCGCATGACAACCTCCCTTTTTGGGAAAGCTCGGTATGGTGAACCTCTGTTTCCGCCGCCCATCACCTCCTTTCAGGCCTTCTGGACCTTGCCGGCCTTGAGGCACCGGGTGCACACCCGGATCCTCCGCCTGACCCCGTCAATCACGGCGTGGACGCGCTGCAAGTTGGGCGCACGGGCCTTCGGGCTTCGCTTGCCGGAATGGGAAACGCTCCGACCGTAGCTCACCCTCCGGCCACAGATCGCACATTCCCGAGCCATGTCATCCCTCCTCGTGAACGTAATGCGGTTCCAATGCAAGGACGTCGCAACTTCCTTCGCCATTATACTTGGCGCGCGCGATTTGCGCCAAAACGAGCGGGCGCGGCACGGAGAAGGGCTCGGGGGCGAGCACCACCTCGGGGGCCTGCTCCCGGAGTTCAGCGGCGAAGCGTTGGGCTCCAGATCCCACGAGAAGGACCTGAGGATGCTCGCGCAATTTGGGCAAGGCCTGGGAAAAGGTGAGCACGGCCTCCCGACCCGCCCGCCCCGGGTCGACCCAGGCCATGTAGAGGTAGTCCCGCCGGTCGTGGATCCACACACAGACCCGTCCCGGCCACACCGCCGCCCAGGGAAGGCCCAGGACCTCGGTTTGCCGCACGCCCACCACGGGAAGACCCCGCACCTGGGCCAGTGCCTTGACCAGGCTCAGGCCCATGCGCACCCCGGTGAACGAACCGGGCCCGATGTCCACCGCCAAAAGCCCGATCTCCTCCCAGCCCAGGCGGGCCAGGCTCAAGGCCTCTTGAACGAGCTTGGGCAGGACCTCCCCCCACCCAGGACCGAGGGGGGTGAGGAGCTCTACCTGAGCTTTGGGTCCAAGAATTCCTACTCCGCCGGTACTCGCAGCGCTCTCCACGGCCAAGACATGCATGGACTCGATCATACCCAAAGGAGGGGCTGCGGCGGCGCGCATTTGGTCAAAAGCTGGCGAGCCCGCTCCACATCGCGCTCGATCTGGCGGGCCAACTCCTGCGGCGAGGAAAAGGCCTGGTCCGGACGAAGCCAGGCGAGGAGCTGCACCTCAAGCTCCTCCAGCCCGGGCGGAGGAGGGGAGAACAGGTGCACTTCCGCAGAAGCCGGCAGACCAGGAAAGGTGGGGCGCTTCCCCTGGTAGAAGAGGCCGGGAGCCCGGCCGCCAGGCCAGAAGGCCCAGGCCGCGTACACGCCGTCGGCCGGGCGCACCAAAATCGGGTCCAACGCCAGATTGAGGGTGGGAAACCCCAATTGGCGGGCGAGGCCCACTCCTGAAACGACGCGGCCCACCAGAACAGGGGGACGGCCCAGAAGGCGGGCGGCACGATCCACGGCGCCCTGGGCGATGAGCTCCCGCACCAGGCTCGCGCTCACCACCTTTCCGTCCAGCTGAAACGGCTCCACCACCCACACCTCGAGCCCCAGTTTTTCCCCGAGCGCGCGGGCCTGCTCCGGGCCGGCCTCCCGCGCCCGTCCGAAACGGTGATCGGGCCCCATGACCAGGACACAGCCGCCGAGCCGCTCCCGGATCTCCCGACGCAGAAACTCCTCCGCGCCCAGGTCCCGCACCTCGGCCAAGGACACCACCTCCACCTCGTCCGCCAGCTCCCCCAAGAGGCGCACCTTGACCGAAAGGGGGAGAAGGGCCGGGGGATCGGGGGGAAAGGTGTAGGCCAAGAGGGAGCAGCCCCGAGCCCGGGCCAAGGTGCGGGCCTGGGAAAGAAGGTGACGATGGCCCAAATGGACGCCATCGAAGCGTCCTACGGCGATCACCCGCATAGGCTTAGTAGGCGCCCACCACGAGGAACACCCAGCCCTGGGGCCGGCGGGAGGCGTAGCTCAAGGCGCTCCCGTCTGGAGACCAGGCGGGAAAGGCGTCCTCCCAGGGGTCCGCGGTCACCGGGAAGGGCTCGCCGGCCCCGAGCGGCAACACCCAGATATCGGGCGCACCACCTCGGTTGGAGACGAAGGCCACCCAAAGGCCATCGGGCGAGATGCGAGGACACCAGTCAAAATAAGGATCCACCGTGAGCTGAATCAGGTCGCGGGTGCGGAGGTCGTAATAAAAAAGGTCCCAGCTTCCCTCGCCCTCGTGGAGGAGCAGCCCCGCGAAGAGGAGGCCCAAGCCCTGGGGGGTGAACTCCGGGGTGGCCTTGGGCCAAGCCCCGCCCACGGCCAGCTCCACTGCGCCCGTCCGCACATCCAGCACCATCAAGCGATCCCAGTCTTCCACGAAGGCGACCTGGGTGCCGTCCCAGGAGGCTGTAGGCCATCGCAGGGGCGCGGAGGAGGTGTAGAGGAGGGCCGGGGAATCCTCAGCCAGGGTGCCCCACCAAAGGCCCCATCCTCCCTCCGCAAGGGGGGCGGAGAACACCAGGTGATCTTTTCCAGCAAAGCGGGCCCATTCCAGGCGAAAGCCCACATACAGCAGCCGCAGGGCCCGACCCTCCGGCGCCAGACCCACATAAAGCTGCCCCTGGGACACCATCAGCATGTGGACGCCATCCCAGGACCAATCCATGGCGGTGAGGTCCCACACCTGGGCCCACCCCCCTAGGGACAAGAGGAAAACGAGCACGGCACGCATCGGTTAGCCATTGTAGGCCCGCGGTACGTAGGCAGCAACTGGTGCGCGACCGGGTCTTCCGGCTACAATGGCCGCACCATGCGTGCCCGGTGGTTGGACCCGCAAGCGGAGGCCACCGAGCCTCAGCTGCGCGCCCTGCGCCCACAGACCCTGGCGGAGTTCGTGGGGCAGGAGAAGATCAAGGAGCGCCTCAGGGTTTATATCCAGGCGGCCAAGGCCCGCGGGGAACCGTTGGACCATGTGCTCCTCCTTTCCCCGCCCGGGCTGGGGAAAACCACGCTGGCCCATGTGATCGCCCACGAAATGGGCGTCAAGATCAAGGTCACCTCCGGTCCCGCCTTGGAACGTCCCGGGGATCTCGCGGCCATCCTCACCCATCTTGCGCCCGGGGACATCCTCTTTGTGGACGAGATCCATCGCCTGCACCCCAAAGTGGAGGAGATCCTTTATCCAGCCATGGAGGACTGGAAGCTTCCCATCGTGTTGGGGGAGGGACCCCATGCCCGTTGCATCGAGCTCCCGTTGGCTCCTTTCACGTTGATCGGGGCCACAACCCGGGAGGGCCTCCTCACCACGCCCTTGCGGGACCGGTTCGAGGTCGTGTTTCGCCTGGAGTTCTATGGGCCTGAGGAACTGGCGGAGATCTTGCGGCGGGCCGCGGAGAAATTGGGGGTGGGGATCACGCCCGAGGCCGCCTGGGAGTTGGGGTCCTTGGCGCGGGGCACCCCGCGCATCGCCCTGCGCCTGCTGCGCCGGGCGCGGGATGTGGCCCAGGTCCAGGGGCATTCCACCATCAGCCTGGAGGTGGCCCGCGAGACCCTCCGCATGCTGGGGATCGACGGAGCCGGCCTGGACGAGTTGGATCGGCGCATCCTGGCGGTGATGATCGACCGGTTTGCGGGCGGGCCGGTGGGGTTGGAGACCCTCAGCGCGGCCTTGGGCGAGGACCCCGAGACGATCGCCGAGCTATACGAGCCGTACCTCATCGCCATGGGCTTCATCCGGAAGACGCCCCAGGGCCGGGTGGCCACGGAGCGGGCCTATGCCCACTTGGGCCGCGCGCCCTCCTCGCTCCTTTAGCGGCGGAAGTAGGCCCGGGCCCCGGCGAGGAAGTCGCCCACCACGCCCAGGAAGCGGCGCCAGTCCAGGATGAGGGCGAGGATCATCCACACCAGCCCAGCGTAGGCCGCCGCCGGCTCACGGAAAAGGGCGATGATGAAGGGCGTGAACACCCAAGGAAAGGCCAACAGCATGGTCACGGACTTGAACTTCAAGAAGTGCCGGTAGCGCAGGGTGTACAGGGAGATGAGCACCGCCGTCACGATGTAGGGAAGACCCACCTCCGCGGGCACAAGCCCGGTGCTCACCAAAAACACGGCGGAGGCGAGGACCATGAGCATGTCGATTTGAAAGTCGTGCTCGCCCAGCCAGGTGGCCCCTTTTTCGTAGCGGCGGGCCAGGCGGCCGTCCACCATGTCCGTGGTCCACCCCAAAAGGAGGAGGCCGGCCACCACGCCCAAGGCCTGCGGCCCCGCAGGGATCAAGGCCAGAATGGCCAAGGCAATGAGAACGCGGCTGGCCGTCAGCCAATCCGGAAGGCGCTCCCTTTTGCTCATCCCTTCTATTATAGCCCGCCCACCCGCAGCCCCTCGTCCAAGGGCGCGAACGTCACGGAAAACGCGGGAAAGGCTGGGACATCCAAGCTCAACCGGAAGGTGCCCAGGCCCAGGCGCAGACCCAGCCGCAAGCATCCGGCAAAGGTGCGAAAGAGGCCCACCTCCGCCTGGACCACGCTCCGGAAGGTCAGATCGTATTCAAAAACCGCGCTCCAAGACCACTCCGGGCTGATGGCTCCCTTGGCATCCAGGTAAAGGCGGCGCAGCGCCAACGGCCAGGGAGAAAGACGGAGGCCCCACGCCAGGTCCGTCCCTTCCCCGGAGAAGGTCCCGCGCAGGAGCACGTCCTGCCAGGTCCCCGTATAGCTTCCGCTGGCCTCCACCAGCCAGTTGGGCCCCCGGCCGCGCCATTGCGCCCGGGCCTGGACCCCCAGGGTTGGGAAAAGGCGAACCGAAACCTGCAGGGATAGATTAGGCCCGCTCAAGCTCCAGGAGGCGGGGAGGGGCGCCGGGCCCAGCAGGTCCCAGCCCAGGCTGAGTTTTTGGGTCCACCCCCGGCTGCGGGTGCCCAAGGTGAGGCCGATCTGGCTTTGGGTGGGCAGGGCGTCGAACGTGAACGGGGAGCGCCCGAGGGTGAGGCGCTGTTGGGTCCACAACGAGATCCCACCCCAAGCCCAACTGGGGTTGGCCGCAAGATACAGACGCTCAGCCCCCATGTACTGATCCAGCCCGGCCTCCCAGGCCAGGCGGAGCTGGGCCAAGCCCAGGGACATCGTCCTCGCCCAGCTCAGTCCTAGACCAACCCGCCAGCTTTGTCTCCCCTCTTCCTGAAACTGCCCGATCCCCAAGCGAACCCGCAGCTCCCCCTCCCAGGCCGAAAGGGCGCGGGAAAGGGCGAGCTCAGGCCGCCGCACATACCTGCCTGTCCCGCTTTCCACGGTGCCCGCGCTGATGCTCACGTCCCAGCCCTGGACCTTTCCCGAAAGATCGAGGGTTAGGGTGTTCGCGCGCCAGCGGGCCTGGCCCTGCCAAGGCTCGCCCCCCACCCGGCCCCTCACCCGCAAAAACCCCTGGTCCGCGCTCAGGGAAAAGCTTCCCGCCTCCCAGGCCGCAGAGAGACCGGGCTGGATCTGGCCAGCTTCGGGGAACCAGGTCAGCACCAGGGCCCCCACCGCCCCTTCCCAGGGCGACCAGGGGATGGACCAGCGCAGGAACCAGCCCAATCCCGTGCGGCCTACCTCCGGCAGGAAGGGGATGCCCTCCTCACCGAGCCGGGCCGCGTAGAAAGGAAGCCAAACCACAGGGTAGCCGAAGGAATCCACCCGCAAGTTCCGCACCAATAGCCACCGCTCGGGCAGAAGGAGGAACTCCTCGGCCCGCACGAGGTAAGGCGCACCTTCCACGCAAGGGCAGGTGGTGAAGAGAACCTGGGTACCCCACAGGCGGGTGATCTCCCCTTGGTCCAGGTCCACCACGCCCTGCTCGGCGGAAAAGAAGAGGAGCTCGGGTTTTTCCGGCCCAAGAAAGCGGGCCTGACCCTGGAAGCGCCGGAGCTCAGCTCGGGTGATCTCCCCGGATGGGGAGAGCTGGCTCCACAGGATCTGGGCCTCCACCCAGCCCTCGTCGGTTTCCACCCGAGCCCCTTCGGCCTGGAGCGTCCAGCCCCCTTCCTCCCGGAACTCCGCCTTGTGGGCCTGGAGGGTGTAGCTGCCCAAGACGAGGCGGACCTGGTGGGCACGCCAATGGCGGCCCTCCGCCTCCACCACCAACTCCTCCGCGGCGAGCTCGGTGAAGGGTGGGGCGGCGAGCCCCCCAACGCTCAGCGCCCACAGGAGGAAAAGGACGCTCCCGCGAAAGCGCAGCCGATCCGCGCCGGCCCAGAGCAGGGCGCCCAAGGCCCCCAGGACGAGGTGGGGAAGCCAGCCGCCGAGGAAGGGCGGCAGGAGGCCCCGGCGGGCGAGGGTGCGGGCCCAAAGGAACAGGGCCTGGGCTCCGGCCGCCAGGAGGAACCCCACCACCATGCCCGTGGCCCGGCCCCGCCGACCCAAAACCACCCCCAACGGCGCCCCAAACAGGACGAACACGAAAGCCGCGCCGGCGATGGCCAGCTTCCCGTGGTACTCCACCCAAAGGTGCCGCACATCATGTCCGCTTTGCCGCAGAAGGTCGATGCGCTCCCGCAACTCCCGGGCGGACATCTCGCTGGGGGTGCGCCCGCCCAACACGGCCTCCTCCAGCTTTTCCCCCACCTCCAGGCGCAGCTCCCCAAAGCCCAGGATCTCCGTGAGCTCGCCGGCGGCGCCGAACTGGAGCACCCGGCCCTCGCGAAGCCGAAGCTCCCCCCGCTCCAGCACGCCCTCCCTCGCCGTGACCACGGCCGGGAAGGCGCTCTTGGGGAAAAGGCGTCCCGAGAGGTCGTACACCACCACGCCCTCCACCTTCGCCCCGGTGTAGCGGTCCACGTAAAACAGTTCGCCCTGAGGGCCCCGAAAGAACACGTTTTCCTGGACCATGGGCGTGGGGCTGCGGTACAGGATGGCGAGAAGTTCGCGGCGATAGAGAGCCTCGGCTTCGGGAACGACGAGCTCCGAAAACACCAGGCACAGGACGCTCACGCTCAGGCCGAACCCCAGGAAGGGGAGGAGGATGCGGCGCAGGGAATAACCGAGGGCTTGCAAGGCCAGGAGCTCCCGATCCGAGGCCAAGCGGGCCAGGGCCAGGAAGGTGGCGAGGAGGGCACCTGCCGGCGCGGCCAGGGTCAGGATGTAGGGGAGTTTGAAGCTCAAAAGGCGCAGGAGCGCGGCAGCCGAAACCCCGCGGGCGAAAACCGCGTCGGAAAGGGAAAGCACGAGCTCCAGGCTGATGAACACCAAAAAGGCCAGCAAGGACAAGAAAAAAGGCGGGAGGATCTCACGCACGAGGTACGCGTCCAGTCGGGTCCGCACGGGGGAATGATACCCCACCTCGACGACGCGGTTGCCTGGGGGAGCGAACCGGATAGGATCAAAGGCCATGCGGGTTTGTGTGCTCACCTGGGGGTGTCAGCTCAACCACCACAAAAGCGAGGAGATCGCCGGCGTTCTCACGGCCGCTGGCTACGCGCTTGTCGAGCGGCCCGAGGACGCCGACATCGTCCTTCTCAACACCTGCATGGTCCGCCAAAAGAGCGAGGACAAGGTGGTGAGCCGCGTTCAGGACCTGAGTCGGCTGAAGAGGCACAAGCCCCTCCTCATCGGGGTGGGCGGATGCATGCCCCAGGGCCGGGGCGCGGCCATCCTGGAGATCTGCCGGGGCGCGGACTTCGCCTTCGGCACGGTGGGGCTGCGGTTCCTGCCCGACCTCATCGAGCGGGCCCGCCGCGGGGAGCGCATCGCCTACCTCCCCGACCCGGTGGAGCTCGAGCGGCTTCCCGTGCGCCGCGTGAGCTCCTTTTGGGCCTACGTGACCATCGCCGAGGGTTGCTCCCATGCCTGTGCGTATTGCGTGATCCCCAAGGTGCGCGGACCCTTGCGCTCCCGCCCGCTTCCCGAGATCCTGGCGGAGCTGCGCGAGCTCGCGCACCAGGGCTATAAACAGGTCACCCTTCTGGGGCAAAACGTGGACGCCTATGGCCTCGATCTGCGGGACGGCACGAACTTCGCCCGCCTCCTGCGCGAGGTCGGCAAGATCCCCATTCCCCGCGTCTTCTTCACCAGTTCCCATCCCGCCTACATGACGGACGAGGTCATCGCGGCCATTGCTGAGGAGGAGAACATCTGCGAGCACGTGCACTTGGCTGTGCAGTCCGGAAGCGACAAGATCCTCAAAGCCATGCGCCGCGGCTACACCCGCGAGAGCTTTTTGCGCCTGGTAGAAAAGATCCGCCGAGCGGTGCCCGGGGTGAACATCACCACCGATGTGATCGTGGGCTTCCCGGGCGAGGAGGAGCGGGATTTCCAGGAAACCCTATCCCTGATCGAGGAGGCGCGGTTCGGCACGGTGTATGTGGCGGCGTACTCCCCGCGGCCCAATACACCGGCGGAGCCCTTCGGCGACCCTATTTCCCCGGCGGAGAAAGCCCGCCGCCTCCAGGAGGTGCTCGACTTAACCCGCCGCATCGCCCTCGCCCTCCACAAGGAGCGGGTGGGAACCACCGTGGAGATCCTGGTGGAGGAGTACCTTCCCGAAAAGGGGATGGTGATGGGCAAAACGCGGGACTTCCGCACCGTGCTCGCGCCGGGCGGGCCCGAACTGGTGGGGGAAATGGTGGAGGTGGAGATCCAGGAGGCCACGCCTGCCGCGCTCATCGGGGGCGTAAAGGAACGGGTCGCATGATCCTCACCGTCACCCCCAACCCTGCCCTGGACAAGTTCTACTGGTTGGAAAAACTGCCGGAGACCTTGCTTCCCACGGAGGAGGGGCTCCTCATCCGGGCACAAAAATCCTTGGTCTCCGCAGGGGGAAAGGGCATCAACGTCTCCGTCTTTCTGGCGGCCCACGGGCTGGAGACCGTGGCCATGGGGTTTTTGGCCGGGCATACCGGGCAGATCATCTTGCGGGATCTCCTCGCGCGGGGGGTGAGCGCCAACTTCGTCTGGATCGAAGGGGAAAACCGCACGAACGTCGCCCTCATCCTGCGGGGTCGCGAATATCACCCCATCCACATCCACGATGAAGGCCCCACCATCCCCCAGGACGCGGTGGAGATGTTCTTGCGCAAATACGAAAGGATGTTGCGTTACGCGGAGTACGTGGTCCTTGCCGGCTATTTGGCCCCCGGACTGAGCCCCGACTTCTTCCGCGAGCTCGCCAAACAGGCGAGGGCGCGCGGGGTGAAGGTCGTGGTGCACACAGGCGGGGAGGTCCTGGTGCGTACGTTCCCGGAGCGCCCGTTTCTGGTGAAACCCGACGTGCGCGAGGCCCTCAGCTTGGGCGATCTTCCCCTCACCACGAAGGAGGAGATCCTGGTGGCGGGAAGACGCGTGATCCAGGAGGGCGTGGAGGCCTGCCTCATCTCCCACCACCTCACCGGTGACATCCTGATCTCGGCGGAGGGGGTGTGGGAGTTCGAAGCCCGGGTTCCCTTGAGCGCGTTTCGCAACCTGGTGGGCGCGGATGATGCCTTGGTGGGCGGGATCCTGGTGGGCCTCGTCCAGGGCAAGGACCTCATCGAGAGCGTGCGGTACGGGATGGCGGCGGCCGTGGCCTCCGCCGAGGTGGAGGAGAAGTTCTGCTTGGACCAGGAGAGGATCCTCGCGGAGATGGCGCGGGTGGAGGTGCGCCCGAGCAAACCATGAAGGTCCGGGAGTTTTTACGGCGTGATTTGACCTCTGTGGATCGGGACACCCCTTTGGTCCAGGTGATCCGCCTCCTGGAGCAATCCGGGCATGCCTCCCTCCCCGTGGTGGACGAAGAAGGACGGGTGGTCGGTGTGATTTCCGAGCGGGACATCATCCGCGCCCTTGTCCCTGGCTACATGGATCTCCTGCGCTCGGCCTCCTTTCTCCCCAGCCTGAACCAGATGGCCCGAAGGCTAGAGGAGATCGCGCATCTTCCGGCGGAACAGTTCATGGCAAAGGATGTGGTGACCTGTAAGCCGGAGGACACCGACCTGTACGTGGCGGACCTCATGTTGCGCCGAGGCTTGAAACAGATCCCCGTGGTCGATGCCCAGGGTCGTCTGATCGGGGTGGTCCGCCGCATCGACCTCCTTTCCCACCTGTAGTGGAGTTCCTTGTTAGCGTTCCTCACAACGACGGCGTCTTCGCTGTGCGCTTCCGGGGGTCCGTGCCTGAGGAGCGCCTGGCCGGCCCACGGGAGGCGCTGCCGCGGCTCCCCATCCTGGTGGAAAACGCGGGCGCTTCCCTAGGAAATGCTTTCCCCCTCGTCATCCTTTTCCGAGCGGTTTGGCCGGAGGAACCCCACGTGGAAGGTCTCCTTTCCCGCTTCGGCCTGTCCTGCACGGCGGATCCCTGGGGGCGGGCCGAGGCCCTGGGGCATCTGTTCCTGCGCGCCTGGGAAGAGGTGCGGGGGTGGCCGGACCCGGCACGGTGGGCCTTGGCCCAACTTCTGCCTGAGGGGTTGCCGCTCCCCGACCGGCCGCGTGTTCCCCGACCTCGCCCCCCAACCTCCCTGGACGAAGCCTTCCAGAGGTTGAGGGCCCTGGGCCTGGAGGACCGCCCCGCGCAGCGCGCCTACGCCCATGCGGTGGAGAACGCCCTGGCCGAAGGGAAGGTCGTCCTCCTTGAGGCCGGTCCGGGCACAGGGAAAACCTTCGGCTACCTCATTCCCCTTCTGCTGCGCTTGCGGAAGGGCGGTCGGGGGGTGGTGGCCACCCGTACCCGCACCCTGCAGGATCAGCTGTGCCAGCGAGACCTGCCGTGGCTGTCCGAACGGCTTGGGCTTGGGGTGCGTTGGGCCCTGCTGAAGGGGCGGGAGAACTACCTCTGCCTGGCGCGGCTTGGGCGGCTGCGGGCGCAACTGGTCCCCGAGGATATCCTCGTTCCCCTGGAGCTTTTGGCCCTGCGCCGGGCCGATTTGGACGAGATCGGTTTCCTAGAGGAAGGCGCGCTTTTCGAGGACCTCCGCGACCGGCCAGGCCGGTGCTGGGGCAGCCGCTGTCCTGAGCTGGTGCGATGTCCCTCCCGTTTAGCCCGGGAGGAAGCCAAGGCCGCCCAGCTGGTCGTGGTGAACCACGCCCTCTTGGGGGCCGACTTGGCCCGCAACAACGCCATCCTGGGACCTTACGATTTCCTCGTGGTGGATGAGGCCCATGCCTTCCCCTTTGCCCTGCGGGAAGCCCTGGGCATCACGCTCACCCCCGCGGATCTCCCCGGCCTCTTGGGAGAGGTTGAGCGCCACGAGATAGAGACGAACTTGGATGAGCTTCTGGAGGGCGCAAAGCAAGCGCATCAGGCGTTTTGGCGGGCGGTGCAGATGGCCATTCCGCCCGGCCGGTCCCGGCTGGAGCCCCAAACCCTGCGGCGCCTGGAGGCCGAAGCCGCGCCCCTCCGCCAGGCCCTGCACGGCCTGGCCCAGTCCCTCTCCCCCAAGGAAGAGCTTGCCGATCTGGGCGCAGCCTTGGCCGAACAGGCCCAAGCTTTGGCCTTCTTCTTCGCGCCGGGGGAGGGAAGTTGGGTGCCGTGGTCGAACAAGGAGGACTCGCCGGCCCTCCATCTCACCCCGCTGGATCTGGCCCGGCGGTTGCGGGAGAGCTTCTGGCCCGGGATCCGCGGGGCCGTCCTCACCTCCGCCACCCTGGGCGGGCCGGGGAGGCCCGGCGTGGTGGCGGATCGTTTGGGCCTGGCCCCGGACGCGGAGTTCCTCTCCTGGCCCGCTCCGTTCACCTACGAGCGCGTGGGAGTGGCCATCTTGGCGTACCTTCCCGAGCCCGACAGCGAGGATTACCCGGCGGCTTTGGCCCAAACCCTTCGCTATGTTCTGCACAAGGTCCCGGCCAAAGCCCTGGTCCTGTTCACGGCGCGACGCACCCTGGGCGAGGTGCACCGGCTCCTTTCCGATGTGCCCCACCTGGCCCAAGGTTGGGACGGGGAGCGGGCCCAGGTTCTGCGGCGGTTCCGCCGCATGCGCCCGCCCGCGGCCCTCCTGGGCCTGGACAGCTTCTGGGAGGGCGTGGACCTCCCCGGAGAGGAGCTGGAGATCCTGGTGGTGGCCCGCTTGCCATTCCCCTCGCCCGGGGACCCCGTGCTGGAAGCCGAGGCCCAGCTCCTGCGCGCCCAAGGGCTCAACGATTTTCGCGAGCTTTTCCTCCCGCTGGCCGTGCTCAAGCTCAGGCAGGGCTTGGGAAGGCTTGTGCGCAGCTCCTCGGACCGGGGTGTGATCCTCCTGGCCGATCCGCGCCTGGCTTCCCGCCGATACCGGGGCCATTTCCTCCGCGTCCTGCCTGTCCCACCCCGCATCCTCCAGGAATTGAGGGAGCTAGACGTTGTCTTGGCCCAAGTCTTTCGGTAATCTCCCACCCATGCTGATCCGGGCGACCCAGTATTTTCTGCCCACGTGGAAGGAGGACCCCGCGGAGGCCGAGCTTCCCAGCCACAAGCTCATGCTGCGGGCGGGGATGATTCGGAAGCTCGCGGCCGGGATCTACACCTACCTCCCCCTGGCTCGGCGTGTTCTCCATAAGATCGAGGCCATCATCCGTGAGGAAATGGACGCCATCGGCGGGATGGAGATCACCATGCCCATGGTGCATCCCGCGGAGCTGTGGATGGAGACCGGCCGTCTTCAGGACTTTGGCCCCATCCTTGGCCGGTTTCGGGATCGCGCCGGCCGGGAAATGGTCCTCGGCCCCACCCATGAGGAGGTCATCACCGACATCGCCCGCAAAGAAATCCGCTCGTGGCGGCAGCTCCCTCTCATGTTCTACCAAATTCAGACCAAATTCCGGGACGAACCCCGTCCCCGTGGGGGGCTGGTGCGGGCCCGCGAGTTCACCATGAAGGACGGCTACAGCTTCCACGAGTCCAAAGAGGACCTGGACCAGTTCTACCGCAAAGTCTACCAGGCCTACCTCAACATCTTCCAGCGCTGTGGCCTGGAGGTCGTGCCGGTGGAGGCTGACCCCGGCCTCATGGGCGGGTCGGAGTCCCACGAGTTCATGCTCCCCAGCCCCTACGGGGAGGATGCGTTCATCCAGTGCGAGAACAAGGACTACGCGGCCAACCTTGAGGGCGCGGTGGGGCTGAAGGACGAGGACCCGCCCGAGCCCCTGCTCCCCCTGGAGGAGGTGGCCACGCCCGGCTGCTACACCATTGAAGCCGTGGCCCACTTCCTGGGCGTGCCCACCCGCAAAACCGCCAAAGCCGTGTTCTACCGGACCCCCAGGGAACTCGTGTTCGTGGTCATCCGCGGGGACCTCGAGGTCAACGAGACCAAGCTGGCCCGGGCGGTGGGCAGCGCGGAGCTTTGGCCCGCCACCGAGGAGGAGATCGCCGCCTGCGGGGCTGTTCCCGGCTACGCCTCGCCCATCGGCATCCGCCGCACCGGGGTGAAGGTGGTGGTGGACGATTCCATCCCCAAGGCCCGGAACCTCGTGGCCGGCGCGAATCGCGCGGGCTTCCACCTCAAAAACGTCAATTTCCCCCGGGACTTTCGGGCGGATCTTGTGGCCGATGTGGCCAAGGCGCGGGAGGGCGATCGGTGCCCCCGCTGCGGCGGACGCCTCTCCGTACATCGGGCCATCGAACTTGGCCACATCTTCAAGCTGGGCACGAAATATTCGGAGGCCATGGGCGCCACCTTCCTCGACCGGGAGGGGAAACCCAAGCCCCTCATCATGGGCTGCTACGGGATCGGGGTGGGCCGGCTCCTCGCCGCCGTCATCGAGGCCCACCACGACGAGGAGGGCATCATCTGGCCCACGAACCTTGCGCCCTTCCACGTGATCGTGAGCGTGTTGGATCCCCGGCGGCCGGAGCTCCTGGCCCTGGGGGAGCAGCTGGCCCGCGGCCTGGCCCAGGCCGGGCTGGAGGTGTTGCTGGACGACCGGGACCAAAGCGCGGGCGAGAAGTTCCACGACGCGAAATTGTGGGGGATCCCTGTGCTGGTGGTGGTGGGGCCGCGGGCAGCCGCCCAAAACCGCGTGGAGTTGGAACGCCGAAAGGACGGGGAGAAACGCGAAGTGGAAGCGCGGCCTGCCCCGGTGGTGGCGGCCGTACACGAGCTTTTGGGCCAAAGCCGTTGACGAAGCCCCCCAGCCGCGGTATAGTGCACAGGCAGGATCGCGGGTTCTTGCCCAGATGAAGGTTTCCGTCGTCATCCCCGCTTATAACGAAGCCGCACGCATCGGCGCCGTCTTGGAGCCGGTTTTGGCCGCCCCTTCCGTGCACGAGGTCATTGTGGTCGACGACGGCTCCACCGACGCGACGGCAGCGGTGGCCGCGCGCTACGGGGTGAAGGTGGTGCGGCTTCCCGAAAACAGGGGCAAGGGTGCGGCGCTGGCCGCAGGAGCCCGGGAGGCAAGTGGAGATGTGCTGCTCTTCTTGGACGCTGACCTCACGGGACTCACCCCCAAACACGTGGAGGATTTGGTGCGCGCCTACCAAAAGAGGGATGCGGAGGTGGTGATCGCCGTGTTCCGCAAGGGCCGCCCAGCGACCGATCTCTCCCAGCGGGTCGTGCCCTTCCTTTCCGGCCAACGCATCATGTCCCGCGCCCTGTGGGAAAAGGTCGCCGCGGCGGCCGAGGAAACCAACTTCGGCGTGGAAACCGCGATCACAAAGCTCGCCTTTCGCGAGGGCTGGCGCCAGAAGACCGTGATCTGGGAGGGGGTCAGCCACGTGCGGAAAGAGGAGAAATATGGGTTGTGGTGGGGATTGCGGGACCGCTTGAGCATGTACGCCGATGTCGTGCGATCCCTGTTCCGAAAGCTCTAGCGAGGTGAGGGCTATGGAGATCAGCGAGATCCGCGCCCTCGGGCACGAAAAGATCGTGGAGCTCGCGGAAAAGCTGGGGGTAGACGGAAGTGCGGAGCTCTCCCCAACGGAGCTGGAGATGGCGGTGATGCGGGCCTTGGCCGACCGCCAGGAGCTCACCGTCGTGGGGGTCCTGGAGATCATGCCCGACGGCTACGGATTCCTCCGGGATAAATCCTGTCTTCCCAGTCGGTATGACGTGTACGTCTCCCCTTCCCAAATTCGCAAGTTCGCCCTGAAGGATGGGGACATCGTGAGGGGGCCGGTGCGCCCGCCGCGGGAAGGCGAGCGGTACTTTGCGCTCCTGCGCGTGGAAGAGGTGAACGGCCTCGACCCGGAAACCGTGCGGAAGCGCAAGGACTTCTCCCAGCTGACCCCCCTCCATCCCAACCAGCAGTACGTTCTGGAGCACGATCCCGAGGAGCTTTCCACCCGCATGATCGATCTTTTCGCCCCCATTGGGAAGGGGCAGCGCGGGCTCATCGTGTCCCCGCCCAAGGCCGGCAAGACCACCCTGCTCAAACACATCGCCCAGGGGCTGGAGGCGAACTACCCGGACATCAAGCTGCTCATTCTCCTGGTGGACGAGCGGCCGGAGGAGGTCACGGATTTCAAGCGCTCGGTGAAGCGGGCGGAGGTCATTGCCGCCACCTTCGACATGGAGCCCCAGCATCACACGAAGCTGGCGGAGCTGGTCACCGCCGAGGCCAAGCGCCTGGTGGAGGTGGGGTACGACGTGGTGATCCTCATGGACTCCCTTACGCGTCTGGCCCGGGCCTACAACCTCTCCATCACCCCCTCGGGCAAGCTCCTTTCCGGCGGCATCGACCCTACAGCCCTGTACAAACCCAAGGAGTTCTTCGGCGCGGCCCGCAACATCGAGGAGGGGGGATCCCTCACCATCATCGCCACGGCCCTCATCGACACCGGCTCACGCCTGGACCAGGTGGTGTTCGAGGAGTTCAAGGGCACGGGGAACATGGAGCTTGTGCTCAACCGGGACCTCGCCAACCGCCGAATCTTTCCGGCCATCGATCTCATCCAGTCCGGCACAAGAAAAGAGGAACTCCTCCTTGAGCCAGATGTCCTTCGCCGGGTGTGGATCCTGCGTAAGCTCATCTCCGAGATGCCGGATCCAGGGGTGGCCCTGGAGTTCATCAAGCAGCGCATGGAACGGACAAAGACGAACAAACAGTTCCTGGAGCTGATGAACAGTGAATAACCTCTGGCTTTGGGCGGTCTTGGCCCTGTGTTTGCCCCTCCTGTTCGTGCCCTGGGCGTTGCAGCCCGAACAGGGGGGACCCGCCCAGACCCTGCCCAGCCTCTCCGCGCACGTCAGCGTCTATCAAGTCCGGGCCGGAGACACTTTGAGTGCCATCGCTTCCCGCTTCGGTGTCCCGGTGGCCTGGATCATGGCCAGCAATGGCCTCACCTCCACCACGATTTACCCCGGACAACAGCTCATCATCCTCAAGGATGGGGTTCTGCACACGGTGAAGCCCGGGGAGACCTTGGATGCCATCGCCAGGGCTTACGGGGTCAGCGCGGAAAGCCTGCGTCAGGCCAACAACCTCCGGGGAGAGCCCCAAGTGGGGGCGCGGCTGTTCGTCCCTGAGCCCAAAACGGTGCCCCTGGCCTCTTTCCAGGGGAGCGGGCTCCAGTGGCCCGTGCGGGGCCCCATCTCCTCGGGGTTTGGCCCCCGCATCCATCCCATCTACAACGTCCCCTCCTTCCACACGGGAATCGACATCGCGGTGGCGGAGGGCACACCCGTGCGGGCCGCGGCCCCAGGTCGCGTCACCGTGGCCGGCTGGGAGGGAGGCTTCGGCCTCCTGGTGATCATCGACCATGAAAACGGCTACGAAACCTACTACGGCCACCTCTCCAAGGTCCTGGTGAGCCCGGGCCACTACGTACAAGCGGGGGATGTGATCGCCCTATCCGGAAACACCGGCCTTTCCACCGGTCCCCATCTTCATTTTGAGGTGCGGTACCTCGGCACCCCTGTGGATCCCCGGCCTCTCCTGCCGTGATCCGCATCCTGGGCGGGAATAGGCTTCAGGGAGAGGTGAGGATCTCCGGCGCCAAGAACGCCGCCCTCCCCGCGATCTTCGCCAGCCTGTTGACCCCTGAGCCCTTAATCCTTCGCAATGTTCCCCGGCTTTTGGACGTGGAAACGGCAGTGGAGCTCGTGCGGGCCTTGGGCAAGGAGGTTCACTGGGAGAACGGGATCCTGCGGATCTGGGGTGGCGAGGAACTGTGCCCGGAGGCCCCCGCTGAGCTCGTCCAGAGGATGCGCGCTTCCTTTTTGGTCCTGGGACCGCTGGTGGCCCGGATGGGCAGGGCCCGGGTGGCCCTGCCGGGCGGCTGCGCCTTAGGTCCCCGGCCCGTCGATTTCCATTTGCACGGCCTGGCCCGGCTCGGCGCCCAGGTGGAACTGCACCACGGCGCCGTGCATGCCCACGCTCGCCACCTCCAGGGCACCACGATCTACCTGGATTTCCCCTCCGTGGGCGCCACGGAACAACTTCTTTTGGCGGGCGCCCTGGCCCGCGGCAAAACCGTGGTGGTGAACCCAGCCCGCGAACCCGAGGTGGTGGAATTGGCCGCCCTTCTCACGGAGATGGGCGCCCCAGTGCGCTGGGAAATGGACCGCGTGATCATCCAGGGGTGCGCCAAGCTGGGGGGAGCCGAACACTCGATCATTCCCGATCGCATTGAGGCGGGCACCTACCTTTTGGCGGGCGCCATCACCGGGGGACGGGTACGGGCCCTCGCCGCGTGCCCCGAACATCTTTGGGCTCTGGTGGACCGCTTGACGCTGGCGGGCGCGGCCGTGGAGGTGGGGCCAGATTGGGTGGAGGTGGAGGGCCCCCAGCGGCCCAAGGCCGTGGATTTCCGGACCTGGCCCTATCCGGGCTTCCCCACGGACCTCCAGCCGCCCATGGTGGCCCTGTTGGCCCGCGCCGAGGGCCGCTCCACGATCACGGAAACCGTGTACGCCGCGCGGTTCGGCCACGTGGAGCCGCTTCTGCAGATGGGCGCGAAAATCCAGGTCACAGGCAATGTGCTCGTGGTGGAGGGCGTGGAGCGGCTGCGGGGGGCCCGGGTGGAGGCCACGGACATCCGGGCCGGCGCAGCCCTGGTCCTGGCCGCGTTGGCCGCCGAAGGGGTAAGCTTCATCGGCGGCGACCACCACCTGGCCCGGGGCTATGAAAACCTGGCGGAGAAGCTTCGGGCCCTGGGCGCCCAAGTATGGGAAGAGCGGGATTAAAACGCCTGGTCATCGAGGACTACCTGGGGCTCCGAGCCCGCATCTACGGGGGCGAACGGGCCATCCTGGTCGAGGTCACCCCTCCTGGGGCTGACCCTCAGGAGCGGCTGGCGGAGCTCGCAGCTCTGGCCTGGACCGCCGGCGTCCACGTGGTGGGCACCGCCCTCCAGCGGCGCGACCGCCCGGATCCGGCCACCTACATCGGGAAGGGGAAGGTCGCGGAGGTCCTGGAGCTCGCCCGCAGACACGGCGCTGACACCCTCATCTTCGGGGTGGAGCTCAGCCCGGCTCAAGCCCGAAACCTCGAGGAGTTCACCGGCCTCAAGATCATCGACCGATCTCAGCTGATCCTGGACATCTTCGCTTTGCATGCGGGCACGAAGGAGGCCGCGCTCGCCGTGGAGCTAGCGCAGCTGCAATACCTTCTTCCGCGCCTGCGCGGTTGGGGCAAGGCCTTGTCCGATCCCGGCGGCATTGTGGGCACGATGGGCCCTGGAGAAACGCGCCTGGAGCAGAGCCGGCGGGCCATTCGCCGCCGCATCCAGGCCTTGGAGCGCGAGCTCAAGGAGGCCGCGCGGGCCCGGGAAATCCGGCGGGCCAAGCGCCGCCGCTTCGGCCCCCCCGAGGTCGCCCTCGTGGGCTACACCAACTCCGGAAAGTCCACCCTGTTCAACGCCCTCACCCGAGGGGGAGCCCTCGTGGCCGACCAGCTTTTCGCCACCTTGGACACCAAAGTGCGCCGCACCCTCCTTCCCGACGGACGCATGGCCCTGGTCACGGACACCGTGGGCTTCATCCGGGATCTGCCGCCGCAGCTCATCCCCGCCTTCCACGCCACCCTGGAAGCCGTGCGCGAAGCGGACCTGCTCCTTTTTGTGATCGATGCCGCCTCGCCCGCGGCTTCCCTCCAGTTGGCGGTGGTGCGCCATGTCGTGTTCACCCAAATCCTGAAGCCCGAGGATCCGCGCCCCCCTGTGGTGTACGTCCTCAACAAGTTGGATCTCCTCACCACCCCGGAGGCCTGGAGGCGGGCGGAAACGCTCCTTGGGGAGGCCCAACCGGGCATCCTCCTGTCCGCAAAGACCGGGGAGAACGTGGACGAACTCCGCAAGCTCATGGCAGAGCTCCTCCCCCACAAGGCTCCTGCCCTCACCCGGTATCATTGACCGGGAGGTGATCCCTGTGCGCTGGTGGCGCTATGGGGCGTTTGGCTTAGGATTTCCGCCGTTTTTCTTCTTCCGGTTCGGCCCCGCACGCTTCGGCCCGTGGTGGAGCCGGGAGGAGTATCGCCGCTTCCTCCGCGACTACCTCGAGGAGCTCGAACGCCACAAAAAGGATGTGGAGGAGGAGATCGCGGCCGTAAAGCGCGAGCTGGAAGAGCTCGGGGAGTGACGGCCAAATCGGGTAAGATGAGCAGGGGTGATCCCTCTCCATGTGGAGCTTTTTGCTTTTGGCGGCATTAAGTTTGGTCGCCTTGGGTCAGACCAAACTCGTTCTCTACTCCTCCGGCCTGGCCCTGGTGGAAGAAACCCGCATCCTGACCTTGGCCCAGGAAGGGGTGCTGGAGCTCTCGGGGTTCCCCGAGGACACGCTCTGGGAGACCTTGACCATGGAGGGGCTGGAGGTTCTAGCCCTGCGTCCTCTTCCCCGCGAGAGCTGGTCGCTGGCCCAGCTTGTGGGGCAAGAGGTCAGGGTGCAGAGCAGAACCGCCACGTTCCGGGGGGTCCTGCGCGCCATAGCCCCGGAAGGGCTTGTGCTCGCAACCGAAGCGGGGACGGTCGTCGTGCGGGATTACGAGTGGTTGGGGGCCGTCGACACCAAACCCGGCTCCGCACCCCAGGCCCTCCTGCGTTACCGCACCACCCCACCCGGGGAGCGGACCGTGCGCTTTCGCTTTTTGGCCCGCGGCTTCAGCTGGAAGATCGCCTACGATGCCGAGTACACAGAAGATCAGTTGCGCATTTGGGGCAAAGCCTGGATCCAAAATGCAAGCGGGGTGGACTATGCCGGGGCGACCATCGTGTTGGTGGCTGGGGAGGTCGGGGGTCCGCGCGCAACGGGCAAAGCGGTCCCCTTGGCCCTGGAAGCCGCACCGGCCGAGGCCTTCGAATACTACCGCTACGACCTTCCGGGCTTATGGGACATCCCCCGGGGAGAGTTGGCCATCCCCTTGGTGCACGCAAGCTTTCCCGCCAAAAGGTTGTATCGCCTGAGCGGCTCCGGCGTGGAGGTGCGCCTTCTTTTTGCGCCGGACACCGTCCTGCCCGGCGGGGAAATGCGCGTGTACGCGGAAGGGATCTTCGTGGGAGCTAGCACCCTCCCTCATGCGCCGAAAGGGAAGGATGTGGAGCTCAGGGTGGGGACGGCGTTCGACCTGTGGGGCGAGCGCGTCTTGGTCGAGCGGGAGCGCTTAGGAGAGCACCTGTTTCGCGAGACATGGCGCATCGCCCTCCGCTCCGCCAAAAAGGAGGACGTGGAGGTGGAAGTCATCGAAACCCTGTACGGGTACTGGCGCATTGTGCGCTCCACACTGCCTTATGAAGTCCTCGACGCCCAACGGATAAAATTCCGCGTTCCTGTGGCCGGCGAGGACGCAACCATCGTGGAGTACACCGTGGAGTGGCGAAGCTAGCCGTGCCGGAGCTCCGGGAGGAATGGGATAAACTGCGGGAGGGTTACTGTCGGGCCTTGGAAAAGGCCTTTGAACATGTGCCCATCAGGGACGGGGTTGTTTTCGTGGAGGATTTAGGGTTGGAGACGGGCATCCCGGTGGACCTGATCGTGGAGCTTTTGGAGAGCAAAGGGGTGAAGATCCCTCCGCACGTGGAGCGCGTGGATTTTCGGCAACATAAGAAGAAGCGATGAAAACCGAGATCCGTTTCGGCACGGATGGCTGGCGCGGCGTGATCGGTCGAGATTTCACGTTCGCCAACGTGGCCAGGGTGGGAGTGGCCTTGGCCCGTTACCTTGGCGATCCTCAGCGCCGGGAGCTTCCGCCGTATCGCGAGTGGGGGGTTCCCTGGCGTGCGGCGGAGGCCGGGCTCATTGTGGGCTACGATACGCGCTTTCTCTCCCAGGCCTTCGCCCTCGAGCTGGCCCAGGCCGTGAGGAGCCAGGGCGTCCCGGTGTGGCTCACGGAGGAGCCGGTGCCCACCCCCGCCCTGTCCTGGGCCGTGGTGGAACAACACCGGGCCGGCGGGGTGATGATCACCGCCTCCCACAACCCTCCGGAGTACAACGGCGTCAAGTTCAAGCCCGAATACGGCGGGTCCGCCACCGAGGACATCACCCAGCGCATCGAGGCTTGGCTTCCGCCGGAGGCCTCGCCAGGAAGTGGGGGGGACGTGCTCAAGATCGCGCTACGGGACGCGTATCTAGCGCAAATCAAAAAGGAAGTGGATTTGGCTTTGATCCGCAAAGCCAGAATCTTTCCCGTTGTGGATGCGATGTACGGGTCAGCCCAAGGATATCTGCGCGCGTTGTTCCAGGAGTTGCGCCTGCCGCACTTGGCCATCCGGCATGGGCGCGACCCTCTCTTTGGCGGAAAAAAGCCGGAGCCCATCGAGGAGAACATGGGGCCTTTGCGGGCGGTGATCCGCGGGATGCGCGGTCGCGTGCGGGACCGGATCATCGTGGGGTTGGTCACCGATGGGGACGGCGACCGAGCCGCGGCCATGGATGAACATGGACAATTCTTGAACACCCATCGCACGGCCGCCCTCATCCTGTGGCACCTGTTCCAACATCGAGGTTTACGTGGCCCCATCCTCAAATCCTTTGCCCTCACCGATCTGATTCAGAAGATCGCGGACGAGGCGGGCGTCCCCTGCCGGGAGATCAAGATCGGCTTCAAGTGGGCCGTGAGGGATTTGGTCACCAAGGAAGCGCTCTTTGCCGGCGAGGAATCCGGGGGCTATGGGTACAGCTGGCATCTGCCTGAACGCGACGGAATCCTCTCCAACCTTCTTCTCTTGGAGCTTGTGGCCACCACAGGAAAGCCTCTTTCTCGGTTGGTCGAGGAATTGTTTTCGCGATTTGGCCCCCATCATTATGCGCGTCGCGACCTTCATCTTCCCAACCGCCTGGAGATCGCCGAGAAGGTCGGGAAAAACCCGCCGGAGTCCTTGGCCGGCCACCGCGTGCAACGGACGGAAAACCTGGACGGCTTGAAGCTCCGCTTCGCCCGGGGTTGGCTCCTGCTCAGAGCGTCCGGGACGGAGCCCATCCTGCGCCTGTACTGCGAGATGGACGACCCCCAAGAAGTGCGCAAGGTTTTGGATGCCGCCGAAGGCCTGGTGAAAGGAGGGCTTCTTTGAACCGCGAGCCATACAATCCGCAGGCGATCGAGGAGAAGTGGCGGGATTTTTGGCGGGAACGGGGCTTCTTTAAGGCCAAAATCCAGGAGACCCGCAAAAAATTCTATTACCTCAACATGTTCCCCTACCCGTCGGGCAAGCTCCACGCCGGGCACGGCCGCAACTACATCCTTGGGGATGCCATTGTGCGCTTCCTGCTCATGCGGGGCTGGAACGTCCTCAACCCCATGGGCTGGGATGCCTTCGGCCTTCCCGCTGAGAACGCGGCCATCGAGCAGGGCATCCATCCTCGGGATTGGACGTGGACGAACATCCGTGAGTTCAAACGCCAGTTCCGTGCCTGGGGCGTGGAGTACGACTGGGATAGGGAGATCGCCACCTGTGAGCCCGATTACTACAAATGGACCCAGTGGATCTTCCTCAAGCTTTACGAGCGGGGCCTGGCCTATCGGGCCAAAGGCAAGGTCAACTGGTGTCCCCACTGCGCGGTGGTGCTGGCCAACGAGCAGGTGATCGGCGGTCGCTGCTGGCGCTGCCACTCCCCGGTGGAGAAACGGGAGCTTGAGCAGTGGTATTTCAAGATCACCGCCTACGCCGAGCGGTTGTTGCGGGATCTGGACAAGCTGGACTGGCCGGAGCACGTGAAAAAGATGCAGGAGAACTGGATTGGCCGCTCGGAGGGGGCGGAGATCGTCTTCCCCACCGAGAAGGGGCCGGAGATCAAGGTCTTCACCACCCGGCCAGACACCTTGTGGGGGGCGACTTTCCTGGTCTTGGCGCCGGAGCATCCGTTGGTGCCTGAGCTCACCGCCTGGGAGCAGCGCGCAGCGGTGGAGGCCTACCGCGCGGCCACGGACCGTTTGACCGAAGTGGAGCGCACCTCCACGGAAAAGGAGAAGACCGGGGTCTTCCTGGGCACGTATGCCCTAAACCCCGCCACGCGCGAGCGCATCCCCATCTGGATTGCTGACTACGTCCTCATGGGGTATGGCACCGGCGCGATCATGGGCGTCCCTGCCCACGACGAGCGCGACTTTCAATTCGCCTTGTCCCACGGTCTTCCCGTGATCCCGGTGATCGCCCATCCCAGCGGGGAGGCCCGCCTGTTCCTCCCCTCTGGGGCTTTTGCGTCCTCCTTGCCCGCCGCCTTCGCCAGCCTGGGCATCCACGCTGAGTCCACCGAGGATGGAGCGGTGGCGCGGGTCCCGGCGGAACAGTTGGCCAGGGTGCTGCCGCTGCTCCAGAGGCATATGGCCGAACAGGGATGGGGGGCGGTGGTGGGCCAGGGTTGGCAGATCGTGTTCCCGGATGAGACGATCAACATCGGAAGCGCGGCGGAGGAACGGCGAGCCCTGAGCCGACTCAAGACCATCGATCCGGCGCTAGCCGACAAGCGGAGCGTCGCGGAGGTCCTTTGGGCTATCCCTGCGCTGCGGGACTTGGTCTTCCATGCGGGATTCGGGACGATGCTCAATTCTGGCCCGCTCTCCGGAGCGCCCGGACCGGAGGCCGTGCGGAAGACCACCGCTTGGCTTGAGGAAAGGGGTCTGGGCAAGGCCGCGGTGACCTATAAACTCCGGGATTGGCTCATTTCCCGGCAGCGCTATTGGGGCGCGCCCATCCCCATGATTCATTGTCCCCGCTGCGGCATTGTTCCCGTCCCGGAAAAGGATCTTCCCGTGCTCCTTCCTGAAGTGAACCGCATCGGAAAACTTGGACTTGCTGACATCCCGGAGTTCATCCCCGCTCCCTGTCCGCGCTGTGGTGGACCAGCCCAGCGGGATACAGACACCATGGATACCTTTGTCGACTCCTCTTGGTACTTCCTGCGTTTCATCTCGCCGAAGGATGGGGACCGGCCGTTCGATCCGGAACTGGTGAACAAGTGGTTGCCCGTGGACCTGTATGTGGGCGGGGTGGAGCATGCCATCCTTCACCTCCTTTATGCTCGCTTCATCACGAAATTCCTCCACGATCTGGGCTGGCTCTCCTTCGACGAGCCGTTCAAGAGGCTGTTCACCCAGGGGATGGTCACCTACCCGGCCTTTTGGTGTCCTACCCATCACTGGATCCCGCCCAAAGAGGTCCAGCCAGGCAACCGTTGTCCCAAGTGCGGGGCGGAGCTCACGGTCTCGGTGGTGGCCATGTCCAAGTCCAAGAAGAACGTGGTCTCGCCCGATGAGCTCATTGCCCAATACGGGGCAGACACAGAACGCCTGTACACCCTCTTCATGGGCCCGCCCGAAAAAGAGATCGAGTGGAGCGAAGAGGGCGTGCGAGGGGCTTGGCGCTTCCTCCACCGCTTTTGGAACCTGGCCCTGCTCATCCTGGAACGCGCTGGGAACACCCGCGAGGATCCCGATCCTCGGGGGTTTGGGCCCAGGGAGCAGGCGCTGTGGGCCAAGCTCCACAGCACGATCAAAAAGGTCACCGAGGAATTCGAGGGGAGGCTGGCGCTGAACACCGCCGTGGCGGCCATCATGGAGTTCACCCATGAGCTTTCCCAGTACGCCGAGGATCCTGCAGCCGATCCACGACTTCTCCGCCGTGCCCTCCGGGACCTCATCTTGCTCCTTTCACCGTTCACCCCTTTCATCTGCGAGGAGCTGTGGCACCGGCTGGGCGAGGGAAAGGCCGTGTTGGAGACCCCGTGGCCAAGCTACGATCCCCAGGCCCTGGCGGAGGCAGAGGTGGAAATCCCCGTGCAGATCAACGGAAAAGTGCGGGCTAGAATCCGAGTTCCCCGCGCGAAGGCTGCGGATCCCCAGGCTTTGGAGGCCGTAGTGCTCGCTTCTCCGGAGGTGCAGGTTCGCCTCCAGGGCCTGCGTGTGGAAAAAATCATCGCTGTCCCGGAAAAGCTCGTGTCCATTGTGGCCCGATGAGCCCAGTCGTGCTGAGCCTCCTCTGTGGGTTGGGAGTGGGGCTGGTCCTTGCCCTATTGAGCTTCGGGCGCAATTTTCGCACCCTGCGGGAAGCATTGAGCCACATCGCCTCGCCCGGGACGCTTTCCGTGATCATTGCCACCCGCAACGAGGAGGCGGTGATCGAAAACACCATACGCAGCCTGGCCAACGCCGCTCCTGACGCGGAGATCATCGTTGTGGACGCCTCCACGGATCGCACCCCGGAGCTCCTCGCCGCGTTGCAGCGGGAAATCCCCCAGCTTGTGGTCCTGGCTGATCCGCATCGGTGCGGAAAACCCGCGGCCCTGAACCACGCGCTGAAGCAAGCGAAAGGGGAGGTCCTGTTGTTCTTGGACGCCGACGCCCGGTTGGACCGGGAGGCTTTGGGGTTTTACCGCTCCCTTGTAGCCCATCCTCATAATCCCGTGGTCTTTGCGGATTTTGCGCCCTATAACCGCCACCGGACCTTCGCCGTGGTCTTACAGGAGCTGTTCTTCTCCCTGGCCAAAGCCTTTGTGTTCTCGGGGTTGTTTTGGCGGCCCGTGTTCATGACCTGCGGGCTTTTCCTCCGCCGGGAGGTGTTGGATAAAGCGGGGGAGTTCGATCCCCAGACCCTGGTGGACGATTTCGACCTGGGCAATCGTCTGGCCTCGCACGGGATTTTCGCCAAATTTGTCCGTGGACCGGCGTGCCTCATCCAATATGCTCCGTCCCTGGCCGACCTTTTCGCCCAGTTCCTCCGCTGGTACACGGGCGGCGTCCGGGAGATGCTGGAGGAACTCAAGTCGGGCCAGTTTTCCTATGCAGTCCTCATGGCGCTGCTGGCCGGGGTCATCTATTTGCCCTGGTTTTCCCTGTGGATCGATCTTGGATTGGGGACCTGGGTCCTGCTCCGCTACGTGGTGCCTGGGTTTGTGACCGCCTTGTACGTGGGCGTCCTCATCCCATACTGGCTGGAGGGCCCAACCTGGCGGGAGGCCCTCCTCAACACCCTGGTGGGCCCCATCCTCCTGCATCTTTTGCTCCAGGTGACCATTCTTTTGGGGTTTGTACGAGCGTTCGGCCGGCATCGCACGTGGTATAAAGTGCGCAGGGAGCGCGCATGAAACCCGTGATCACCATCGTCGTCCCGTTTCTGAACGAGCAGAATCATCTGGAGGATTGCCTGCGCTCTCTGCGTGCCCAAACCTTTCGAGATTACGAGTTGATCGTGGTCGACAATGGAAGCACAGATCGAAGCCTAGCCATTGCTCAACGCTACGCAGATCGTGTACTGCACGAATCCCAGATTGGCCCGGATTTGGCCCGCCACCGCGGGTTTGTGGAGGCCAAGACTGAACTTTTAGCCAGCGCGGACGCGGACACGATCTATCCGCCGAACTGGTTGGAACAAATCGTGCGCATCCTGGAGCGCAGGGATGTGGTGGCCGTGTTTGGGCCCTTGGCCTTCAAAGAGAGCCCGTCCTGGCGTCGCAAGCTCGAGCTGAGGGGGTACACCACGTTGGTTCGCATCATGTATCCTCTTGGAGTTCCGTTGGCCGGCGCCTCCAATTTGGGCTGCCGAAAATCCGCGTACCTGGAAGTGGGCGGATTTCCGCCCCTCGCCCATCTGGCCAACGCCGACTTCCGCTTGGTCAAACGCCTGGCCCGCCTGGGTCGCGTGGTGTTCTCCCCCAACCTCCATGCTTACACCTCCAACCGCACGTTCGTGCAGCTGGGGGTCTGGCGCGTTGTGCCCTTCACGTTGCGCATCTGGCTAGACATCGCTCTGGAACGCAATCGTGTGCCTTCAGCCCATTATCTTGCTGTCCTGAAAAGGAAAAGCCGACAATAAAGAACCCTTACCCCCGGCGCCAGGCGTACCAGTCCTCCAGGGTCAGCCGGTCCTGATGCAGGACGATGTCCCAGAAGTTGCGCCACATGAGGAGCCCATGGCGCCAAAAACCGCGTCGACGAAAGGCGCGGTCGGAGGTATACACGAGCATGTCCGGCACAAACTCCACCTTACCCACCCGCTTGAGGCGCAGTCCCATGCGGATATCAATCGCCGCCAGCCCCCCCAACGCCGGATATCCGCCCACTTGAACATAGGCCTCCTTGCGAAAACCCATGTTGAGCCCGGTGGTCTGGCAAAACCCGAACAGGTGGGTGACACGTTGCACGGCCGTGCACAAAGCGGCCTCCACGCGCCGCCGCCAGGGAGGGCTTTCCCAAAACGCCCATGGCCCATAGGCGCACACCACGCCCGTTTTCTCCAAGGCTTGGACCATGAGGGAAAGCCAGTGAGGAGGGTAGAACGTGTCCGCATCGGCCTGGACAATGAGCTCGCCGCGGGCCTCGCTGATCCCCCGGTGCAGGGCGCGGTCATATCCGCGCTGTGCCTCCACGATCACGCGATCCGCAAAGCGCGCAGCGATCTCCGGACTGCGATCCGTGCTGCCATTGTCCACCACGATGAGCTCGTACTCGCGGAACGTTTGTCTCCGGAGGGCTTGGAGCGTGCGCTCCAAAAATTCCTCTTCGTTCAACACCGGCATGACGATGCTGACCCTTGGGGCACTCATGTTCGCCTCCTCCGGAGCATAATACTGGCCTCCTCATGAGGGTGAAAAGGCTGGTGAAAGCGGTCTTCCTCGGGGCTGCTTTGGAAACGTGTTGGCTGGGCTATTGGCTTTTCATGTGGATCCTCACCACTTTCGTGCGCACCAAGCGGGTTGGACCCCGCCCCAGGCGGCCTTGTGTGCTCGCCGTGACCCACCTGGGCGGCTTCGAGCCCCTCTTCGTCACCCGGGCCAGCGGGCACTGGCGCGGCTGGGCCCTGTACTCCCTGGATCGCCCCAACGCCCTCGTGCGCTTCCTTTGCCGGGCATTTTGGCGGTTCGGCGTCACCCAGAACCCGAAACTCAAGCCCATGGTGAACCCGAAAACCCTGGCGGAGGCTGTCGTCTATCTCAAAAACGGTGGATCCCTGATGGTCTTCCCGGAAGGGGACCGGTTTTGGGAGCGAAAACTCTATCGGGGGGCAGCGGTTTTGGCCAAACGGGCCGGAGTTCCTCTCATTCCGGTGGGCTTGGAAAATGCCCTGGTCTTCAAGCCCGGGGAGGAAAACCTCCCCTTGTGGCAGGGGTTCCCCCTGGCGCTGGGGAGGACCGTGAAAAAACGCTGGATTGCCGTGCACTTTGCCAGTCCCATCCCCCCTGACCCCCTGCTCCCTGAGGCCGAGGACGTGGATCGCATGATGAGGGAGCTCGAGCGAGCCTTCCGGGAGTTCTACCACAAGTTCTACGGGCTTCCCGGTCCAGTTTGGGTCAGCCTGAAAGAAGCCGGATAACCTCCTGTACCTTTTCCTCGCGATTGCTTGGGGTAAGGCGGATGAGCCTATCCACCTCGTGGCGGATGCGGTAAGCCAACCGGTGATTGGAGGCGCGATGCACGGTGACCAAGAGGTGTTTTCCGCTGGCCAAAGCCTTTTCCACGGCCGCGATGAATCTTGCAGATTGGAGCTCCATCGGGCCCACCTCATCGATCACGATCAACTCCGCTTCCACGATGGCCCGCTCGATGGCCGCCGCGCCAAGCTCTTCCAGGTCCCGTAGACAAAGCCGATACTTTCCAAACCGAGGACCGTCGCAGTGATGCCGGTGGGCAAGCAAACCCTCCCGGCCTGTGGCCACATCCCGCAGGAGGAACCCCACCCGGTACCCACATTTGCGGATCTCCTCGGTGATCATCCCGCCGGGCCGCAGGGGCACCGCGGCGAGCACCCTCTTCACCAGCGTGGTCTTCCCCACCCCGGGATGCCCCGTGATCCCAATCCTCATCGGCGCGATTGTAAACGCCCCAGGTTTGTGCGTACCCTTGAGGTCATGATCCTCCAGGTCATCGGCCCGGCCTTCTTGCTGGTGGGTGTGGGCTACCTCCTGGGAAGATGGGGAAACATCTCGGCACGACCCCTTGCGGTGCTCAGCTTCTGGGTCCTTTCCCCAGCCCTCATCTTTGAGACCCTGCGCACCGCTCAACTGCCCGCCAAGGATGCCGTCCTCGTGGCCCTGTTCGTGGTCAGCCATTATGGGGTCATGTTTCTCCTGTCCCTGCCCCTTGGCCGCATCCTCTTTCCCACCGACCCGGACGCCCGCCGCGCCACCTCCCTCCTCCTCACCTTTGGAAACTGCGGAAACCTTGGGCTCCCCATCCTCCTTTTCGCCTATGGACCGCAGGCCATGGACGTGGGTGTGATTTTCCTCGCCACCAACGTCGTGCTCTTGGCCACCTTGGGCGTGGGCATCGCAGGTTGGGAGGACAAGCCGAACGTTCGCGCTCTCCTCCGAAATATCCTGGTTGTGCCCTGGCCTTATACCGTGGCCTTGGCGGTGGGGGTGCGGTTGACCCAAGCATGGCCCACCGTGTTGGCCCGCGCCACCGGGCTTCTCAGCCAGGCGGCTGTGCCCCTCTTCCTCCTTTTGTTGGGCGTGGAGCTGGCCGGGGCGAACGTCCGGATGCTCGCCCGAGCAGCCGGAACCGTGGCCCTGGCGCGCCTGCTTTTGGCCTCCGCCTTGGCCTGGCTCCTGGCGCCTCTCTTTGGCTCCACGCCCCTCGTGCAGCGAAGCCTCGTGGTGGAAGGAAGCGTTCCCAGCGCGGTGAACGCTTACATCTTGACTGCCCAATACAACCGCAAGCCCGAACTGGCCGCTACAGCTTTGCTCCTTTCCACCCTGTTTTCCTTGGGCACCCTCTCCCTCACCCTCTTCCTCCTTGAGCGATGGGGATAAACTCTCATCGGAGGGATGCGATGGCAACGGTGGTGGTGACCACGCGGTTCTTCCCGGAGGAGGTCGAGCGGCTCATCCAGGCAGGACATGAGGTGCGCGTGCACGAGGGGGAGCCGTTGGGGAAGGCGGGGCTTTTGGCTTTGGCCAGGGATGCGGAAGCGCTGATCGTCCTCCTTTCCGATCGCATCGACGATGAGGTCCTGGGCAATCTGCCAAGGCTCCGCATCGTGGCCAATCTGGGGGTGGGCGTGGACAACATCGATGTCGCGGCGGCCACACGCCGCGGGGTCATGGTCACCAACACCCCGGAGGTGCTCACGGAGGCCACGGCGGACCTGGCCTGGGCCCTCCTTCTGGCGGTGGCCCGCCGCGTCGTGGAGGCCGACCGGGACCTGCGCCAGGAGGGCTTTCCCGGCTGGACCTTTCTCCCCAAACACCTCGGGCTCGAGGTGTTTGGGAAAACCCTGGGGATCGTGGGCTTCGGTCGGATCGGGCAGGCCGTGGCCCGGCGGGCCCGCGGCTTCGGCATGACCATCCTATACCACTCCCGCACCCGCAAACCGGAGGCCGAAAACGCGCTCGGCGCTCGGTTTTCTCCCCTGGAGGAGCTCCTTCGGGAAAGCGATTTTGTCGTGCTGTGTGTCCCGCTCTCCCCGGAGACCCGACACCTCCTTGGGGCACGCGAGCTTTCCCTCATGAAGAAGACCGCGGTGTTGGTCAACGTGGCTCGCGGTCCGGTGGTGGACGAGGAGGCGTTGGTGCGGGCGTTGAAGGAGGAGAGGATCTGGGGCGCGGGTTTGGACGTGTTCGAGCGCGAGCCCGAAGTCCATCCGGAGCTTTTGCGCCTGCGCAACGTGGTCCTGACCCCGCACATTGGTTCCGCCACCTGGGCCACGCGCCGCCGGATGGCCGCCCTGGCGGTGGACAATGTTCTGGCGGCCTTGCGCGGCGAGCAGCCGCCCACGTTGGTGAACAAAGAAGTCTGGACAAAACGCGCCACAGCGTAATCCTCATCACTTGACAGGGCTCAAGCCCGGCATAGCATGGAAAGCAGGGAACCGCAGAAGGTTCAAAGGTGTAGACCTGGGTGAGGAGGTGGAAAGGCCATGAAGCAAGTGGTGGCGTTGGTCGTGGGCGTCAGTGCTTTGGGGATGGTGGCGATGGGCCAGTGCTGGACACCTTGCCCACCCCCTGCCCCTGAGCCGCCGTGCTACACGGCCTTTTGGCAGGGGGAAGACGTTTGTTTTGAGTTGGTCGTCCCTTGGAGTTGGTTCTGCTGTTGGTGCCCCACAACCCCTCAAGTGCAGGTGACGGGCTGGCGCGTGGTCACCTTGGATGGTAGCGTCGTGTACCAGGAGGTCTTTCCCAGCCCGGTGGCCCCAGGGAAGTGGGTGTGGAAGCAGGTGGATGCCTCTGGTAACCCTGTGGCTCCTGGCTACTACAAGATCGTGATCTCCACCACCGCCGGCGAGCATGAAAACACCGTGAAAATCGTGGCCAAATCCCAGTACCAGTCGTGTTGCTTCTTCCCGTTCTTCCTCTTCGGTTGCTGGGGGCTCTCTTCCAAGCCTTGTCCGGTGTCGTGGTGCTCCCCCTATGTCAAGCTCTATCGCTGCCCGACTTGTGTTGCTCCGTGTGCCGCTCCTTGTGGGGTGACCATCTATCTAGGGGTGAAAGAGCCGTAAGTGCCGGAGCTTCCCGACCTGGAGGTCATAAGGGAGAACCTTGCGGCCCGGTTGGTGGGCCGGGCGGTGGTGAGGGTGGCGGTGCGCCGGCCTGGACTGATCCAGGCCGGCCCTGCCGACCTCAGCCCCCTCGTGGGAAAAACCCTTCAGGATCTCACGCGGCGGGGCAAATACCTCCTCTTCCCCTTCCAGGGCAATCTCACCCTCATTGTGCACCTCATGCGCTATGGTTGGCTTTGGCATGGCCCATCACGTTACGAGGTCACCAAAGCCACCACACTCGTGCTCTCGTTCGATGACCAAACGGACCTCCGCCTCATCGAGCCAGGGACTCCCCAAATCGCCGCGGTCTGGCTTTATTCCGATCTTTCCCAGGCTACGCCTTTGGCCAAACTTGGTCCGGAGCCTTTCGCTCCGGACTTCACCCTGGAAGCCTTCGCCCAGGCCTTGCAAGGAAGGCGTCGCATCCTAAAAAAGATCCTCACCGATCAGTCCATCGTGGCGGGGATCGGCAACGCTTATGCTGATGAGATCCTCTTTTGGGCGCGCCTGTCGCCCTTCCGTTACGCGCATACCCTGTCCGCCGAGGAGGTGGAGCGTTTGTGGAAAGCCATTCCGGAGACGCTGCGTTGGGCCATTGCGGAGATCAAAGCCCGCGCGGGAGAAAACCTGTTCGACAAGGAAATTCGCGATTTTCTCTTCGTGCATGGCCGAGCGGGCGCGCCTTGCCGGGTGTGCGGCACCCCGATCGGTGAGGTGCTCATGGAAAACCAGCGCACGAACTATTGCCCGCGCTGCCAACACGTGAGCCCCCGCTAAATGGGCGTGCCCCTGGCCCTGGCCTTCCTGTACGCCCTGGGCACGGTGGTCATCCTGCCCAGCCCGCAAGAGCTGGTGTTGGCGGCGGTGGCCAAGGCCCCGGCCTGGGCGGTGATCCTCGCGGCTGTGTGCGGCCGTGCCCTCGGCGCTTATCTCCTTTTCCTCGCAGGTGATCGTCTGAAGCGCTGGCCACGGGTAGCCCGGTGGCGCAAAAAGGAAGCGAAGGTCCTGAGGTGGGCCGTCCGCCTGGAAAAGTGGGTGAACCGGTTCGGGGCGCCCGCCCTCTTCCTTTGCCTTCTCATCCCGGGCTTTCCCGACACCGCCGTGAGCTATGTGCTGGCCCTCTTCAACCGCAGACCATGGGCCTTTGCCCTGGCCTTCGCCTTGGCCTCAGCTGTGCGGCTTTCCTTGGCGTATTTGGGGATCTACTATGTCCTGGACCGGGCTTAAAACCACGTCGCCCACGTGCACACGGGTCCGTCCTTGGCGGGTACGCACCAAAAGTGCCCCATCCGGCAGGATGGTTTCCGCCACGCCTTCGACCACGCCGCGGGGAGTGTGAACGCACACCTTTCTTCCCAGGGTCTGATCGTACTCCTGCCAGGCCTCCAAGACAGCGGAAGAGGGCTCGTTTAGCCAGGCTTCCAGGAGGTAGAGAAAGTCCGCAAGAAGGTCCACACGCCTGATCCTGCAGAATTCCCCAAGAGCGGCAGCGGTGGGCAAGGGCGCCTGTTCAAGGTTCACGCCGATGCCCAAAAGGAGGCGGTGGCCGGCCCGTTCGATGAGGATGCCCCCGAGTTTTCGGCCGTCCGGGCTCAACAGATCATTGGGCCATTTGAGGCGGCCATGGCCTGCGGCCTGGACAAGCGCCACCCCGGCCCGGAGGGGCAAAAGATCGGGCACCGGGTCCACCAGGAGGAGGGAGGAGTAGAGGTTGCCGGGCGGGCTGAGCCAAGGCCGCCCCAAGCGGCCCCGGCCGTGGGTCTGGCGCTCCGCCACCACCAGCGCCCCTTCGGGGGCCTCGTGCCAGACCCGCAAAACGTCCTGGGTGCTGCTCACCACCCCCAGATACCGATACGGCCGGCCAAAGCGACCTCGAAGACGCGGAAAAAGCAATTGGGGCGCGGGAGAGCCCGGCGCTAGCCCCACCCCCTGCTCCGCCAAAAGCAGGGGATAGCCGAGGTCCCGCAAAGACTGGGCAAGAAGACGAGCTTGTTCTAGGGGAACCCGAGCTCGTCCGGCCACCTCCTCCCAAGGCTCCAGCCCCTCACGCAGGGAAAGGAGAAAATCCCCGGCGTCCACACCTTAAAGTTTAGCGGCGGATCACGATCTCCACGGTGTACGGGAACAGGGGCCACGCTTCCCCGATGGCGATGCACACAAGGTATGCGCCGCGTCTTTGCGCCTCGTACACCAGCCCTAGCTCCCCCTGCCCCTCCAGACGGCCCACCTCCTGGCCCACCGGATCGATCAAGCGCAGCAGCACGGGGCGAGGGGTCGCGAGGCGTAACTCTAAACGCTGACCAGGATTGAGGTTCACCCGGAACCAATCGCGGCTGTCCACGTCGCTGCCGGGCCCTGCCCACCCCAGTTCGGCGCGGTAGGTTCCGGGCGCCAAATAAGGGGCGTCCTCCGGGCCGACGCACTCCCGGATGCTCAGGGAGGCCATCCCCTCGGCGTCCTGCCCAAAGGAAGAGGACGATCCGGGAAGGCCCACATAGGAGGAGGGGTGGGAAGGAGCGGGAACGAAGGGGCCACCCATGCCGGCCGCGCCGACCAAAGTTGGCGAGGTGCTCACCAGGCTCAGCGCCTGCGCATGTACGCCCACCTCCGCCTCGGACCTGACCCGCAGGGTCACGACCAGGTAGGAACCAAAACCCACGTCCCGGCGAGCAAGAACCGCCTGGCCGAAGTACCGCACGAGCGGACCCTGCTCTGCGACCCGCCGGAGGAGGACGCTTTGGGTTCGGGAGGGCGAACCAAACGAAGAGAAAATCAGGAACGCACCGAGCATGGGCGGAGGAGGGGTCACCCAGCCCCGCGTCTCCAAGGTGAGGGCAAACACAAGGTGCTCGCCCGCCCAAGCCAGATCGAAGAACTGCCATTGGGCATAGAGCTCCTTAGACCAAAACCAACCGGTGCCCTCCGCGCGGCCCTGCGCCGCGAAGTTCGCGGCCAAGCCCGTCCCCCCTGCGATCAAAACCGCAAAAAGTATGCAAATTCCGCGCATGGGCAAACCCTAGTTTGCCGAGGGATCTCTTCGACAAAAAGGCGGCGTGACTTGCCGGAAATGGAGGCTTTGCCTCTCCCCAAGGAAGGGAATGGCCCTGGGCTTTGGACAGATGTCCAATTACGCCGAGACCAGGGCTACAACGGCCAAAAGAAGGCAGTAGAGGCCGAAGGGCCAGAGCACACCCCGTCGAACAGCGTGGAGCACCAGGGACAGGGCGAGATACCCGGATGCGCAGGCCACAAGGGCGGTCACGATCAACCCGCCCCAGCTTTCCACAGCTGGGGCTCCCTCTAGGCCGGCAAGCACAGCCCCACCCGCTATGGCAGGAATCCCCAAAAGGAAAGAAAAGCGAAAGGCTTCCTCCCGCGTCAGGCCAAGCCGAAGCCCGAAGGAAACGGTTAGCCCTGAACGGGAAAGCCCGGGAAGGATGGCGAGCAGCTGAGCGAACCCGATTCCCAACGCCCGCCAGGGGGTGAGAGACCGTCCCGTTCCGCTCGGGAGGCGCCAGCCAGCCCAAATCAAGAGTAGACCGTTCACGAGAAGGGCAAAGGGCACCCAAGCCGCTTGGAAAATGTGGTCCAAGCGGCCGTGGGTCAGCCCGGCCCCCACGCCCAGGGGCAACGTGCCCAGGACCAATGCGCCCAAATACCGCCACGCCCTCTTTTCGCAGCGCCATGCCCCCACGATCAGGCCCGCCAAGTCCCGACGGAACCAAAGGAGCACGGCCGCCAGGGTTCCCAGATGGGCGAAACCCACAAGAAGCGCACCCGGCTCACGTATCCCCAGCCAGCGCTGGGCCAAAAGGAGGTGCGCCGAGCTGCTGACGGGAAGAAACTCGGTGAGGCCCTGAAGCAGACCAAGCCCGACGTAGCGGATCACCGCGACCCCTGCGGTTCACACGTGGGGCAGCCCGGCGCCTAAAAAGAGAAACAAGCCGCCCTTCCCCAGGACCAGCACCGCCAGGGCTACGACCACGAGTACCCACACCCACCAGGGCGTAGAGGCGCTCGGGCCGGGTTCTTCGGCGAGGACAAGGCGCACGGGGACGCGCAAAACCAACTCCTCAGGGACTGGGTTGGTCGCTCCAGCACGGTAGCGCACCACGAGCACCACCTCGTGAGGAAAGGCCTTGGAGTCAATGTTCTCCGCCACGAACACCAGCTCCATGGTTTTTCTCTCCCCGGGCGGCAAAGAGAAGCGCGGGGATCGGTCTTCCCGTAGCCCAGCCGGCAGGCCCTCCCATCCCACCTCCGCTTCCTCCACAGGAAACGCTGATTCGTTCACAAACTCCACGGAGAACTTGGTGATACCTCG
>CALKFO010000018.1 GCA_938084765.1 Candidatus Bipolaricaulota bacterium | reverse complement strand
CTCAACGCTCCAGCCACCAAAACCGCCAAAACCTTCACGCTCTTCATTGGAGCACCTCCAAGAGAAGTTTTTGTTTACCGGGCTTCTTGCCCGGGAGTTTTTGGGCTTCTCTTGGGGTGCTTCGGCAGCCCAGCCGTCCCTAAGGGACCTGTGGCTTTGCGCCCCCGCCTTGCGACGGGTTTGCCTTTATCGGTCACCCCGTAACTGCGCTTCCCTTTCGGCTCTCACCTCCTTTCAGCCCTGTGGGCTCTCGCTCTTCCAACCCGCGACCCTGAACACGAGCGTCCCTCCTGCCCAGGCCAAGTTGCTAAATTTTACACGCAGGAGCGTCTCGTGTTTTCCCGGTCGGCCCGCGAGGATGGGCACCTCTTCTGTGGTCACCATCACCTCCGGGCCGCCCATTACCTCCACGACGAGCTCGGCGCGGCCCTCGGAAAGGACCTGCGCCGTCACCGCCCACGGCACGTTGCTCTTCACCTCTAGGGGGAGGAGCAGGAACCCCTGGGCCAGGTCCGCGGGGGTGATCTCCACCCTCAGCTCTTTTCCGGAGATCTCGCGGTGGGGAAGGGAGAGGACGGTGATGGGCGGGATGGACAGGCTCACGGTGGCGGAGCGGGACACGCTGGTACCCGCACCCACGAGGCCCAAGGCCCCCACCATGACCCACAGCAGCCAAATCCTGGCCATTCTTCGGCAGCCCAGCCGTCCCTGAGGGACCTGTGGCTTTGCGCCCCCGGATTGCTCCGGGTTTGCCTTTATCGGAAGGCCAGGCGGTCTTCCGAACCCGAGGCTGCCCTTGTCACCCCCTTTGCCCAGGCCTCCGCCCAGGCGTCACCATTATACACAACTAGGAAATACTGTCAAGAGGTTGAACGTGATGGAAATCACCGGCACCCCTGGGCCAGCTGCTCCGCCCGGGCCAGGGCCAGCGCGTTGTACAAGGGCCAGGCCCGCATCACCGCCGGGTCCTGCCCCCGCCTCAGGGCCTCCTCCACGAGGGAACAGAAAAGCTCCTTCTTCCCTGCCGGCTTGGCCCAGTGCTCCGCGTAGTCCACGTAGTTCTGGAGGAACTCCGGCGCCAGCTCCAGGGCGCGCACAAACTCCTTTTGAGCTCGGGAGAAGTCGCCGCCCAGGAACCCCGGGGTCTGGGCCAGAAAATTGGCCAGGGCCCGGCGCGGCCCCCCAGCCCAATAGGCCTCATCGAGCTCCACGCACCGCTCGAACGCCGCCAGCACATCCCGCGTCCCCCCGGTCAAGGCCTCCCAGTAGTGGAAACCCAGCCAGCGTCCCAAGTTGTTCCCGTACCAGAAGAGTGCTTCCACGTCGGTGCTTTTGCGCAGGGCCGCGCGCAGGCCCTCCCGGACCTCCCTCTCCCCAAACGCCGGATCCCGCCGCAGCGCCTCTAGGGCGTAGTCCTTACCCTTGGCGTAGGCGCGTTCCTTTTCCCCTTTGTCCCGTAGGTAGGCCTCCGCCAGCTCAAACCAGGCCCGGGAGAGCTTCACCAGGACCGCCCGCCGGGCCGCCCCATCGGGAAGCTGGGGAAGGGCCTCCTCCCACAGGCGGATGGCCGCCCGCAGGCGCCCCTCATAGGCGGCGAGGTCGAACTCGTCCGCCCAGCGGTCGTAGAGGGCCTCCGCCTGGGCGAGGACCGCCTCCACCTCCGGTTGGGCCCACGCTCCCCAGGCCAACACACAAGCCAAAAGCACGTGGCGCATCGTTCCTCCTTTCGCCCCGATCCTATCCGGCCGCGTAGAATGGGGTGGTGCAGGTGCGGCGCGCCAACCCTTTGGACCTCCCCGGGATCTACCGGGTGGAAAAAGCCTGCTTTCCCGACCCCTGGCCCCTCCTCGCCTTCTTCCCCTACCTGGTGGACCGCGAGGCCCTGGCCTTCGTGGCCGAGGAGGAGGGGATCATCGGGTTCATCTTGGCCCTGCGGGAGGGCGAGGAAGTGCACATCCATGACCTGGCGGTGGTGCCCGAGCACCGCCGCAAGGGGGTGGGAAGCGCCCTTCTGGAGGAGCTTCTGGCCGCGGCTGCGGGCGCACAACGCGTGCGCCTGGAGGTGCGCGCCTCCAACTTCGCCGCCCAGGCCTTTTACAAAAAACATGGGTTCCGCGCGACCGCGGTCATCCCCAACTACTACGACGACGGCGAGGCGGGGATCCTCATGACCCGCGAGCTCACCGCGGGCAGGGACCCCCGATGAGGGCCCGGCCCAGGTCAGAGGGTCAGGAGGCCGGCGAGGGTCACTGCGGCCAGGGCCACCGCGGCCGGCCCGAAAAGGCGAAGCCACGTGGGACCCAGCTTGGCCCTCACGTACTCCACGGACACCACAAGGCAGGGGTGAAGGGGCGAGAGCAGGTAGCCCAGGTAGCAGGCCTGGTAGATCAAGGAAAAGTGCCAGGCGCTGAGCGCGCCCCGTGCCGCCAGATACACGGGGATCACCAGGGAAAGCGCGGCCTGCTGCCTGCCGGTGGCCAGCCCCATGAGAAGGCTCAGCCCCAAGATGAGGAGGGCGAAGGGAAAGGGTAGCCCGGCCATGGCCCGCGGGAGCCCGGAGGCCTGGAAGGACCCCAGGTACAGGAAAACCCCGACCACGATAAGGGAGAACCGCCAGGGCTTGCTGCGGCTAAGGAGGCGAGGGAACGGCCGGAACCCTGGGCCCAGGGCCAGGGCCAAGAGGAGCCCCAGGGTGAGGCTGAGGGCCGTGGCCACCTCGGGCGCGGGCAAGGCCCGCGTTTTCCGCAACCCCAGGTCGCACAGGGGCACGAAGAGCAAAACCCCCAGTCCACGCCCGAACCGCCACTCCCCCTTGGCCGCGCCTTCTTTGCGCTTCGGTCCGGAAAACGGGGGCAACAGGAAGACCGCGCCCACCCCGAGGAGAAA
>CALKFO010000017.1 GCA_938084765.1 Candidatus Bipolaricaulota bacterium | reverse complement strand
TCTCTCTTGTGTGCTCCTGCTCCCAGGGTTCCTCCGCCATGTCGCCGGCCCTTCTTCTTCAGGCATTGCCCATCCGCGAATTCGCCGGGATCTGGAGACGGTGGGGCGGAGGCTTTTGCCCGCGTTGGGCGGCCTGCTCGTGGCCGAGGCCAACACCCTGGTGGACAACCGCTTGGCCTCGTACTTGCCCCACGGCTCCATCGCCACCTTGCAGTACGCCATGCGTCTTTTCCAGTTCCCCTTGGGGGTGTTGGCGGTGTCCGTGGCCACCGTGGCCCTGCCCGCCCTGGCTGAGCACGCGGCCCACGGCGAGAAAACGAAGCTAAAGGACACGTTGCGGCAAGGTTTTGTCCTCACCGCCGCCCTCATGATCCCCGCTGCCGTGGGCCTGTTCGTGTTGGCCCGGCCAGCCGTGGCCGTCCTCTTTGAGCGCGGGGCGTTCAGCCCCGGGGATACCCTGCGCACCGCCCAGAACCTCTGCGGCTACCTGGTGGGCCTTTGGCCCTATGCCTTGGTGTACCTGTTTTCGCGGGCGTGGTTCGCCTTGGGTCGGCCGGCCCTTCCGCTTTGGGGCGGCGTCCTGGCCTTGGCGGTGAACGTGGGCCTGAACCTGTGGTGGGTGCGGCTGTGGGGCACGTTCGGCCTGGCCTTGGCCACGGGCGTGGCCGGCTGGGCCGACGCCCTGTTCTTGGGCCTCCTCCTTTGGCGCAGAATCCCGGGTTGGCTGGCGGGAAAGGACCTGGCCTGGGTTGTCCTGGGCACAGGGGCGATGGGGGCGGCCGTGGCCGGGTTGACCACGATCGTGGCCCCCTACGGAAGCTGGGCCCAAGTTTCCCTAGGGGTGCCTGTGGGGCTTCTCCTCTACCTGGGGTTCCTTTGGCGCACGGGGCTTGGGGCTCGGCTCAGGGCCGGACGATGAGCCCCGGTTCGCCGGAGCGGGGCGGATACGTGCCGAGGAGCGCCCGCACGAACCTGCGCTCATCCTCGGGGATTCGCCAGGCCGAAAGCCAACGGGCCAAGGCCCGCGTCGCCTCCCGCAAAGGCTCCCGCTCCACCTTCCCCTCCTGCACGAGCCGGACAAGACCAGAGCTCAGGGCTCGTCCCAGGGGTGAGGGCGCGGTGGAGACCAGGAGGATCGGGCTCAGCGCCTGATCGAGGTCATGCAAGGCCCGCTCCACCTCCGCGTCCGTGGCGAAGTGCTTGTGAAGCAAGTCCGCAAGGATCCGGGCCAAGGCCTCGATGTAGGGCCAAGGGAGGGTGGGCTCTTGCCGCTCCCAGGCGTGCCAAGCCTCGGCGAGCTCGCGGCTGCGGCGCTCTCGCCAGCGGGCCTCGGCCTCCACCAGGAAGCGGCAGTCCGGAAAGCACCGTACGGACCGGCCGCGCTCCTTGCCGCAGCAGGTGCTGCAGATGAAGCGCGCCAACGCAGGGCAACGGCGGTCACCCGCACGCTGCCCACACAGGGAACAACGGTCGCCCTTCACCGGCCGCCCAGCATTTCCCGAGCCTCGTCGGACATGCGCTCCGGCGTCCAGCGGGGCTCCCAGACGAGGTTCACCTCCACGTCGTAGCCTTCGAACCTCTCGCGCAGGACCTGTTCGACCTCCGCGGGCAGGCTGGCCGCCAGGGGACAGGCCGGCGTGGTGAGGGTCATGTCCACCACAATGCGATCCTCCTCCACCGCCACGTCGTAGATGAGGCCCAGATCCACCACGTTGATCCCCAGCTCCGGGTCGTAGACCCGCTCCCGCAGCACGGCCCGCACCTCGTCCACAGACGGCCTCACTTCCCCTCCTTCTGGCTCAAGGCGATGAGGTCGGCCAGCGTGGCCTCCTCCAGGGTCTTGAGGAGCTTTTCCTCGAGCTTGCTCCAGAACGGCCGCGTGGGGCAGTTCTTGGGCAGGCTCAGGACACCGACCCTGCCACCCGCCTGGGCATAGCTTAGCTCCAAGCCCTCGGGTTCCAAGACCCGGATCACCTGGGCGATCCGGATGTCCTCGGGCCTCTTGGCGAGTTTGTAGCCGCCGATCCGGCCTTTTTGGGCTTCCACGAAGCCCGCGCGTCGCAGATCCATGAGGATCCGACGCAGAAACGTTTCGGGTACCCCGTAGGATTCGGCGAAAACGCGGGCAGACCGGAAGTCCTGGGCATTGACCGCCAGGTCGTGCAAAAGCCGCAGTCCGTAAGCAATTCTTCTGGAGGTCAGCATGGCGCATATTTTATGCCCCTTGGGAGACCTTGTCCACAAACTTCTGGGCCTCCTGCCGGGCCCAGCGGTCGGCAGCCAGGACGTCCTCCAAGGAGGTCACCCTCTCCTTTTCGTGTCTTTCCAGGACGTGCTGGATCCCCTGAGCGATGGCGGGGAATGGGATTTTTTCCGCCAGGAAAGCCTGCACCAGGACCTCGTCGGCGGCGTTGGCCACCGCCGGCATGGTCCCCCCTTCTTGGCCTGCCCCCAGCACCGCCCAGAACGCCGGATATCGGTTCCGCGGGATCTCCCGAAAGGTGAGATGCAGGGGCGCAAGAGGAAGGGGAATGGGCGGTGGAAGCCGCTCCGGATAGGTGAGGGCGGCCCGAATGGGCAGACGCATATCCGGGAAAGCAAGCTGGGCCAAAATGGAACCATCCACAAGCTCCAGGAGCGCATGAACCTTGGACTCCGGATGCAGGAGGACCCCGATGCGCTCCCAGGGGAGGGAAAAGAGGTGGTGGGCCTCGATCACCTCGAACGCTTTGTTCACCAGGGTGGCGGAGTCCACGGTGATGCGCGGACCCATCCGCCAAGTGGGGTGATGCAGGGCCTCGGCCGGGGTGACGCGTTCCAGCTCCTCTTCCGGGCGATCCCGAAAGGGACCGCCGGAGGCGGTGATCCATGCCCGGGCTAGCTCCTCCCGCCTCACCCCCTGAAAGAGCTGCCAAAGCGCGGCGTGCTCGGAGTCCACGGGGATGATCTGATCCGGGTACGTGCGGGCGCGCAGGACCAACTCTCCAGCGATCACGAGCGACTCCTTGTTGGCCAGGGCCAGGCGTTTTCCCGCCCGGAGGGCGCTCAGGGTGGGAAACACGCCCACCGCGCCCACCACGGCGTTCAGCACCAAATCCACCTGGGGGAGGGCGGCGAGCTCCGCCAGCCCCTCGGGCCCCCACCGCACATGGGCCTGCGGCAGAAGCCGCTGGAGCTTCAGGGCGTCGGCCTCCTCGGCCACCGCCAGCTCGCGGACGCCGAACCGGTGGGCCTGCTGGGCCAGCGCCTCCACGTTGCGGCCGGCGGCCAACGCCACCACCTCAAACCGCTCGGGAAAGCGCTGGATCTCCTCCAACGCCTGCAGGCCGATCGAGCCGGTGGAGCCCAGGATGGCTACCCTCATCCCACCGGCTGAGGGACGAGATCCGCAAGGAGCCTGTCCACGTCCTCTTTGTCCAAGGTCTCGCGGCGCAAAAGCTCCTGGGCCAGGCGGTCCAACGCCTCCCGATACCGACTGATGAGGTTCTTCGCGCGCTCGTAAGCCTCGAGCACGAAGCGGCGGATCTCCCGGTCGATGGCCGCGGTGAGCTCCTCGGAGTGCTCGTCGCTCTTCACGATCTCCTCACCCAGGAAGATGTTGGTGCGCTCCTTGCCCAGGCTGAGGGGGCCGAGTTCCTCGCTCATCCCGTACTCCACCACCATGCGCTTGGCGAGCTCGGTGGCGTGCTTGAGGTCCTCGGTGGCGCCGGTGGTCTGATCGCCGAACACCACTTCCTCGGCCGCCCGGCCGCCCAGAAGCACGGTCAGGCGGTCCAGGAGCTCGGCCTTGGTGAGCACATACCGGTCCTCGGCCGGGAGCTGGAGGGCGTAACCCAAGGCGCCGATGCCCCGGGGGACGATGGTGACCTTGAGGAGGGGATCGGCGTTGGGCACGAGTTTGCTCACCAGGGCATGGCCCGCCTCGTGGTAGGCGATCCTTCGCCGCTCTTCCTCCTTGATGTACATGCCCTTGCGCGCTAACCCTGTGATGACGCGCTCAAGTGCCTCCTCGAAGTCGGCCATCTCGATGGCCGGCTTGTTCTTGCGGGCCGCGAGGAGGGCGGCCTCGTTGCAGAGGTTCTCCAGGTCGGCGCCCACGAAGCCAGGGGTGCGCCGGGCCAACACCGCAAGGTCCACGTCGGGCGCGAGCTTCTTGTTGCGGGTGTGCACGCGCAGGATGGCCTCGCGGCCGCGCAGGTCGGGCGGGGGCACCACGATCTTCCGGTCGAACCGGCCCGGGCGGAGCAGCGCCGGGTCCAGCACATCCGGCCGGTTCGTGGCCGCCAGCACGATCACCCCGGTGTCCCCTTCAAACCCGTCCATCTCCGCAAGGAGCTGGTTTAGGGTTTGTTCGCGTTCGTCGTGGCCGCCGCCGATCCCCGCGCCACGCTTGCGGCCCACGGCGTCCAGCTCGTCGATGAACACGATGCAGGGCGCGTTGGCCTTGGCCTTCTGGAACATGTCGCGCACGCGAGCCGCGCCCACCCCCACGAACATCTCCACGAAATCCGAGCCGGAGATGGAGAAGAAGGGCACGCCCGCCTCACCGGCGATGGCCCGCGCCAGGAGGGTCTTCCCCGTGCCCGGCGGACCCACCAAAAGGATGCCTTTGGGGATCTTCGCGCCCAGGCGGGCAAACCGGCCCGGATCCCGGAGGTAATCCACAATCTCCCGCACCTCTTCCAACACCTCGTCGATGCCGGCCACGTCCTTGAACGTCACCCGCGTGTACTCCTTGGTGACGAGCTTGGCCCGGGACTGGGTGAAGGTGAAGGCGTTTGTGCCCTGCATCCTGCGCATCATCCAGCTCCAGAGCACCACGAGGAGCAGGACGGGAAGGAGATAGCTCAGGATCGTCCAGAACCAGCTGGCGGAGGAGGGGCTTTCAAATTGCAAGGAGACGCCTTGGGCGTCCAAAAGGCTGACGAGCTCTGCATAAGCCGGGGAGTTCTCCGGCGGGCCCTGGGTGACGAACCGTTCGCCGGTGCGGAGGATGCCCTCGATCCTGGCGCCGCGGACCACCACCTCGGCCACGCGGCCCGCCCGGACCAGATCCAAAAAATGGGAATAGCTGAAGGAATTGGTGCGGCCAGTGGTGCCGGTCTGAAAGAGTTGCACCACCATGAACACCACCAGCCCCAACACCAAAAGAAAGGTGAGGAGGCGCAAGTTCCACGGTGTTCCCATCGGGCGCTTCTCCATCGTTGAGCATTTTAGCCCGCAGCGATTGCGCGCTCAATCGCGCTAACGCCAGACCCCGGCCACGCTCGCGCCGCAATGGGGGCATACGCCTTCGGGCGTGAGCTCGTTGTGCAAGACGAAGAAGCCGTGGCGCCGGACGAGGGCGCGCCCACAGCCCGGACACAAGGTGTCCTCGCCCTCCCCAGGAACATTGCCCAAATACACGTAGCGCAAACCGGCGGACAGGCCGATGTCGCGGGCCCGCCGCAGGGTGGACACCGGCGTGGGCGGAAGATCCCAGGCCTTGTAGGCAGGCACGAACCTGGACACGTGCCAGGGAAGGTCCGGGGAGATCCCCACCAGAAACTCCGCGATCCACCGCAGCTCTTCCTCGGAGTCGTTGCGGCCGGGGATGACGAGGGTGGTCACCTCCACCCAGATCCCGGCCTCCCACATGCGGGCGATCGTTTCTAGAACCGGCTGAAGGGAGGCCCCACAGAAGCGGCGGTAGAAGTCCTCCGAGAAACTCTTCAGATCGACGTTGGCTGCGTGGAGCCAGCCTCGGGCCTCCTGCAGGGCCTCCGCGGTCATGTAGCCGTTGGTGACGAAGATGTTTTTCAGACCCGCTTGCAGGGCGAGCTTCCCCACATCCTCGCAGAACTCGAAAAACACCGTGGGCTCGGTATAGGTGTAGGAGATGGACCGGGCGCCCGTGGCCTGGGCCGCCTCCACCACCTCGGCCGGCTCCACCGGCTCGCCCACGATCCGGCCCCGGTGCTCCCGGGGAAA
>CALKFO010000016.1 GCA_938084765.1 Candidatus Bipolaricaulota bacterium | reverse complement strand
GAGGGTGCCCTGGAAGGGCGTCCCGTTCCAGGCGGTGATCCGCATCCTGAGCTCCTCGGCGTTCAAGAGCTGGTACTCCCCCTCCGTCCCCGCCCCGGGGAGCTCCCCACAGGCGGCGAGGAGGGGGAGGAGGGCGAGAAGCCAAGCCAAGCGCGCCGTCTTCAGGATTCCTTTCGCATCCATACCTCCCACTATGCCCCGAAGGGCCTTTCACAAAACTCCTTCCGCGGATGCCCCGCATTTCAATGCGGGGAGGAAGCGGAAGCCGGGTGAAGCCCGGTGTAGCGCATCCATCCGCCGATGTGCCACAATACCATCATGCACAGGGCAGAAACCGTGGTGCTCAAACTGCGCTCCCCCAGCAAGGCCAAGCGAGCCTGGCTGGACCAGACCGCCGAGCGCTTCCGCCAGGGGGTGCAGTTGGGCCTCGATTTCGCCCTGAGCGCCAAAACCAGCAATAGGGGGAAAATCCATGCCGCCACCTACCCGAAGGTCCGTGCCCTGGGACTGCCCTCCGACTACTGCCGCATGGCCATCAATCAGGTCGTGCAACTTGTCCGTAGCCACTTCGGACTGCGCAAGGGCAAGCGGAAGGTGGGCAAGCCCACGGTGGTTCGTAGCCAGGGGATAGGGCTGGGAGTTAACGCCTACCGGGTCGTGGGCACGACCCTTCGGGTTTCCACTGGACAGAAGGGCCAGTACCTCTGGTTTCCCCTGTCGGTTCCCCCGCAGTGGAGGGACAGGCTCCAGTACGTCCAGGGGGATGCAAGGCTCTTCAAAAGGGGGCACGACTGGTTTGTCATGTTGCCCCTTAAGGTGCCCACCACCCCTACCGTCCGTGGCGGGAACGGTGAACCCACCGTTATCGGGGTGGACCTGGGCATCGTTCGGTTGGCTACGGCCAAGCATCCCAAAGGCGTGTTTGTGGTGAACGGCAAGCCCATCCGCCATCGCCGGGAGCGGTTCGCTTCCCTGCGCCAGCGTTTGCAACGCCACCGTCGCACCGACCGGGTGCGGGCCATGGGCGACCGAGAGAGACGCTGGATGACCTACCTCAACCACAAGGTCAGCCGACAACTGGTGGACCTGGCGCTCCGGTACCCCAATCCCGTGCTGGCCTTTGAGCGGCTGGACGGCATCCGGGACCGGGTGCGGGGAAGCAAGAAGTTTAACCGCATGGTTTCGAGCTGGGCTTTCCGGCAACTGGTCGACTTTGTGCTGTACAAGGCCGAGCGGGCGGGGGTGCGGGTGGTGTTCGTGGACCCCCGCAAGACCAGCCAAACCTGCCCGAAGTGCGGCCATGCTAGCCGGGCCAACCGACCTGAGCAGAGCCACTTCCGATGTGTGGCCTGCGGCTACCAGGGCAATGCCGATGTGGTAGCCAGTCTCAACATCGCTGCCGCTGCGCTTGATGTGCTGCGGCAGGGGCCGCCTGACACGGCCCGTCTGGGGCAACCCGGACAGGCTCCTCCCGTGGGGGAGGGGCTGGATGGGGTAAAGGTGTGGGCTTCGGCTCATACAGACTCCAACCTCGCAAGCTCCGCGTAGGAGCCCCCGTTCTTCAGAACGGGGAGGATGTCAGCGCCTTACACGCGGGCCTCGAGGGCGTAGAGAACCACCCCCTCCCGGCCCAGGACCTCGTACCACACGCTCCAACCGTCCACCCGCATCTCCCGGGCGAGCCGCACCATCCGCCCCTCCCAGGGCACCATGGGCCAGGGGCGGTCGGAGAGGCCGGAGTAGTGGGGCTCGCCCAGGAAGCGTAGCCGCTCTTCCGCCTGCTTGAGGACTCGCGCGAACTCCATACCTATCTTTCCTTCGTGTAGCTAAGACAGAGGGCCTCGAGGTCTTCCCGCCGCTCGTACCGGAACCTCCGAGGGTGGGTGGGGTCGTAGATCTGCTCCTCTACCCGGGCCACCCTCTTGCCGGGGAAGAAGCCCAGGTGGTGCCGGAGGTCCCGCTCCAGGCGTTCCTCCACGAGGTCGAAGCTCGTGGTGGTGCCGTCCGCGAAGCGGATGACCACCCGCCTCATCCTTCCTCCCTCCCCAAGACCTCCAGGTAGAGGCCCTGCCGCCTGGCCTCGAGGTAGGCCCCCGAGCGGTAGGTCCTCGCCCACCGCCCCCGGGCCAGGGCCTCGAGGAAGGCTTCGTAGGCCTTCCAGTCGGGGAAGCGCCGCTCCCGCCGCACGAGCTTGCCGTTTTTTAAGATGATAAGCACCGCTTTCATGCTTTCCTTGCCTCCTACCCCCTCCCGTGGGGCCGCTAGGCCCCCGGGCCCTGAGAGGGCTTGGGGAGGGCGCTTTTGAGGCCTTCTCCCTTCCTATTTGCGCGAAAGAAAACTTTCGCGCATGCCCTCCACCCCTCCCCTAGCCCGCCTTCCGCCTCCGGTCCGGCCCCCGCACCTCCACGGCCCGCCCCACCCGGGAGAGAAGGGCCTCGGCGTTCTCCCCAAGCCGCCTCGCCGCTTCCTCGGGGGCCCAGTTGGAGGTGAGGAGAAGGTCCAGGCTTTTCCGATGGGCCGCCTCCACC
>CALKFO010000015.1 GCA_938084765.1 Candidatus Bipolaricaulota bacterium | reverse complement strand
GAGAACCTCTTCCTCATTTACACCGTGAACATGCTCTACCGCTACGCCTACTACGAGAACCTCCAGAATACCGCGGGGTTCAGCCCGCTGGCCGGGGCTTTGGGCTTCGCCGAGGTCCTGTGGAAGAAGAACCCCAACATGGTGGGGAACAGGGTGGTAGGCTAGTCCGGGTGCGGGAAGGAAAAGGGCGGTCCTTGTGGCCGCCCTTTTTCTTTTCTATACTTCTTGGCTATGCTGGGATACATCGTGCGCCGCATCTTGTACATGGTCCCGGTGCTCCTCATCATCTCCATCATCAGCTTCTTCATCTTGCAGCTCATGCCTGGAAACTTCACCACGGCCTTCAAACTCAACCCGCGCTTCAGCAAAGAGGAAATTGCTCGGCTGGAAGCACGCTACGGTTTGGACAAGCCCGCGTACGTGCGCTATTGGCGCTGGATCACCGGGATCATCACCCGGGGCGATTTCGGCTATTCCTTGGAAACCCGCCAGCCCGCGTTCGATGCCCTGTTCCGCGGGAGACTGGGTTGGACGCTCCTCATCTCCTTTGGCACCCTGATCTTCACGTGGACGATCGCCGTGCCCATTGGCGTGTTCTCCGCCATACGCCAATATTCCGTAGCTGACTATCTCCTCACATTTTTCGGCTTCGTGGGCATATCCATCCCCAACTTTTTCTTCGCCTTGGTCGTGATTTGGTTCATGGTCTCCGTGCTGCGGGTGGGCGAGCGGGGCTTGGGGGTCGGCGGGCTTTTCGATGTCCAGTTCATCAATGCCCCTTGGAGCTGGGCCAAATTCGTGAACTTCATGTGGCACCTGTTGCCCGTGCTCATCGTGGTGGGCCTGTCCGGCACGGCTGGGATCATCCGCTATATGCGGGGCCAGCTCCTCGATACCCTGGGCCAGCAATATGTGCTTACCGCTCGTGCCAAGGGCCTGAAAGAACGGGTGGTCATCTGGAAACACGCGGTGCGCAACGCCATAAACCCGCTCATCACCATGCTGGGTATGTCCTTGCCCGACCTTTTTGCTGGCGCGTTCTTCACCGCGATCATCATGGGGCTCCCCACGGTGGAACGGGCGTTTTGGGAGGCGCTGAACCGCCAGGACGAATACGTGGTGATGTCCGGCCTCCTCTTTTTTGCCTTCCTCTTGCAGGTAGGAAATCTTTTGGGCGACATCATGTTGGCGTGGGTGGACCCAAGGATCCGCTATGACTGAGCGCGTACAGGGAACAGCGATAGGCGAGGAGCGCGGGGTAAGCCAGTGGCAGCTGGCTTGGCGGCGATTCCGGCGGCATCGGGTAGGACGAGCCGGTGCGGTGATCGTTGGGCTTTTCCTCTTCGTCCTTGTGTTTGCGGAATTCCTGAGCCCCTACCCCCATACCCAACAGTTCCGTGACGCCACGTATGCTCCGCCCACCAGGATCCACATCTTCGATGAGAACGGGCGGTTGACCAGGCCTTTTGTCTACGGGATAAAGCGCACGTTGAACACCGAGCTTTGGCGCTGGGAGTATGTCGAGGATCGAACCCGAAAATACCCTCTCCGCTTCTTTGTCCGGGGCTTCTCTTACAAGCTGTTGGGCCTGATCCCCACCGACATCCACCTGTTCGGCGTGGATGGGGATGGTCGTGTTTTCCTGTTCGGCACCGACGAAATGGGGCGCGACCTCTTTTCCCGGATCATGATGGGGAGCCGGGTTTCCATGGTCATCGGCCCCTTCGTTGTGGCCATCTCCCTGCCCATCTCTCTTCTCCTCGGCGGTGTCTCCGGCTTTTACGGAGGGGGTGTGGACATGTTCCTTCAGCGCGTGTTTGAAATCGTCATGTCCATTCCCACTCTGCCCCTGTGGCTAGCGTTGGGGCTGGCCCTGCCCAGGGGATGGTCACCCACCCTCCGCTTCTTTGGGCTGGCAGGGATCATGGCCTTGATCGGCTGGGCCGGCCGGGCACGCGTCATCCGCGGGGTCGTGCTGGCCATCCGCTCCATGGATTTCACGGAGGCCGCACGCGCTGTGGGTGCCAATGACCTGCGCATCATCGCCAAGCACATCGTCCCGAACCTCGCCTCTTACCTCATCGTCAACGTAACCCTCACCATCCCCGGTGCCATCATCGGGGAAAGCGGCCTCTCCTTTTTGGGCATCGGCATCTCCGAACCCATGGTGAGCTGGGGGCTCCTCCTCTCCAAGGCCAACAACGCCTCCACCATCCAAAACTATCCCTGGTTGTTGATCCCTGGGCTGTTCATCACCGTAGCTGTGCTGGCCTTCAATTTCCTTGGCGATGCCCTGCGCGATGCCTTCGATCCATTCAGGGTTGTCTGAGCCAAGCCAGAAGATCCGCCTCCACCCGCGACCAGGGAACTCTGAGCACGTCTTGGGAGGCGCGGAAGATGCTCGCCCCCTGGACCAAGGACTCCCAAAGCTTTGGGATCGCGGAGGCGCCATACTTTTCAAGCAAGAAAACCACAAGAGCTCCGGCTTCGGCCTCGGCCAGCGGCCGCGGATAGACACCAAAGAGGGGCTGGGCCAAAGACACCCATCGTTCCTGGGCCAACAGCCGTTGGGCCTCAGCACGAAAATCCCGCTCAGGATAAGCGGCCCACAGCACCAACCCCTCTACCAACGTGGAAAAGGAAGGGGACCCGTAAGGACTGAAAGCTTCCAAAACCAATCGGGCGGCCTTCTCGGGAAGCTCTTGCGCCGTGTGCACCCACACCACACCCCAAGGAGCCCGGAGGTCAGGAACCGGTTGCACCACGTAAAAGACGACGTGCTCGGGTAACACGCTCTCATCGCTTCCCCACAAGGCCAGCAGTCTCTGGGCGCTCTGCACCGCCCTGTGCAGTGCGTCATCTGTCACTCCGTTCCCGATCACACACCAGCGTCCTTGCTGAAATTTGGGGGCCTCTCGGAGTGAAACGAGTCCTGGCGGGCACTCCTTGCTCTGTTCACAAAAGCGAGAGACTTCACCCAACGCTAACCAGGTCAAAGCCCGCAATTCTCGGAGGTCGTCGTCCTCCAGCTCGGAAAGCTGGGAGAGCGCGGTTTGGGCACGGCCGCGGTACAGGTTGCAGAGGGCTGAGAAGTACAAGCGCTGGGGGCTTTGGGCAAAGGCCCCTTGCGCCGCGGCCATGAAATCCGCGCGTAGCTTTTCCGAGCTCGTGCCCAGCGCGACGCTTGCGCTCTCCCAAGAGCTGGCCTTCCAGAAAATCCGGGCCCCGGAGGGGCCAAAGGTATGCAGGATCCACTGGGCCTGAGCCGCGGCCAGCACCTCCCACACCCGCCCCCGGCTCCCAGCCTCGCGGGTGAACACCTGCGTGAGGCTGCGCAGGGTTTCCCAGGTGGGCGCCGCTCCCACCCAGGGCGCGTTGACCTGAAAATATAGGCTTTCCCAGGGGTCATAGGGGAGAAGGTCGCCCGCCCTCTGCCAAAGGAGCTGCGGATCGACATAGGAAAGCCAGGCCCCAGCCTCGGCGAGCCACGGGCGATGCGGTTCCTCGAAGTACAAGCTCAGCCCGCGGGGGAAGACGAGGTTCCCCGGCCGGCCCCAGGCCAGCGAACAGGCGAGCCGGGCGAACTCCCCTGCCCCTCGCTCCGCGACCACAAGATCCATCACGGCGCTGGGGGTTGACTCCTCCTCGATCCGCGTGCCCAGCCCCAGGCTCAGCTCCTCCCGCGAGGCGTAAACGTAAAGATGGATCCGCTCGGGGAAAGGGAAGTCGATGAGGCCCAGGCGCTGGAGAACCTCGAACCACTGCTGACGCGCCCAGCGCGCAACATTCACGACCTCCGCGGCAAGGGACGAGGTCTTCACATAGCGCACGACAAAAGGAACATCAACGATCTCGGCGAGCGGGCTCCGCGCCCGTTGCACCGCGGGGTGCACCCAAAACACAAGCACTCCCAATACGAGGGCCGCTAGCAACCCCAGAGCCAAGCCTCCGAGAACCCAGAAGGAGCGTTTCCAGCGCGTTTTCTGCACCACCGCCGACTCCAAGTATAGCTGACCTCGCTCGCCGCCGAAACGGCTAAAATTTAAAGCATGCGCGCTGTGGACTTGATCGAAAAGAAAAGGGATGGTGGGGAGTTAACGGCGGAGGAGATCCGTTGGCTCATCCAAGGCTATGTGGTCGGCCGCATCCCCGACTACCAGATGGCCGCGTTCCTCATGGCCGTGTACTTCCAGGGGATGAGCGAGGCGGAGACGGTGGCCCTCACCCAGGCCATGGTGGAAAGCGGGGAACGCATCGACCTTTCCGCCATTCCCGGGACCAAAGTGGATAAGCACTCCACGGGCGGGGTGGGCGACACGGTCACGTTGGTCCTTGTCCCCCTCATGGCCGCGGCGGGGCTCGTCATGGCCAAGCTCTCCGGCCGGGCCCTGGGCCATACCGGCGGCACCATCGATAAGTTCGAGGCCATCCCAGGGGTGCGCACCGAGCTCTCCCTTGCGGAGATCGTGGCTCAAGCCCAACGCGTGGGCGCGGTGATCGCCGACCACACCGCCGAGCTCGTCCCCGCAGATCGCCTCCTGTACGAGCTGCGCGACGTCACGGGCACGGTGCCCTCCCTTCCCCTCATCGCGGCCTCGGTCCTGTCCAAGAAGATCGCTGGAGGGGCGGACGCCATTGTTCTCGACGTGAAGTGCGGGGACGGCGCGTTCATGCGCACCTTGCCCGAGGCGCGCGCCTTGGCCGAGACGCTTGTGCGCGTGGGCAACCGGTTAGGAAAAAAGTTCGCGGCCCTCATCACCGCCATGGAGCAGCCCCTGGGCCGGATGGCCGGGAACGCCCTGGAAGTGCGTCAGGCCATCGAGGTCCTGCGCGGCGAAGGTCCGGCGGACCTGCGGGAAGTCATCCTCGCCCTGGGAGCCGAGCTGCTGGTGCTGGTGGGCGAGGCCTCCTCGCCCCAGGAGGGGCGGGAGAAGCTGGCCCGCCTGTTGGACACGGGAAAGGCCTGGGCCAAGTTCCGGGAGCTGGTGGCCGCGCAAGGCGGGGATGTGCGGGCGGTGGAGGAGCCCGAGCGCCTGCCCAAAGCCGCCCAGGTTGTGGAGGTCGTGGCTCCCCATAGCGGGTACATCCAGGCGGTGCGGGCGCGGGCCATTGGGGTGGCCTGCGGCCTTTTGGGTGCGGGCCGGGAGGTCAAGGGCCAGAAGGTGGACCCAGCGGCGGGCGTGGAGCTCCTGGCTAAAGTCGGGGATCCGGTGGAGAAGGGCCAGCCCGTGGCGCGGCTCCACGTGGGCCGGCAGGATCGCCTCCCCGAAGCCCACACCACTGTGCTTTCAGCATTCGTCATCGGTCCCACACCCCCAGCCCCTTCCCCCCTCATTCTCGACCGCATCGTGTAAAATTTGGGCAGGAGGTGGTTTATGGCCTACGTGACCAAGAAAGAGCTCATTGACAAGATCAAGCCGCTCCTCTCCGAACTGGCCATGGTGCGGGAGGAACTGGAGTCCGCGTTCGAGCGGGTCTCCGACCTCCTGGAGAAGATCGAAGACGCCGTGGAGGAGGCCGAGGACAAGGACTGAGTCCGGTTGACCTTTGTCCCTCAGGCGCCGCCCACGCGGCGCTTTTTCTTTTTGGGGGTGGGCGTACGCTCAAACCATGGACCTCGGAAGCGCAGGCTTTTCCTGGTCCCAGGTCCTGACGTTTTTGCAGGAGCTTGCGGAGATCCTGGGCCGCGGCTTGGTGCGCCTGTTGGACCTCGTCCTTCCCGCTGGCCGCGGGGTGAGTCCCGAGCTGGTCCTGCCCTTGGGCTACCTGGCCCTGTTGACCCTGCTCCTTCTCCTTTTCAATCTGATCGCCGCCGCACGGAAGGTGATCTGGTTCGTGGTGGGGATTGGCTGGCTGCTCCTTCTTGTGCGCATCCTCGTGGACGCGTTCGCCAGCTAGAGGCCCAGGCCGCGGCGGATCATGTTCGCCGCCGAATACAGCAAAACCACGGCGAACAGGCGGCGCAGGACCCGTTGCGGTAGGCGCACCGCAAGCATGGGCCCCAACTGCCCACCCACCCATACACCGGCCACCAAGGGCAACGCCAGGTCCCAGTGGGTGCGGCCTGCCAGGGCGTGCAGGGCCGTGGACAACGCCGCCGTGGGCACCATGACCAACAGGCTCCCCGCCACGGCCTCGATCATGGGTAGCCCCAACAAAATCAAGATCGGGACGATGATCGTTCCGCCACCGATCCCGAAAAGGCTCCCCGCCAAGCCCGCGGCGAACCCCACCACGACCAGCACCCACCCCGGGAAAGCTCGGGCATCCCGGCGGCGCACAAGCTCCTTGGGCTCCTTTCCCAAGAGGAGGACCGTGGCAGGGTAGAGCAGGAACACGCCGAAAGCCAACGTTAGCGCGCCGGAGGCGACCTTGCCCGCGAGATGGGCGCCCAAGTAGCTCCCGCCCAAAGCCCCCGGCATCAGGCCCAAGCTCACCGACCAGGGCGTGAGCCTTCGCCGAAGATAACCCAGGGAGGCGGAGGCCCCGGTCGTGAGCACGGCGACCACGCTTGTCCCGGCCGCCTCCTGGGAGGTGCCCACCAAGCCCGTGAGGAGAAGGAGCGGGACCACAAAAATTCCGCCGCCGATACCCAACAGCGAGCCCAACACGCCGATGCCCAACCCGGCCAGGGCCAGCAAGAAGAAGAGCATAGGGCTGCCATTGTATCCGGGTTGTTTCGGCCTCGCCGGCTCTGCGCAGCTACAAGGTTTGACAGGCTCGATGGGGTCCTCTACACTCGCGCGGCCCTTGGCCAAAAGTGCGTGTGGCAAGGGCGAAAGGAAAAACACGAGCCACGCGAGGCTCGAGAAAAGAGGTGGGTTATGCCCCGTGCCACTTGTCCTGTGTGTGACGCGGAGCTTCGGCTTTCCGCGTCGGAAGCGGTGTTCGGCCGGCGAGTGACCTGTCCCGAGTGCGGGTCGGTGTTGGAGGTCGTGGAGGAGGACCCGCTGGAATTGGAGGAAGTGGCCTTCGGGTTCGACGAGGACTTCGACGAGGACGAGGACGAGTTTTGACAAGTGGCGACCCGTTCGGAGCGGTTGCGCCAAGTGGTGGCCACGCGGCTTAGAAGCGTGGTAGCCGTCTGCGTCAACATTCAAAATCCCCACAACGTCGCCGCCATCCTCCGCACCTGCGAAGCCCTGGGGATCCTGGAGGTGTACGTGGTGGAGGAGGACGTGCCCTTTCGGCCGGCCGGGCAGGTGAGCCAGGGTGCCGAGCGCTGGGTGCGCCTTCTGCGCTTTCGCCGGGGGGAGGCGGCCTTTGCGGCCCTGCGCGCCCAAGGTTTTCGCATCCTGGCCGCCAGCCCCAAGGGTGACCTCCCCGTGGAGGAGCTCCCCGGGGAGGAGCCCTTGGCCCTGGTGTTTGGGAACGAGGTGGAGGGGATTCCTCCGAAGCTTTTGGCCCACTGTGACGGGACGTTTCGCATCCCCATGTGGGGGCTCACGGAGTCGCTGAACGTGTCGGTGGCCGCGGGGATATCCCTGTACTTTGCGGCGCGGGCGCGCCGGCAGGCCCTGGGCCGGGCCGGCGACCTCACCCCGGCCGAGCAGGAGGCCCTGTTCGCGGAGTACATCGAGCGGATATGAGGCCGGGGTGGGCTGGCTTAGGACCCGGGGGAAGACTATAATGAACCGTGAGGGCGGCGTAGCCAAGCGGTTAAGGCGAGGGACTGCAAATCCCTTATTCCCCGGTTCGAATCCGGGCGCCGCCTCCAGGGTGGTTAGCTCAGCCCGGTAGAGCACACGCTTGACGTGCGTGGGGTCGCAGGTTCGAGTCCTGCACCACCCATTGTCCTTTTTAATCCCTCGGCGTCGCGCAAGGGCTCAGCCGCTTGTCCCTGCCCCCTGGCCGAATATCTCCGGATAACGCGCGACCTGCTCCGCCAAGGGCACGTCATAGCGGATCACCACGACTCGGTAGCCCCGGTTACGCAGCTCTTGCCGCTGTTGGCTGTCCCTTTCGCGGTGGTCCGGGGTATCGTAATCCGGCCCGTCACAGAACACTAAGACGTTCGGCCCGTAGAGAAAATCGGTGATCGCTCCCGCCGCGGGGATGGGATGCTGGGCGTCATCTGGCCAGCAAAAACCTTGGCGATAGAGAAGCTCCAGAAGCTCCTGCTCCAAAGATGAGCGGGGATCTACCCTTTCCAAGAGCCACTTGTATTGATCCTCCCGGCTTCGAGTCTGGGGCTCGATCTCCAACGTGGATTGAGCAAGCTGTCCAATGATCTGGCGAATCCACAGGCGGTTGAGGTGGGAGAGCTCCGCGTGGTTTTCATAGCTGAGGAGGCATCCGTAACGCGCGGCGTGCTCATCGCTCAGGTTTTCACCTGTTTCGGAAAAGTGGCGGCTTCGCAGGGCCTCCTTAGTCACTTCGGCAAGGGCTTGGGCGTCCTCGGCCAGCCGACGGAGAGCGTCGATCCCCCTCCGCCTCCTCGTAGAACCGCGCAGGATTCCTGTTTCAGTTTGTTCAACCTGGGCGCGGCCGCGCCGGGCGCACCCCCGCCGCCGAGGGCAATCCCCTCCCTTGGGCGTACAATCCTTGCGATGCGCAGGCTTTGGAGGGCATGGATTCCCGTCCTCGTCCTGGCCCTGGGATGCGGGGCGGGCGAGATCCTCAAGCTCACCCTCAAGGGCACCGTGAACCCCGCCACCAGCGGCTACGTGGTGCGCGGACTGCGCGAGGCGCACGAGCGGGGCGCGGCCCTGGTGGTCCTCGTCTTGGACACGCCCGGCGGCCTGGATTCCGCCATGAAGGAGATCGTGGAGGCCATCATGACCTCCGCGGTGCCGGTGGTGGTGTGGGTGGGGCCGGCCGGTGCCCGCGCTGCCTCCGCAGGCACCTTCATCCTCCTTGCGGCCCACGTGGCCGCCATGGCCCCGGGCACCAGCACCGGCGCGGCTCACCCGGTGGCCCTGGGTGGGGAGCTCCCCGATAAGGAGGATCCTGCGGTGCAAAAGCTCGTGAACGACGCGGCTTCCCGCATCCGGGCCATTGCGGAGGCCCGCGGCCGCAACGCGGACTGGGCCGAAAAGGCCGTGCGCCAGTCCGCCACCCTCACCGCCACCGAAGCCCTGGAACTCGGCGTCATCGATCTCATCGCCGAATCCTTCCCGGACCTCCTGCGCAAGCTTGAGGGCTTCGCTCTGCGGGACGGTCGCGTCCTTTCCCCAAGCGGCCTGCCGGTGCGCGAGCTCTCCATGACCTTCCGGGACCAACTCCTCGCCTATCTGGCCGACCCAAACCTTGTCTACATCCTGCTCATGCTCGGCCTTTACGGCTTGATCTACGAGTTCCTCACGCCGGGCGTGGGGCTGGGCTTGGTGGTGGGCGTCCCCTCCCTCCTTCTGGCCCTGTTCGGACTCCAGCTTCTTCCCATCAGCTTCGTGGGGGTGGGGCTCATCCTCTTCGGCATCGCCCTCATCGTGCTCGACGTGTTCACCCCCTCGTATGGCCTCCTCACCCTGGGCGGATTGACGAGCCTGGTGCTGGGCTCTTTATCGCTGTTCGAGGTGGAGTCCCCGGTGGTGCGGCTGTCCTGGACCACGGTAGCGGCGACCCTGGGCACCCTGACCGCCATCCTCTTTTTCGTGTTGGCCAAGGGACTCACCGCTCAGCGGCACAGGCCGCGACCGCTCACCACCCTCGTGGGCCTGGTGGGCGAGGCCCGGGACGACCTCAACCCTGAAGGCTGGATCTTCGTGCGGGGTGAGCTTTGGTGGGCTCAGGCGGAGGACCCGCCCATCACCCGGGGTGAGCGGGTGCAGGTGACGGCCCAGGAGGGCCGCCGGCTGCGGGTGCGCCGCCTCCCCAAGCCATAAAAAAGAGGGGCTCACCCCCTCAGCCCCTCGTGCACGGCGCCGCTCAGTCCCGAATATCCGGGCTCCCGCTGCAGACGGCGTATCCCCAGTGAAGAAGGGGATTGCTGAAGTTGCGGCAGTTCTTGGCGCTCTGCACAGCGGGGTTGTCGCAGCAAAAGCCGCTGGGTTCCATGATGGAGCGTGGGGTACTGGCGGCCAGGCTCCCGCTGGGGCCAGACGGATGGGCCAAGTTCAGCGCATGCCCCAGCTCATGGGCCAAATGGTACAGGTTGACCCTGCCAGTTTGGCACGGCGGACAAGGTGGACACGTGGAGGGGCAATAATCTGGACAGGGACAGGGGTTAGGAACCGCAAGCTGCTGATCGCAGGTCACGATCTTGGCGGAGGCCGTGCCCGCAGAGTAGCAGCTTCCGCCTCCGGTCCGGCATACGTAGTCCATGCGGCTCACCACGAACACCTCCACCGCGTCCACCACCTCCACCTCGCCCAGCAAAGCGCTTGCCTCGTCCAGCGTCTCCAGGACTTTATAGGCCGGTTTGTTCAAGTACAGCGGGGGATTCACGGAAAACGTGATGCAGCGCACGCTTCCGCAGCGGGCCCAAAGGACGCGCGCATAGGACATGAGGGTGTCCCAGGCGGTGCCCGTGCGCGCGGGGTCCAGAGGACCCGAGCCGATGAACACGGGCTGAACCTTGAGGACCAAGGTCGGGGAGACCAAACGCGTCCATTCCAAGGAAAACCTGAGCGAGACCGCCACCCGCTTGACCAAGCCCAGCACAGAAGAGCTGAGGTCGAAGGCAAGCTCCATCTCCGCCGTGCTGGACCCTTTGTCCCGCAGCTGCAAACCCTCAGGAAGCCGGAGGGTGAGCTTGCCCGCCATGCCCTCGGTGAAGGGGAGGAACGCGTCGTCCTCGCCTTGGGTGCCCAGGGTTTGGAACCCCTGGAGTTGGTCGATCAGGGCGTAGTGAAGGACCATGCGGGGGGCGAAGCTCCCGCCGCGGAGACGGGCATCGTACCAGGCGATGTCGTCATCGATGAGGTTCAAGCCGAGCGTCCCGGTGTGGCCGCTGCTCGTGCCCACCCCTTTGGACACCAAAGAGAGCTCGATGAGCCCAAGCTGCGTTCCCTTTTGGCTAGGGATGACTTTGAACCCCACCCGTCCGAAGAAGACCGTTTCCTCCGCGCCCTTGTCGGTGGTGATGACGCCGCGGGCTTCCCGAAGGTTGCCCGTGAGGTAGTACACCTCTTGTTGGCCCAAAGCGCCAACGGCCAAGACAACGCCCACAAAAAGAGCCATCCAAGTGATCCTCGCCATGCCCCACCTCCCCAAGAGTGATGCTAAAAATACACCGCAGCGCTGGGTCCGGTTCATGGTCCGCGGAGGGCCGCGCCGGTTTGGCCCAATTCCGATGCACCTCCATGCCCAAACGAAAAAGCGGCGAGCGCGCTTCGGCACCGCCAGGCCCTGCCCCCCTTGACAGCGGGGATGGTCTTGTCGTATCTATGCACCGTGATGATCGAACGAACGCGGGGAAAGGAGGTGGTAGCGGGAGCGCAGGCGTACTGCGGGTATTGGTTCGCATGAGGGCGTGACTCTCTCGTGAAGGAGAGTCATGCCCAGCACCGCAAGCCGAAGCTTGCGGTTTTTTGTTTTAAAGGGGGTGTGCAATGAGGAAGTTCGTCGTCTTGGCGTTGGTGGTTTTGGGCATTCTGGGGTCCGCCCGACCCCTCGTGATCGGCATCACCCAGATCGTGGAGCACCCGGCCCTGGACGCGGTGCGAGAGGGGATCATCGAGGCCCTGCGCCGCGCCGGATATGTGCCGGGAGACAACGTCCAATACATCCTGGCCAACGCCCAGGGGGACTTCTCCGTGGCCATGGCCATCGCCCAGGACTTCCGCGCCCGGGGCGTGGATCTCGTGATATCCATCACCACCCCCAGCTCCCAGGCCGTGGTGCAGGTGTTCCGCGACACCCCGATTCCCGTCATCTTCTCCGCCGTCACCGATCCGGTGGGAGCAGGCCTCACCGGCTATCCCAACGTGACGGGCGCCTCGGACATGATCGACGTCCGGGCCGATGTGGAGCTCCTCCGCAAGCTCGTGCCGGGCCTGCGGCGCTTGGGCCAGGTGTACAACCCAGGGGAAGCCAACTCCGCCATCCTCACCGAGATGACGAAGAAAGCCTGCGCCGAGCTGGGCATTGAGCTCATCGTGGCTGCAGCCAACTCCACCGCCGAGGTCCCCTTGGCTGTCCAGTCCCTCATCGGCCGGGTGGACGCCATCTACTGCACCACCGACAACACCGTGGCCGCCGCCCTGGATGCCGTGGTCGCCGTGTCCAAAGCCCATCGCATTCCCTTCCTCTTTGCTGATCCCACGAGTCTTGAGCGCGGCGTGTTGATCTGCACCGGATTCGACTACTTCGACCACGGGCTCCTCACCGGGCAGATCGTCCTCCAGGTCCTCGGGGGCACCCCGCCCTCGGCCATCCCCTTCGTGCGCCAAGCGGGGACCCAGGTGTGGCTGAACCTCGACGTGGCCGAGGAGATCGGGTTCGTGTTCCCCTTGGAAGCCAAGAAGCTCGCCACCGGCCTCCTCTTCGGCGGCCAGCGGTTCATAAAGGAGTGAACCCGTGCTGTTCCTCCACGCGGTGGAGCAGGGGCTGATCTACGGGCTCATGGCCCTGGGGGTTTACCTCTCCTTCCGGGTGCTGTCCTTCCCCGATCTTTCCGTGGACGGGACGCTGCCGTTGGGCGCGGCCGTGGCGGCCCTGCTCGTCCTGCGTGGGTTCAGCCCGTATGTCGCCCTGCTCGGCGCGTTTGGGGCGGGCCTGGTGGCCGGTGCCTTCACCGGGGCCTTGGCCACCAGGCTCCGCATCCCCGGACTCCTGGCGGGAGTCCTCACCATGATCATGCTCTATTCCCTGAACTTGCGCATCATGGGTCGCCCCAACCTCTCCCTTTTGGGACGACCCTCGGCCCTCTTGCGCCTGGCCACCACCCTGGCGGTGCCCAAGGGATACGAAGTCCTCGTGACCTCCGGCATCTTCGCGGGGGGCGCACTCCTTTTGCTTTTGCTTTTCCTGTTCACCGAGCTTGGGGGCGCGATGCGTGCCGTGGGGCAAAACCCTGATATGGTAAGAACTTTAGGCATAGCACCCGAAAACCTCGTGGTCCTAGGCCTGGCCCTCGCCAACGGCCTGGTGGCCCTCTCGGGCGCTTTCGTCGCCCAGTACTCCGGCTTCGCGGACGTGGGCATGGGCATCGGCACCATCGTGGCCGGGCTGGCCTCCGTGATGATCGGCGAGCTCCTGCTCCGGCCGCGGGGGATTTGCACGCACCTCGTCGCCGTGATGGTCGGATCCGTCGGGTATCGCCTGGCCATCTCCCTGGCCCTGCGCTACGGCGCCACGTTGGGATTTACCGCCTCAGATCTGCGGCTGCTCACGGCGCTGGTGGTGCTGGGCGCCCTGGCGGCCCCGGTGATCCGGGCTGCCCTGCGCGGAGAGGAGGCGTGATGCTCGAGGTCCAAGAGGTCACGAAGACCTTCGCCTTGGGCGCGGAGCGGGTCGTGGCCCTCGCGGATGTGACCTTGGCGTTGGGGGAGGGCGAGGTGGCCACGGTGATCGGCTCCAACGGCGCCGGCAAGACGACGTTGCTCAACGTGATCGCCGGCGTTTGCCGCCCTGACCGGGGACGCGTGGTCCTGGCCGGCTGGGACATCACCCGCTGGCCCGTGCACAAACGGGCCCACCTCATCGGCCGCGTCTTTCAGGATCCTTTGCGCGGGACAGCGGCCGGCATGACCGTCCTGGAGAACCTGGCCTTGGCCAGCCGCAAAGGGCGCCGCGGATTATGGCCCCTGGTCCACCGGCATCGTCGTCAATCCCTGTATGCAGCGGTGGCCCAGCTCGGCATGGGTCTGGAAAAGCGGCTCCAGGAGAAGGTGGCCCACCTTTCCGGAGGGGAACGCCAGGCCCTCACGGTGCTCATGGCCACCCTCACCCGCCCCAAGCTCCTTCTTTTGGACGAACACACGGCAGCCTTGGATCCGGCCAACGCCGAGAAAGTCGTGCGCATCACCGAGGAGCTTGTGCGCGAAAACCGCATCACCACCATCATGGTCACGCACCGCATGGACCAAGCCATCGCGGTGGGGGAGAGGCTGGTGATGATGCACAAAGGCCGGGTGGTCCTGGACCTCGGGGCGGGGGAGAAACGCCGGCTTCAGGTGGAGGACCTGGTGGCGCTGTTCCGGAGCCTCGGGGTGAGCGATGACGCCCTGCTTTTGGTGCGGAATGGATCCGGGTGCAAGGGCGATGGGGACTTGGGCCACCTCCTGGCCAGCCGCCAACCCACCAGCACCGCCAGGCCCTAAGGGGAGCGGAAGAGGAGCGGGATCCGGCGCAGGGTGTTGAGCTCCTCCCGCTCCCCCAGCCGGGCCTGGCGCACGGCCCGCTCCAACACCGCGATGGTGCGGTCGTACGTGGCGCGGTCCACCGGATAGGGCGTGCCGTCCTTTCCGCCGTGGGCGAAGGAGAAACGCGCGGGGTCTCGGAAGGACGCGGGTGCCCCATACAGGAGCTCCGCCAGGAGGGCCAAGGCCCGCAGGCCTTTCGGGCCCAAGCCCGGAACGGCCAACAGCCGCTCGAAATCCGGGGCGGCGGCCTCGTACGTGCGAAGGAACACGCTCTCCAAGCGTTGGGGGTGGATGTCCGAAAGAAGGAGGGCGTGCCTGGGAGGAAGACGAAGGGATTGCACCCTTTGGAGCTCGGCCACCAACAGATCCGGCGGTTTTTGCGCGAGCTCGGGAAGGACCTCCCGGGCGGGGGCCGCCTCCCGGGCCACCAGGTTCAGTACCCAAGGAGCACGCGCGCCCACCACCGCCGTATGAGGCTCCACTACAAAGCTTTGCAGCCCCTCGGAGAGCCAGTGGTACCGACGCGCAAGCCGCATGTTCTCCCGCATCCCTTGCTGGACCACACACCACCGCCCTGCTTGGTCGAAGAAGAACGCGTGGTGATAGATTTGAAATCCGTCCTGCAAGGCGGCGGAGTCCACTTTGGCACTCATGCGCGAGGCATAGATCAACGGGGAAGGATCAAGCCCAAGGCGTTCGGCTACGGACTGGATCTCCGCGGGTGTCGTTCGCGAGACAGCTCCTTTCCCGCCCGCCGCGAACAGCCCAAGCTCCGCACCCACTTCAGCGAGAGCCGTCTTCAGCGCCCCGCAGGTGGTCGTGGTCAGGCCACTGGAGTGCCAGTCGAACCCCAACAGACACCCCAGCGCCTGAAACCAATGGGGATCGGAGAGCCGGCGCAGGACCTCCGCGGTCCCGAACTCCGCCACAAGGGCGGTGAGGATGGCCCGACTCAGGCGCACCATGCGCGCAAACAACCAGCGCGGCACGTGCCCACCATGCAGGGGGAGATCGGCAAAACCTGTGCGCGTGGCCATCATCTCCTCCGCCACCGCAGGAAGCCCCCTTCCAGCAGGGGTTCCGCTCGCCCCTCCCGCACGAGGAACGCCAGCACAGCGAACACCGTGGTGCGGGCCAGAAGAAATCCTACAAGGTTCAGGTTCGGCAAGCCCAGGTTGTGTGCCAGCACACGAAGGAGCTCTTCCGCCGTGAGGGGGGAACCCAAGGCGTTCTCCGCCTCCTCCACCAACCGCAGGAGGTGGGCGCGGTAGGCCTGCGCCGCCTCCTTGGCCGCCGGCCCCTCCAGGGGCGCACCATGGCCGGGAACGAGGACCTCATACTCCTCCACCGCTTGCGCACTGGCGAGGGCCTGGCCAAGGTCGTAGCAGAACGGGATGGGGTGTTTGCGGAGGACGTCCGGGGTGAAGATAGCATCGGCACAGAACAGGATGTTGCCCACGGCCACACCCACCTGGGCGGGGGAATGGCCGGGAAGGGGCATGCAGGCCAAGGAGACGGGGCCGAACGCCTGGGCGCCGGGCTCCAGGTGGGACACAGCGGACAGGGGCCGGGCCAGGGTGAACTTCCCCAACAGCTCCGGCGGCGGAGAGGCCCCGGAGAAGAGGAAGATGGGCTCGAGCAGGGGATGCTGCATCATCGCCGCCTCGAACGCCGGGGCGAACAGGGGGAGGCCGCGGGCCTCCCACACATGGGCGCCGCCGAAGTGGTCGGCGTGGGCGTGGGTGAGGATGGCCGCGCGGGGCCGTAGACCCTGCTCCTCGGCCCAGCGCCAAAGCCGCCGGGCCGAACCCTCGTCCAGCCCCGCGTCCACAAACACCGCCTCGCCCTCGGCCAGGATGACCCCGAGGTTCACCCCGCCGCGAAGGACCCAGACGTCCGGCCGCAGGCACACCATCTCCATTTCTCTTGGGGAGTATAGCGCTCCCATTGCGCGGGGGCCGGAACGCGCTAAACTGCATAGGATATGCAACGCCTCGAGGTGACCGCTTTTCTCGAGGAGCGTTTCCCCAAGGTCCTGGCCGAGGAGTGGGATCGCACGGGCCTGCAAGTGGGCCCTTTGAACGCGCCGTGCCGGCGGGTGCTCGTGACCCTTGATTTCGCCCTCTCTCACCTTTCCGCACTCGACCAGGTGGATCTCGTGGTGACCCACCATCCCCTCCTCGTTCGACCGCTGGAGGTGGTGGAGCCCCGCACGCCCCTGGGCCAGAAGTTGCGGGCCCTTCTCCACGCGGGCACAGCCCTCTATGCCCTGCACACGCCCTATGATGTGGCCCGCGGCGGCCTAAACGATCTTTTGGCCGAATACCTCGATCTCCAAGACGTAAGGCCCCTGCGGCCCAAGGGGAAGCTCTACAAGCTCATGGTGTTTGTGCCCGTCACCCACGAGGAGGCTGTGGCTCAGGCCCTCTTCTCGGCCGGAGCGGGGAACATCGGCAAGTACAGCCACTGTTCGTTCCGCGTGCGCGGCACCGGCACCTTTCTGCCGGAAGAAGGCGCCCAGCCCTTCCTGGGCAAGGTGGGGCAGGAGGAGCACGCGGAGGAAACGCGGGTAGAGACGATCGTGCCGGAGGACAGGTTGGAAAAGGTGGTCCGGGCCATGCTCGCCGCCCACCCCTACGAGGAGGTGGCCTACGATGTGTACCCCTTGGCCAACCCCGCCGAGCTCCATGGCTTGGGCCGCGTGGGCGTGGTTCGCCACCCCATGAGGATCGCAGCTTTGGTGGAGAGGTTCGCCCAGGCGTTGAGGGTCCCTGGGCCGAAGGCGGTGTACGGGGCCGTGGAGCGCGAGGTCAGGCGGGTGGCGGTCTGCGGGGGCAGCGCCGGAGACCTGGTTCCGGCCGCACTCCAGGCCAACGCGGAGCTCCTGTTGGCCGGGGAAATGGGCTATCACCGGGTCCAGGAGGCCCAGGAAGCGGGGCTCACCGTGGCCCTCTTTGGCCACGCGGAGACGGAGAAGCCCTTCGTGGGGCACGTGGCCAGCCTCCTGCGGGCGCGTTTTCCCGAGCTTGAGGTGATGGAGCGATGAGCGAGGCCCTGACCTTGTTGCGTTTGCTGGCCGAACTGGATCATACGTTACATCACATCTCCGGCCGCCTGGCCGATTTGGACCAGGAAGAAGCCGCGCTGCACGCGCGCCTGCGGGAGGCGGACGAGGCCATGGCCCGTCGCCGCGAAGCCCACCGCAAGCTCCGCCAGACGGCCCTGGAACGCACCGCCGAAGCGGACGCCACCGATGCCAAAATCCGCGAGTACCAGCACAAGCTGGATCACGAGATCATCTCCTACAAGGAAATGGAGTTTTTGCGCGAGCAGGTGAAGATCCTGCGGGCCAGGTTGGACCAGCTCAGCGAGGAAGCCCTCCGGCTCATGGACGCGGTGGAGGAGGACGCCCGCAAGCTGGCGGAGGAGGAACAGCACCATCGGGAGCGCCGTGCCCAGCTGGAGGCCGAGATCCAGGCCCTCGGGAAAAAGCGAGCCGACTTGGACAGGGAGAAAGGGGAACTCGAGGCGAAGCGCGGTGAGGTGCTGGGACGCCTTCCCCCCTTCGTCCGCCAAAAATACGACCAGCTCAGGCTTCGCTTTCCTAACCCCGTGGTGTACGTGGATGGGCAAGCGTGCAGTGGGTGCCATCTTAGGCTCTCCGAGGCCACCATGCTGAAGCTGCGGGAGGGCCGGGAGGTGGTGACCTGCGAAAACTGCTCGCGGTTCTTGCTGTTGCGGTGGTAGGCAGCGCCCAACCCTATTCGTTGCCCCTCCAGGTCGGCCCAATCAACGATTATGGGCAGACCCTGGAGGCCGCGGATCGCGGGCGGCTTTTGGCCCTGGTCTCTGCGCTGGCCGAACGCGGCCTGAACCTCGTGTACCTCGCCAGTTGGCACGATCCGTTTGGCCACCCCCAGCGCTACGCGGCCGAGGTCTTTCGCGCCTGGAACTTGCGGGAGGACCACGTGCTTTTGGTGTTCCTGCGAGGGGCGGATCGGCGCTGGCGCGTCGTGCTGTGGGCGGGAAGCGCGGTCCGCCTTCCTCCCCACATCGAGGAGCTGCGCCAACGGGCGGAGACGGAGGCCAACCGGACTCGGCCTGGATACGCCGCCGTGCGCTTCGTGGAAGCCCTGCTTTCCGCCCTGGAGGAGCCGGCCGCGAAACGTCGGGGCTTCGCCGTGTCCTGGGTCGCGGTGGTGGCCGGGCTGGTGGGGCTGGCCGCGGTCATGCTCCTGGCGCGACTCCTTTGTCCCCACTGCTTGCGGCCGCTTCGGCGGTTGGCCTCGGTGGGCGGTATACTCTGGGTGTGCCCGCGGTGTCGCTACACCCGGGCGGGACGGGGGAGACGGCTAGGGAGCCGCAGGGGGTTTTTCCCCTGAGGAAGGTCCGGACTCCGCAGGGCAGGCCGCTCGGGGAAACCCGAGAGGGAGCGATCCCTGGAAAGTGCCACAGAAAACAGACCGCCAGCGGCTCCTCCCCCGGAGGGAGGGGTGCGGGCAAGGGTGAAACGGTGGGGTAAGAGCCCACCGCCGGGGCCGCGAGGTTCCCGGGCACGGCAAACCCCGGCCGGAGCAAGGCCAAATAGGGAGGCGCTTGAGGGTGGCCCGCCCGATGCCTCCGGGTAGGCCGCACAGAGGAATGGCTCCCCACGACAGAATCCGGCCTATGGCCCTCTCCCCCGCCCCTTCTTATAATGCCCCCGTGCTCGGCAAGGAGGTGAGCGCATGATTTGGCTTTTCTACCCGGAAACGTTGATCCTGCTCATCCCCGCGGTGCTTTTGGCCCTCTACGCCCAATATAAGGTGCGCGCGGCCTATGCCAAGTACCTGCGGGTGCCCACCCAGCGTCGGGTGAGCGCCGCGGAGGCCGCCCGCTTGCTCCTCCAGCAGGCTGGGGTAACGAACGTCCGGATCGAAGCCATTCGACAACCCCTGGGGGATCACTACGACCCGCGGCGGCGCGTGTTGCGGCTGTCCGCGCCGGAATCGGTCTCCGTGGCCGCGGTGGGCGTGGCCGCCCATGAGGCCGGGCACGCCCTCCAGCACGCCCAGGGCTACGCCCCCTTGAGCCTGCGCTCCGCCGTGGTGCCCCTCGCGATGTTCGGCTCCCAACTGGCCTTCCCCCTCTTCTTCCTCGGCCTCGTCTTCCAGTCCACGGGGCTGGTGAACGCCGGGATCATCCTCTTTTCCGCCGCGGTCCTGTTCACGTTGGTCACGTTGCCGGTGGAGTTCAACGCCTCTCGGCGGGCGGTCGCGGCCCTGCGGGCCGCAGGCCTGGTGACCGAGGGCGAGCTGGGCGCGGTGAAGGAGGTGCTCACCGCCGCTGCCCTCACCTACGTGGCCTCGGCAGCCATGGCCGTGGCCCAGCTCCTGGGCATGCTCCTCATCGCCGGAAACCGCCGCCGCTCCTAGATGAAGCTTTCCCTCTCCATCCTCAACGCCGACCTCTCCCGCCTCCACGAGACGATCATGGGCCTAGCAGACCTCGTGGACTACGTGCATTTCGACGTCATGGATGGGCATTTCGTGCCCAACCTCACCTTTGGGCCAGTGCTCCCCAACGCCCTGCGCGACAAAATCGCCATCCCCTTCGACATCCACCTCATGGTGGACCAGCCGGCCCTCTACGCCCCGCGGTTCTCCGTGCGCCCCGACGACGTGGTCATCTTCCACGTGGAGGCCCTGGACCCGCCGGATGAGGCCATCGCCGCCATCCGGAGGCTGGGGTGCCGGGTCGGGGTTTCCCTACGGCCGCGGACCCCGCTTTCCGTGCTTGAGCCCTGGCTGCCCCAGGTGGATTGGATCCTCCTGATGAGCGTGGAGCCCGGGTTCGGCGGCCAGGCGTTCCTGCCGGAGTCGCTGGAGCGGCTGCGGCAGCTGCGGGCGAAGATCGCGGGGCGGCCGATCACGCTGGCCGTGGACGGGGGGATCGGGCCGGGGAACGTGCGCACGGTGCTTGACGCCGGCGCCGAGCTGGTGGTGGTGGGAGCGGCCATCTTCCGCGCGCCGGACCCCCGCCAGGCCGTGCTGGAGCTATGGAAGGCCGCTGGACGCCCGAGGGATTGATGCGCCGCGTCCTCGCCCTGGCCAGGCAGGGCGAGGGCTACACCCGCCCCAACCCTCTCGTGGGAGCCGTCGTGGTCAAGGATGGCGTCATCATCGCCGAGGCCTATCACGAGCGGTTTGGTGGTCCCCATGCCGAGGTGCTGGCCTTGGAGCGCGCGGGGGAAAGGGCCCAAGGCGCGGAGCTCTACGTGAACCTCGAGCCTTGTGTGGACTTTCCGGGGAAGAAGACGCCCCCTTGTACGGCGGCCATCATCCGCGCGGGAATCCGGCGGGTGGTGGTGGCCGTGCGGGACCCCAACCCCGCGGTGGCCGGCCGGGGCGTGGCCGAGCTCAAAGCCGCGGGGATCGAGGTCGTGGAGGGCGTCCTGGCCGAGGAGGCCCGCAAGCTCAACGAGATCTTTTTCCACTGGATCACCACGCGCACGCCCTTTGTGGCCCTGAAGCTCGCCCTCACCCTGGACGGAAAAATTGCGAGCCACACAGGAAAATCTCGGTGGATCACCGGGCCTGCGGCACGTACGAGGGTTCATGAGCTGCGTCGTCGCTACGCCGCCGTCCTGGTGGGGGCCAACACGGTCCTCCTGGACGACCCGGAGCTCACCGTGCGCGAGGTGGCTGGGCCTCAGCCCTTGAGGATCGTCCTCGATGGGGAGGGTCGGGTGCCCCCTTCGGCCCGGGTGTTCAACCGCGCGGCCAAGACCCTGGTGGCCACGGCCCGTATGCGCCCGGAAACGGAGGAGACCTTGCGCGCCCAAGGCGTGGAGGTCCTGCGCCTCCCGGCCCAGGAACAAGGGGTGGACCTCCGAAGGCTCCTGGCTGTCCTGGGCGAGCGGGGGGTCGACTCCGTCTTGGTCGAAGGCGGGGGGGAGGTGGCATGGTCCTTCCTCTCCCAGGAGCTCGTGCACAAGATTTATTTTTTCTACGCCCCCCTCATCCTGGGCGGAAGGCGGGCCGTCCCCGCCGTGGGCGGAGAGGGGTTCGCCGACCCTTCTCAGGGGATCCGCGTCCGAGACCTGACGGTGGAGGAGGTCGGGGGGGACCTCTTGCTCACGGGCTACCCGGAGTACACGGGCACGCGCTTGACGAGCTTGGGCACCAGGGACGCGGGGACGCGTTGGTAGTGGTCGAAGCGCAGGGTGAAGGAGCCCCGGCCGCTGGTCAGGCTGCGCAAAACCGTGGCATAGCCGAAGAGCTCGGCAAGAGGTGCCGCGGCGGTCACCACCGAAAAGTTCCCCTTGTTCTCGAGGCTCAGGAGTTTTCCGCGCCGGGCGGAGAGGTCGCCCACGACGCTCCCCACGAATTCCGCGGGGGTGGTGATCTCCACGTGCATCACGGGCTCCAGAAGGGCTGTGCCCAACCGGGAGAGGGCCTCGCGCAGGGCCCGGGCCGCACACTGGCGGAACGCCTGCTCCGAGGAGTCCACATCGTGGTAGGAGCCATCGAGGAGGATGAATTTGAGGTCCACCACGGGGAAGCCCAGGGGGCCCTTGGCCATCGCGTCCACCAAGCCTTTGCGCACCGCGGGGATGTACTCCTGAGGAACGCGCCCTCCCACCACCTGGCTTTCGAATTCCAGTCCGGTCCCGGGCGCAGTGGGTTCGATCCGGAAGACGATGTGGGCGTATTGCCCTCGGCCACCCGTTTGCTTCACCAGCTTGTGGTCGAAGTCGCCAGCCTGAAGGGGCGTCTCCCGAAAGGCCACTTGGGGCGCGCCCGTCGCCACCTCCACCCCGAACTCCCGCCGCAGGCGATCCACCACGATCTCGAGGTGCAGCTCGCCCATGCCGGAGACGATAAGCTCACCGCTTTCTGGGTCGGTACGCAAAAAGAGCGTGGGGTCCTCGGCGGCCAGTGCGGCGAGGGCTCGGGAGAGCCGGTCCGCCTCGGTTCGCCGCAGCGGGGAGATCGCCAGGTCCACCACCGGCGCGGGGAACTCCATGGCCTCCAAAACGATGGGCGCGCGGGGCGCACACAGGGTGTCGCCGGTATGGGCCTCCTCCAGGCCCACCAGGGCCCCGACCTCCCCGGCCGCCAGCTCCTCCACCGGCGTGCGTTCGTTGGCATGCACCTGGAACAGACGTCCCACGTGCTGGACGGTGCCACGGCCCGCGTTGAGCACCGGATCCCCACCTCTGAGGACGCCGGAGTAGATCCGCACGTAGTACACCTTCCCCACATGCCGATCGGCCTGGATCTTGAAAATCAGAGCGGAAAGGGGCTCTGCAGGGCTAGGGACGCGCGTGAGGGTCTGGCCCTCCCACGTGCCCTCAACCGGCGGAAGGTCAGCCGGAGAGGGGAGAAACTCCACCACCGCGTCCAGAAGCCGGCGCACGCCCTTGAGCTTTGCGGCCGACCCAGCCAGCACGGGAACGAGCTTCCCTGCGAGGGTCCCGCGCCGAATCCCCGCGCGCAGATCCTCCGTGCTCGCCTCGCCGGCCAAGTACAGCCCCAAGAACAGGTCATCGGCTTCGGCCACGGCCTCGATGAGCCTCTCCCGCGCCGCTTGGGCGTCCTTGGCGACCTCCTTGGGAATGGGAACGACTACGGGTTCGGCTTTCCCTTCGCCGTCCCCAAACAGGACGGCCTCCATGGTCAAGAGATCGACGATCCCGCGGAACTTGTCCTCCGCGCCCAGGGGCAGCACGATGGGCACCGGGTTGGCTCCCAAGCTCCGGCGCATCTCCTCCACCACGCGGAAGAAATCCGCGCCCACACGGTCCATCTTGTTCACAAAGGCCAGGCGCGGCACGCCGTAGCGCTCAGCCTGACGCCAGACGCTCTCCGATTGCGCCTCCACGCCGCCCACCGCACAGAACAGAGCGATCATCCCGTCCACCACCCGGAGGGCGCGCTCCACCTCCGCGGTGAAGTCCACATGACCCGGGGTGTCGATGAGGTTGAGGGCGTGGCCATTCCAGGCGATGGTGGTGGCCGCAGCGGTGATGGTGATGCCGCGCTCGCGCTCTTGGGGCATCCAGTCCAGTGTGGCCTCCCCCTCATCCACCTCCCCAAAGCGATGCTTCTTTCCGGAAAGAAAGAGCATGGCCTCGGAAAGGGTGGTCTTGCCGGCATCGATATGCGCGGCGATCCCGATGTTGCGAATTCGGTGCATAGCAAACGGCCGTTCCATGTCCTCCTCCGGGGTTTTCCGGCGAAAGGCAAAAAAGAAAGCGCCGAGCCTGCCAACCGCCAACGAGGGGCCAAGCTTAACATCCCCCGTCCGGCGCGCAAGGTCCCCGCGCCGGACTCCCACGGCGCGCGGGCCGCACGGTTGCCGCTGGGCTGGAACTTCACTAGGATAAAAGGTGGGTGGGCCCGTAGCTCAGGGGTAGAGCAGCCGGCTCATAACCGGTTGGTCGCAGGTTCAATCCCTGCCGGGCCCAGAACATGCGCAAGCTTTTTCTCTCCACGGGCGGCGCAGCCCGGGGCGAACCGAGCTTGGCCGCGATCGGCGTGGTCCTCACCGACCCCCAAGGTCGCGTGCTGGGACGGTTAGGCCGATGCATCGGCCGCGCCACCCCGGAAGTCGCCGAATACCGGGCCCTTCTAGAGGGCTTGCGGCTGGCCCTTGAGCGGCAGCCCGAGGAGCTCGTGGTGTTCAGCGACAACCATCAAGTGGTGAACCAGCTTCAGGGCATCCTGCCCCCGCGGGATCCGGCCGTGCAGCACCTCAATAAGCTCGCCCAGGACCTTCTGCGTCGGTTCCCGCGGGCCCGGGTGCGCTACGTGGACCACGAGGTGAACCGGGCGGCACGGCGCTTGGCCGAACAGGCGCTCCAAGAGGAAAGGCGTGCCGAGCGCGAGCGCCAGTCCCTGCGCCAGGAGATCCTCGCCATCCTGGACACCTTCTCCCTGGAGGATCTGCGGCGCGTGCACAGCCTCCTCCTCAGCCTCCCCAACGAACATGCGCATCGTCCTGCAGCGGGTGCGTGAGGCCTGGGTCCGCGTGCAAGGCGCCGAGGTGGCCCGCATCGGGCCCGGCTTCCTCCTTCTCGTGGGGATCGGCCGCGAGGACGACGAGGAGGAGGCCCGCTTTTGGGCCAAACGCATCCCCGATCTGCGGGTCTTTCCGGACGAAGCGGGAAAGCTCAACCGCTCCTTGCGGGAGGTGGGCGGAGAGATCCTGTGTGTGTCGCAATTCACGCTCTATGGGGATGCGCTTTCCGGGAGGAGGCCCAGCTTTGACGGTGCCGCGCCCGCAGAACAGGCCCGCGCTTTGTACGAGCTTTTCCTGAAGGCCCTCGCGACGGAGGGTATCCCGGTGCGCTCCGGGATCTTCGGCGCGCACATGGAAGTGGGCCTGGTGAACGATGGGCCCGTGACCTTGATTCTGGAGCGGCCGCGGGCACAATCGTCTGCACAAAGGAGGGAAAATGGCAGCGGTTCCGAAGTCTCGGAGATCCCATCGTGAAGTGCGCCTGCGCCGCACCCATTGGCGGGCCAAACTCCAGGCAGCCACGGAATGCCCGCAGTGCCATGGTTTTCGCCTTCCGCACCGGGTTTGCCCCCATTGCGGTTACTACAACGGGATGCAGGTCTGCAAGGTGAAGGAAAAGGCGTCTGCAACGGGATGCAAGTGCTCGAGGTGAAGGAAAAGGGGTGAGCTAGCTGGCGGGGCGGCTCTCCACAAGGAAAATGGGAAGCGTTAAAAACAGGAGAGCTGCCCCGGAAAGGAACGGCGCGGCATAGCCGAAGCCGTCGGCTAGGTACCCGCCCAACGCGGCACCAATGACGTTGCCCAAGCCGGCCACCGCGTTGTACAACCCCAGACCTTGCCCCCGCAGCTCCGCCGGCGCCAGACGCGACACCAACGCGGTCGTGGCCAGCTGGAAAAAGGACCAGGTGATCCCCGCCAGGGCAAAGAGCAGGGGCAAAAGCCACGCACCCTTGCCCTTCCCCACCGCGGCAAATCCCACGAAGATCCCCACCCGCACCAACAGGGCGAAGGCCAGGGCGGGCCGGTGGCCCCAGCGGGCGATGGCCCGCCTGGCCCACTCATAAGCGAAAATGCCGATGGCGTGGTGCGCCACGTACAGAGCGAACACCCACTCGTTGGGCCAACCCAAATTCTGGCGCAAAAACACGGGGAAAGGCGCGAACACCAGGGCGAAACCCACGAAGGAAAGGAGCTCTCCGTAATAACACAAGACGAGTTCTGGACCGAAGGCCGTGCGGCCCTGCAGAAACCTCACGAGTTGGCGAGGGCTGAGGGCCTCGACGAGGTGGGTAGGACCGTAGCGCAGCCTCTCCACGACGAACGTTCCGACGCCCAGGGTCCAGTCGAAAAGGCCGGTGCGCTTGCTGGGCGAACGCGGCTCAGGAATGCTGCGCAACGCCAGCCAACCCGCCCCTCCAGCGATCACCGCAAGGAGCAGCGCTAAGGAGCGCAATCCCCAGGCCTCGCCGACGACCCGCGTAAGGACCGTGGTCCAGAGCGCGCCAAGGACGAGGCCGACCGTCCAGCCGACCCCGCCGTAGGCGTTGAACCGCCCGATCTCCCGCTCCCACCGTTCCTTGGGAAATGTGGCCAGAACGAGGAGGGTGGTGGCTGTGCCCGCGGCCATCCACAGGAACGTGGCGCCCGCGTTGAGGGGGAAAAGGGCGCTCCGCCGGGTGAGAAAAGCAAGGAGGGCATAGCAGGCGGCAACCCCCACGAAACCCAGAAGCACGAAGGGGCGACGGCGTGGGCTCAGATCCGCAAGCTTTCCCCAAAACAGGCTGGCCACGATGTTCGTGGCGCTGCCCACCGCGGCCAAAAGCCCCACCTCGCCCGCGCCTGCCCCCAAAAAGTACGCATACAGGGGCAAAAGCTGGGAAAACGCCCCCAGGGCCACGTTCACCACCAGGAACGCCCCATACCACTTCGGCGCGCTCATGGGGCGGTGAGGAGAGCCACACTCCTCTTTAGCCCGTCGACATCGGGCAATTCCAGGACGATGCGGCCAGAAAAGCCCAGCGCCTTCAGCGCCTGAAGCGTCTCCCGCCAGGGCGCCGTGCCCTCGCCCAGAGGAAGGTGGGCGTCCCAATCCCCGCGATTGTCATGAAGATGTACATGGATCAGGCGAGGCCCGATGAGGGCGAGGTATTCCCCCGGTGAACCCCCCAAGGTGTGCAGGTGCCCGAGGTCAAAACAGGCCCAAAGCTCGGGGAATTCCCTGAGGATCGCGGCGTGCTCCGCGGGGGTTTGCACCACTCCCCGATCGCGGCCGTTGCCCAAGTTCTCCAGGGCGATCCGGACGCCCAGGCCGGCGGCCCGGGGAAGGAGGAGCCCCAAGGCCGCCCGCAACAGGTTCCACGAGCGCTCGTGCCACTCCGGGAACGGCACGTACTCCGCGGGAAGGCGTCCGGGATGGATCACCACCACGTCGGCCCCGATTTCGCCGGCGAGCTCCAGGGTGCGCACGAGCTCGCCCAGCGAGGCCGCGGCCACCGACCGCACCGGCCAGGTGAGGTTCACCCCGTGGATGGGCATATGCAGGGATAGGGACAGCCCACCTTCGCTGAGGGCGCGAAGCCGGCGACGGTCCTGGGGGGAGAGCTCATCCGGGTGGGCGAGGCCCGGGTCGGCCCGCAGCTCCACCCCACCCAGCCCCAGTTCCTGGGCCAGTTCCACCCAGGACCACAGGGTCATCCCCGGGCAATGAAAGGTGGCCAAGCTGAGCTGTGCGCGGTCCATCTCAGTCCATGCGCAAGCCGCCATTGATGGAGAAGGTGGCGCCCGTGATGTAGCCCGCCTCTTCTGAGCAGAGGAAGGCGATGAGGGCGGCCACCTCCGCGGGGGACGCGACGCGGCCCAAGGGGATTTGGCGGAGGATCTCCGCGCCCTTGGTGCGCAGCTGCTCCTTGTTGATGTCCGTGTCCACAAAGCCGGGGCACACAGCGTTCACGGTGATCTTGTAGGGAGCAAGGGCGAGGGCGAACGATTTGGTGAGGCCTAAAAGCCCGGCCTTCGCCGCGGCGTAATGGACGCCGTGCGCGGAACCCGTGAGAGCTCGGAGGGAGGAGACGTTGACGATGCGGCCGAACCCCGCGTCCTTCATGTGGGGCACCGCGGCCTGGATGAACAAAAACGGCGCGGTCAGCCCCACCTGGATCATGCGCTCCCAATCCGCGAGCGTCAGGCTCTCCGGGGGCAGGCGCTGCACGTATCCGGCGTTGTTCACCAAGACATGAAGGCCCCCGAGTTTTTCCGCGACCAGATCCACCGTGGGTTGGATGCGCCCCAGCTCCACAAGGTCCAGCTGGATGGGGAGGGCTTTCCTGCCCCAGGACTCCACCTGGGCGGCCACGGCCTGGGCTTCATCCCGCGCGGCCCGGTAGGTGAAGGCCACATGGAAGCCCATCTGGGCCAAGCGCTGCACGGTGGCCGCGCCGATTCCCCGAGACCCTCCGGTCACCAACGCCACGCGGTTCATGTTCCGAACAAGCGATCGCCGGCGTCGCCCAGCCCCGGCCGAATGTACCCGTGGCTATCAAGCTCGCGGTCCAAGGCCGCGGCGTACACCGGGACATCGGGGTGGGCCTGGGCCATGGCCCGTACGCCCTCCGGCGCGGCCACCAGACACAGGAAACGAACGTCCCGGCCGCCGCGCTCCTTCACCACCTGAACCGCGTGCACGGCCGATCCTCCGGTGGCCAGCATGGGATCGACCACGATCACCAGGGCCTCCGCCAGGTTTGCCGGCAACTTCACAAAGTACTGCACGGGCTTGAGCGTGGCCGGATCGCGATAAATCCCGATGTGCCCCACATAGGCGCTGGGGATGAGGGAGAGGACGCCGTCCAGCATGACGATGCCGGCCCGCAGGATGGGTACAAGGACCACGGGGCGGGCCAGCTCCACGCCCTGGGTCCGCTCAAACGGCGTTTCCACCTCCACCGCCCGCACGGGGAAATCCCGGGTGATCTCGTAGACCATGAGGGCTGTGAGCTCCTCCAGGATCTGCCGGAACTGAAGCCGATCGGTGCGCTTGTCCCGCAGCTTGGTGAGCTTGGCTTGGATCAGGGGATGCTGCACGAGCACCAGGTTCTTCATGGCCGCCGAAGGTTATCCGTGCGGGAGCCCTTTGCCAACCACTAGATGAGGGAAACGAGCTTGTGCCTTTGGCCCAAGAGCCGGTCGATGTGCACCTGCCAGAGCTTCAGGGATTTGTAGAGGGAGGCCACGAGCCACTCCCGCACGGGATCGCGCTCCCCCAGGAGGGCATGAAGGTGGGCTTGCACCGCGTCCTGCGGGGCTTCGTGGTTGAGCCAGCGCGCCAGGGCCTGCAGCACCACCCACAGCTGTTCCAGCCGCTCCGGGGCGAGGGCCGGCAGCTCCGCCAAGGCCTCCTGACACACCCGGACCTCAGGCGGGCGTTCCTCCCCGATGGCTTGGGCCAAGCGGCGCACATTGAAGAGGACGTTGTAGGCGCAGGCATGGCGCAACAGCTTCGGCAAGGGGGCCTCGTCGCCGTCCACGATGCTGCGGGTGAGCGCGTGAGCGGCCTGTTCCGCCCAGGCCTCCAGAACGGCATCGGTGGCCACCCAGCCCTGGCCGAAGGTGACGAGGGCCTGGCCCACGGCGCGCGCCGCCTCCAGGCGCGCGGGCGTGCGCTTGCCCAAAAGCGGGCCCAGCTCCTCCGCCTCCTTTCCGGCGGCCCAAGCCAGGAACTCCCGCCCGAGGGCCTGCAGGCGCAGGTGCACAGCCAGGGGAACGTCGCCGCACCCTCCCAGGCGTGGGCCGGGTTTCCCTGTGCCGATCATGCTCATCACCTGCTCCAGCCCGTCGAAGAAGCGATGGGCGCAGGGCTCGAAGCCCAAGCGGGGCATGAGGTCCCGCACCCGCACGGCCCAACGGGGCAGGGTCAGGGACTCGGCCCGGTTGTTGAGGTACACGATCTCCTCATCGAAGGCCTCCCGGCCCTCGATGCCCGGGGCTTCCCACCACTCCAAGAGGCGCTTCTCCGGGATACGCACAAGACCTCCTGCGGGAAGTGTTATGCCAATTACGTCGGAAACCGGCTCCGGTTCCGGCCATTCTACTTCCCCCTCCCCGGGCGGACAAAACGGGTAGACTTGCGACCGTGCCCGGGTTTTGGCCGCTGTTCCTCGCTGTGGCCGTGGCCCTGCTGGGCTTGGGCGTGATCTCCCCCATCCTGCCCCTGTACATGCGCACCTTCGGCGCAAGCGGGGTAGAACTGGGCCTGGTGTTTGCGGCCTTCGCCGTGGCCCGGTTCCTCGGCGCCCCCCTCTTCGGACGGCTTTCCGATCGCCTGAACCGCAAACCCCTCATCCTCATCGGCCTTGGCCTCTATGCCCTCGTCTCGGTGGCCTATGCCCTGGCCCAGTCCCTGTGGCAGCTTGGGCTGCTGCGCCTGGTCCAGGGGCTGGCCTCCACCCTCGTCACCCCCCAAGCCCAGGCGTACGTGGCGGAGCGCACCCCGCCCGGCCGCGAGGGACGCACCCTCAACCTCTTCTACACGGCCCAGTTCGTGGGCCTGGGGCTGGGTCCTCTTTTGGGTGGGAGCCTGGCCGAGCACTTTGGTCTGACCGCCCCCTTTTACGCCATGGGCTTGCTCACCGGCGCGGCCCTCGTGGCCGTGCTCTGGGGGGTGCCGAGGGAGGGCCAGCCCGCCGCGGCGCGGGCCAGCAGCCGTCCCCCTTGGCGCGTGATCCTGGGCCGACGGGAGGTTTGGGCCATCGTGGCGTACATGGGAACGCGGGGGTTCTGGCGCCAAGCGTTCAACGCCTTCTTCCCCCTCCTTGCCGCGGAACGGGGCCTGAGCGAAACGATGATCGGCACCGTGCTCACCCTTTATTTCGTGGGCGAAAGTGTTTTTCAAATCCCTGCCGGGTACTTAGCGGATCTTTTGCCCCCCAGGCCTCAAGTGCTGGTGGGAGGAATGCTGGCCACCGTGCCCCTGTTCATCGTGCCGCGGGTGTCCGCACCCTGGGCACTGGCCTTGCTGGCCCTGCTCATGGGGGCGGCGAGCGCCTGCGGACGGGGATCCATCATCGTGGTCCGCACCCAGCTGGGCCGCACCCTCGGGATGGGCACGGTCACCGGGGTGCAGGACGCTGCCTTCGCCTCCGGGCAGTCCCTGGGGCCGACGTTGGCGGGCGTGGCCCATGCCCTGGCCGGACCCGCAGCCCCCCTGCTGCTGAGCGGAAGCCTGGGACTGTTGGGCGCCTTCCTGTCGGGCCTCCTGCTGACCCGTACGCCGGAAAAACCCCGGGCCCGCGCGCGGTGTACCTAAGGGTGGAGGTGATTCCAGGATGCGCAGCGTTCTTCCTGTTCTTTTGACGATAGCCGGTGCAACCCTGGTCTGGGCCCAGGGGCCCTCGCCACTGGGCCTCGTGCCCCAGCCCGTCCCCGGCCTCACCGTCGCCATCTGGACGGAAAAACCCCAGTACTACGTGGGCGAGACCGCCCGCTTTTTCGTGTACCTTTCCCAGCCCGCGTACCTTTACGTCTTCGACATCGACCCCAACGGATTCGTACGCCTGATCTTCCCCAACCCCTATTCCCCCAACCCCTGGAAGCCCGCGGGCACCCACGTGTTCCCTGACGGGAACTACGTGTTCCGGGTGACCCCTCCGGCCGGTCAGGAGACCTTACAAGCGGTGGCTTGCCTCCAGCCTCTGCCCGTCACCCTGGGCACGCCCGAGAATCCCTTCCCCCTCATGGGGCCGGATCCTCAATCCGGTCGGGCTGCGGTGCTCGGGCTGGTCCCTGGCCCCACCTGTGGCTGCTGCGCCACCGCGTGGACGACCTTCCAGATCCTGCCGGGTCCGGTGGGCTATCCCTGCCCGCCCTGCTGGATCGGCCCGTGCCCGCCCTGCTGGGGCGTGGTCTTCCCCGGCATGTGTTGGCACTACAACCCCAGCACGGGAAGCTGGCAAGTGGTCGTGGGTGGGGAGTGTCCAGGGCCGGGTTGGTGCTGGTGTCTGGGGCCGGACGGCCAATGGCGCTTCCAGATCCGCATCTGCCTCGGGAACTGTCCGTAAGGGCGCAAGGGCCCGCGATGGGGTGGGCCTCCCTCAGCTCCGTTCACCCTCACAGGCCCGCTTGAGGGCAACGAGGGAGGCCCACCATCCTCCCGCCACATACCGCTCCACCTCCGGGATGAGGAGCCTATCCCCGCTCCGGGTGAGGTACAGGAGAAGGAGCCAGCGGGCGGGTTGGAGCTGCACGCGCTGGAAAAGGAGCCCGGGCGGGCGCACGGCCTGCGGCGGAAACGGCGGGATCTCCTCCACCGGCTCCAGCCTTTCCCCCACCACCCGCTTCAGCTCCGGCGGGCCGGGAAGGGCGGTGGTGGCCTGAAGAAGCGCACCCAGAAGCTCAGGCAGGGCATCGGCCCCAAAATTCGGCCCCACCGTCCAGGATAGCCACCAGGGCGGGCCCTCCCGGGACGGCGCGATGCGCACAAAGCTCGGGGGGCCGTAGGGAGGCAAGGCCCGGACAACCGCCCACCGTCTCCGCCCCTGCCTAACCCACAGGGCCATAGCGTTCCCACCACCTGCGCAAGAGGGCGCAAGCACCGGCCTTGTCCATGGGGATGTTGCCGCTACCGCACCGTGCGGAAAGGACACACCGCGGGCACCCCTCCGCGCAGGGACAAGAAGCCAGATGCTGAGCCGTGCGCTGCACCCACTCCCCCACGCGGCCAAGCAACGCCCGGGTGAGGCCGATCCCCCCAGGGAAACCGTCGTAGACGAGGATCGTGGGCCGCCCCGTGTCCGGATGAACGGGGGAGGAAACGCCGCCCACGTCCTTGGCGCTTGCGCCCACCAAAAGCGGCACCAACGCCACAAGAGCGTGCTCGGCGCCATGGAGCGCGCCGGGCTCCTCCCACGTCGTGGGCCAAGAAAGCCAAATCCCTTCCGTCTGGAATTCCACAGGCGGGAGCTCAAGAGGCCGCACGTCCACCACGCGCCCCCGCTCCACCACCTTGTACGCGCGGACCTCCTCCCGCACCTCCACCGAGCCGAACCCCAGGCCCTCGCGCCGCACCTCCCAGCCCAGGATGCGCACCGTCTCCGCGGTCACGGCCTTTGTGACGTATTCCTCCTTGTGCTCCACAAGTTCGGCCACACCTTGTTCCAGATCCAAGTTGTGCACGCGGAAGGGCTGGCCTTGATGGAGGAGGACGGCACCGGGGTGGGCCTCGCGCCGAGCGCGCACCTCATCCCAAACTTCCAGGGTCTGGCCTTGCCAGACAAGCCGGACCTGGCGAGCGGAGAGGGCGTCCAGGGGCGCCTGGTCCACGGCGCGGCTGCGCCCGGCGTAGACCAGCCCCGCTGGGGTCGGGGCTAAAGCCCCCTGCCGCACCAGCTCGTGCAGCTCCTGCGCGCCAACGCTGAACTCTTGGACCTCCTCAGCCCGCAAGGGGAGCTCGGCCGCCGCGCACAGAAGATGGCGCATAAGGAGACCACGGTGACGCGGGTTGAGGACCGGAACCTCCACCGGACCGGAGACGAGCTCCTCAGGGTGGTAGAGGAAGTAGGCATCCAGCGGGTCCTCCTCCGGGATGTACACCACGAGGGCGGGCCTTCCGGACCGGCCGGCCCGGCCCGCCTGTTGCCGGGCGGAGGCCAAAGACCCGGGATAGCCCATCAGGACCACAGCATCCAGCCCGCCGATGTCCACGCCCAGCTCCAAGGCGCAAGTGGACACGACCAGCCGCAAGCGCCCCTCGCGCAGACCCGCCTCCAAGGCCCTTCGGTCTTCAGGGAGATAGCCTGCCCGATAGGTCGCGACGGTAGGCCCAAGATGGGGGAGCGCGGTGCGCACGGCTGCAGCCAACACCTCGGCCATCCGCCGGGAGGGCACGAACACGAGGGTTTGCAAGCCTTCCTCCACCAAAAACGCGGCCAACTGCAGGGCTTGAGCGAACGTGGAGCTTCGGGGATCGCGCCAAGGATCCCAAAACCACCAGGTGCGCGGCCCCTGGGGCGAGCCGTCGGCCGTGATCGGATGGACCTGCCGACCCAGAAGGGCCCACGCCAGGCCCTCAGGATCACCGGAGGTGGCGGAAGCCAGAAGGAACACAGGGTTGGCACCGTACCGACGCAGCACCCGCTTGAGCCGCCAAAGCAATAGGGCCACCCCGGACCCAAACGCGCCTTGATACCAATGGGCCTCGTCCACCACCACGTACCGAAGGCGCGCGAAGAACGTGCCCCAAAGATGGTGCCACTCCAGGTACTGGTGGAGGGCGTAGGGATTGGTGAGGAGGACGCGCGCCCGGCTGCGCAGCCGGGGACGATGATGGGCCGGAGTATCGCCGTCGTAAATTCCCATCATCTCCACGCCCAAGAACTCCCCGATCTCCCGCCATTGGCGGAGCTGATCCTGAGCCAAGGCCTTCATGGGGTAAAGGAGGAGGGCCGTGGCCTGGGGATCCTCATGGAGGTGGGCCAGGACGGGCAGGGCCATGGCCAGGGTCTTTCCGGAGGAGGGCCCCGTAGCCAAGATCACATCCTGACCAGCGAGGACGGCCTCGATGGCTTCGGCCTGATGAGCGAAGAGCCGAACTCCCCGGCGCTCAAGCCAAGCCTGCGCCGGCGTAGGGAGACCCGGGGGAGTGGCCGCGTAAACGGCGGGACGGGGCGGCACCACTATCTCCTGCACCACCTGCCCCCGATACCATCCCTTCTGCTCAAGCCGAGAACGCACCTCGTGCATGTTCCTCCACAATCCGACCCAAGAGCAGGGCCACGCTCACCACGTCCTCGCGATTGTGGGCGAGAATGGGCAGGATATACCGCAGCTCATGGGTGCGCAAAAAAGCCTCGTAGTACAGAGGAACAAGCTCGCTGGGCACATCCATGGCCCGGGTGCGGCCAAGGATGCGGCGCTCCACCTGGCTGAGGGAGCAGTCACCCAGCCCCGCCGACCACAGACGGCGGACGAAAAAGAGGAGGTCAACATGCGCCGCCTCCGGAAGGTTTCCCAATCCGTAGTAAGCCAACCGGGCTTGCAACTGCCGCCAATCGTGAGCCTTGCTGTTGTAGCCGATGACCAGGGGTTGAGGAGGAAGCTCTGCCTGGGTCTGCGCGAGCACCGCCATCTCCTCGGAGAGATCGCGGGCGAGGAACTGGCGTACCCATAGTTTTTTGGCGCCCAGAGAAATCCGCCCGATCCCCACCAAGAACACGGGAAGGGTCGAAAGCCCCATGGACTCCACATCCAGGAGCACGATGTCGTCTTCCTGGGCCAGGGCCACCAGGGAAAGAAGGAGGGGGTGGGAGGCCGAGTACCATCGGCAGAGGCCCTGGCCGAGCCGAGGAAGATCCCGCCGTGTCAGGGCCTCGGCCCAGAAGGCCGCATCTTGCCCATACAAGGGATGGCGCACGAGGTCAAACATCGTGTAGCCCTGGGCTTTGAGGAGGGCCTCCCGTACCGGGCCGATCCCGTAGATGAGGGAAAGGGCTTGGCTCAAGCGGGCCTGGGCCTCCTCGGGTCTGGGAAGGGCAAGCTGCAAAGGAACCACGGTCTCCAAAAGGAGGCATGAGCCATAGGGCGTGGAGATGGACACACCGGAGGGCTCGGTCTGAGCCAAGGGACGGTCGCAGAAGCCGGGTGTCATCGGGAGATTATAGGCTTGAGGGGCATTGGTGCGCTCTTCATAATTGTGGGCCCGCAGGAGGTGGACAGCATGAGAATGCCTTTCAAGTCCAAAGCGGTCGGCACCTTGCTCCTTCTTTTCGTGTGCTCCGTGGGGGCCATGGCGCAGCGCGCGTTTTTGTGGTACACGGAATATCCCACCGTGATCATCCCGCCGGATCGGGAGCTTTCCTTGGACGTGGTTCTGCGCAACACCGGGAACACGGGGGAGACGATTGTCCTGGAAATCGCGGGGCCGGCGGGCTGGAACGCGCGCTTTGAGACGAGCTCTTACCCCATATTGCAGATCAGCGCGGTTCACCTCTTGGCGGAGGCGGAAAAGCCTACCACCGTGCGGTTCAGAGCGAAGCCGCCTGCCGGCACAAAGCCGGGGACCTATACCTTCACCCTCACCGCGCGCACCGAGGACGGAAAGCTCAGCCAGTCCATCCCGGTGAAGGTGGTGGTGCAGGCGGCCACACCAGCAACGGAGACGACCAAAGAGACAAAACTTGTCCTTTCCGTGACCTATCCGGCGGTGGAAAACCCGGCGGGAAAGGATTTCACGTATGACATCACCATCCGGAACCAGGCGGACACGGAGCGCATCGTGAACCTCCGCGCCCAGGTGCCCTTCCTCTGGCGGGCGTACTTCACCCCGCGCTGGCAGACCGACACCCGCATCACCTCCATCAAGATCGGCGCGAACTCCATGGAAACGGTACGGTTCGTGGTGACCCCGCCGGTGGGCGTGGAGCAGGGCGAGTATCCCTTGGTGTTCGTGGCCCAGGCCGAGGAGGACGTGGCCTCCCTGGACCTGAAGGCGGTGGTCACGGGCACCTACGACCTCCGACTGGGCACGGAGGCCGAGGTCACCGGCCAAGGGGATACCCGGAACATTCGGGCCACCGAGGGACGGGAACGCGTGTTCACCCTGTACCTTTGGAACGCGGGCACGGCGCCCATCACCAACATCACGTTCTTCGCCACCAAGCCCTCGGGATGGGACGTCACGTTTGTTCCAGAAAAAATTGAGGAGCTCAAGCCGTTTTCCTTAACGCTCAAGCCCGAGAAGGTCACGGTGAAGATCAAGCCGGCGGCCCGGGCCATTCCTGGCGACTACCAGGTGAGCCTCGTGGCCTCGGGGGTGCAGGACCGCAAGACGATGGATCTGCGGGTCACGGTGGCCGCAAGCCTGGGCTGGGGCTGGGTGGGCGTGGGCGTGGTGGTCGTGGTCCTGGCGGGGCTCACCGGCGTCTTCGTGCGTTTGGGCCGCCGCTAGCCCATGATCGTCGAGGCCAAAGGCCTGAAAAAACGGTACAACAGCGTCTGGGCTCTGGATGGGCTGGATTTAGCCATTGCCGACGGCGAAATCTATGGCCTCTTGGGGCCCAACGGATCGGGAAAGACCACGACCATCCTCATCCTCCTGGGGCTCACGGAGCCCACCGCCGGCGAGGTGCGCGTGTGCGGGTACGACCCGGTGCGCCAGCCCCTGGCGGTGAAGCGCCTCGTGGGCTACATGCCGGAGAAGGTCGGGTTCTACGAGGAGCTCTCCGCCTACGAAAACCTGCGGTTCATCACCCGGCTGAACGGCATCCCGGAGGCGGAGGCCAACCGCCGCATCGGCGAGGCCCTGGAACACGTGGGCCTCAAGGACGTCGCCCAACGGCCGGTGGCCACCTTCTCCCATGGAATGCGCCAGCGGTTGGGGCTGGCGGACGTGTTGGTGAAGAAACCGAAGTTGGCCATCCTCGATGAACCCACCTCCGGGATTGACCCCGAGGGCGCGGCCCAGATCCTGGACCTCATCCGTCGGCTGCGGGATGAGGCCGGCATGACCGTGCTTCTTTCCTCGCACCTTTTGCACCAAGTGCAGAGGATTTGCGACCGGGTGGGCATTCTGCACCGCGGGCATCTCGTGGCCGAAGGGCGGGTGGCCGAGCTCACCGCGCCCGGCGGGTACGTGGCCCGGATCGGCCAGGCGAGCCCCATCCTCCGGGCCCGGCTCGAGGCCGCAGACTGGACCCACAGCGTCGAGGAAATGCAACCCCAAGAGCTGCAAGTGACCTTAACCGAGGGAGGGCGGGCGGAGCTCCTGCGCTTCGTGGCCGAGGAGGGCGGGGTGATCCTGGAACTCCGGCCCAAACAACCCACCCTCGAGGAGATCTACCTGCGCTACTTCCAGGGGTGAGCTCCCATGCGTGTCATAGTTTGGAAGGAGCTTGCGGATCACCTGGGAAGCCGTCGGTTTTTCATCCTGAGCCTCATCATCCTCGTGGTGGCCGGAACATCCGTGTATTTGGGCATCCAAGGCTTTCAGCAGAACCCCGCGGCGGTCCAGGAGTTCCCTTACCTCCGCCTGCTCACCACCGCGCCGGGTGCGCTCCCCTCGTTTCTTTCCTTCTTGGCCTTTTTCGGGCCGCTTTTGGCTGTCCTTTTGGGGTTCGACGCGGTGAACTCGGAGTTCACCCGGGGCACAGTGAGCCGGGTCCTCGCTCAGCCCATCTATCGCGATGCCTGGATCAACGGGAAGTTTCTGGCCGGCTTGGGCACACTGGGGGTTGTGGTGGTGAGCATTGTTCTCCTCATCTTCGGCCTGGGGCTTTTTGCCTTGGGGTTCCCGCCCGACGGCCCTGAGCTTGCGCGGCTGGCGGTGTTCCTGGTGGTGGCCTTGATCTACCTGGGGTTCTGGCTGGCCTTGGGAATCCTGTACTCCGTGCTTTTTCGCAGCCCGGCCAGTTCGGCTTTGGCCGCTGTGGCCACCTGGCTCTTTTTCACGCTGTTCCTGTACATGATCGCCGGGGTGGTTGCCGACCAAGTGGTGCCGGTGCGAGCCGACTCCCCCGCCGAGGCCTGGCTGCGCAACGAGAACCTTCGCAATTCCATCCTGCGGTTCTCCCCCGTAGCCCTGTTCGAGGAAGCTACGCTTCCCATCCTCGTGCCCACGTATCGGGGCCTAAGCCTCCTGGCGCTCCTTGCGCAACCCGGGGTGCCCACGAACCCCTTGCCCCTGGGCCAAAGCTTGCTCGTGGGCTGGCCGCAGCTTGTGGGCCTGTTGGCCCTCACCTCCGTGTGTTTCGCTGCCGCCTATCTGGGGTTCATGCGCCGCGAGATCCGCACCAGCTAGCCCCGGGCCCCTTTCCCCTGCCCGTGGGGGGCTGGCGGAAAGGCTCAAGGCCTTCCGAGCTCCCGGTATACTTGGCCCGTCATGCCTTCTGCAAAGGTCGCTCTTGTACGCGCCAAAACCTACGAGGCGGCGGAATTGCGCGCCGCCCTGGAAAGGGCCTTTTCCTTTTTGGGCGGTCTGGAGAAGTTCGTGCCCCGGGGGTCCCGGGTGTTCGTCAAGGTGAACCTTCTGCCCCCGCCTTCCCCCCCTGAACGGGGCATCATCACCCATCCCACATTCACGGAGGCAGTGCTGTCCTTGCTTAAGGACCTCACCCCCCACATCGTGGTGGGCGACGACGTCCACGAGGCCCGCAGCTTCGAGGTGGGCGGCTACCGCCCGATGTGCCAGCGGCTGGGTGTGGAGCTGGTGAACCTGCGCGAGCGCGGCTTCGCGGAGGTCTCCCTGGAGGGGGGCGCTCTGAAAAAGGTCTACATCGCCAACGCTGTGCGTGAGGCAGACGTGGTCGTGAACCTCCCCAAGCTCAAAACCCATGCCCTCACCACCTTCACCGGGGCCATCAAAAATCTGTATGGCGTCATCCCCACGGGCCAACGCACCGCGTTGCACGGCGAGCACCCCCAGCCGGCGGATTTCGCCCGCGTCCTGGTGGACATCTTCTCCGCGGTCAAGCCGGCCCTCACCGTGATGGATGGGATCGTGGCCATGGAGGGCGCGGGGCCGGCCAACGGCACACCGCGGCCGTTGGGCCTGATCCTCGCCGGTCCCGATGCGGTGGCCGTGGACGCCGTGGCCCAGGCCGTGATCGGGCTCGACCCCTTGCGCGTGTGGACCACGTACCACGCCCATCAGCGAGGACTGGGAACAGGGGACCTGAACAAGATCGAAGTCCTTGGGGAAAGCTTGGAAAGCGTGCGTGTTAAGGATTTCCGTTTACCTCCGGCGGCGGGAGAACTGATGGGCCGGGTGCCCGCCCCCCTCACCCGTTGGGCCACGCGCCACCTCCAGGCCCAGCCCGTGGTGGTTCCCCGCCGGTGCGTGGGGTGCGGCGCGTGTGTGCGGGCCTGCCCTACCGGCGCAGCCCAGTTCCGCGGGAAAAAAGCCTGGATCGATCGAACGACGTGCATCCGTTGTATGTGTTGCCACGAGGCCTGCCGCTACGGGGCCATCGATCTCCATGTGGATCTCTTGGGCCGGTTCTTCCGGGCCGCCGAGCGCTGGGTCTACCGGGACCGTCGGCACTAGCGCCGCGGCAGGGACAGGGCGAGCGAGGCCGCGGGGATCAAGGCCAAACCCACGCAGGCCAGTGCTGGCTCAAGCCCCACGCGATCGGCCAGGGCTCCTACCGCCGTGACCAACAGGGAGCCCACGCCCCAGGCCAGGCCCAAAAGAAGGCCGGAAACCAGCCCCCGGTTCTCCGGCATGAGCTCCTGGCCGTACACCACGGACACGGGGACGGAGGCCGCCGAGGCGGAACCAAACAGGGCCAAGAACGCCAGCGAAAGAAAGCCTCGGGTGAAGAGGAAAAGGTAAAGGGCGGGAATGGCCAAGAGAAGGGCACCCACGAGGATCACCCTCCGTCCGTAGCGATCGGAGAGCCGGCCGCCCACCACATCCCCCAGGGCGCCGGCCAGCGCGTAAACGGCCAAGCTGAACCCCGCAAAGGTCAAAGGCACACCGCGCTGGGTCCACACCACCGCCAAGAACCCGGAAACCGCGGTGCCCACCATATCCCGGAACATGCCCATGCCCCACAGGCGCAGGACGCTCGTCCGGTGCGGATGCCGGGCCCAGGCCCGCCTGAGCCCTGGGGAGGAGGTTCCCTGGGGAAGGGAGATGCCGATCAGCACAAGGCAGATCGCGCCGGGCAAGAGGAGAAAAGGGAGGGCGGAGAGGCCGAACCGGCTGACGACCTGGGTGACCAAAAGGGGGCCCAGGGCCACGCCCAACGTCCCGCCGGCGGAGAACAGGGCCATGCGCAGGCCCCGACCCTCGCCCTCGGGGACCAAGCTCGCCCCGGCGGGATGGAAGGCCGCCGTACCCAATCCCGCCAAGATCAAGAGCGCCGCGACCCCCACATAACTGGGCGCCACCCCCAAAAGGCACATGGCCGTCACCGTGAGCGCGGGGCCCGCGAGGACAAACGCGCGTGGACCAAAACGATCCGCGGCCAAGCCCAGGGGCCATTGCCCAAAGGAGGCGATGCTGGAGCGCACCGAGGTGAGAAGTCCAGCCAGGGTCAAGGAAATCCCCAACCTCTCGATGAGCAGGGGCATGAGGGCGGAGAGGAACGCGCCATAGCCGTCGTTGAGCCCATGGGCCAGGCTCACCGGCCAGACCCGGGTTTGGCGCGGCAGACGGTTCACCTTGGGTTCGCTTCCAAGAGGGAGAGCACCCGCTCGGGCGTGGCGGGATAGGCCCGCAGGCGTCCGCCGGTGGCGTGGGAGATGGCATTGGCCACGGCGGCGTGGGACGCCATGAGCGGAACCTCCCCCAACCCCTTGGCCCCAAAGGGCCCCCCGGAATAAGGCGCTTCGACAAAATCGATGACCAGCTCTTCGGGCATGTCCAGGGCAGTGGGAATGTGGTAGGCGGTGAACGTGGGGTAGAGAATGCGGCCGTCTTTGGTGGGTAATTCCTCAAGGAGGGCGTAGCCGATCCCCTGGGCGATGCCACCGGCCACCTGACCATGGGCCGTTTTCGGGTTCACGATCTTGCCCGAGTCGTGCACGGCCCAAAATCCGCGCACGTGGGTCTCACCGGTGAGCACGTCCACCTCCACCTCGGCGATATGGCAGGCGAAAGCGTAAACGAAGTAAGCGTTTCCCAGGCCGGTTTTGGGGTCCCAATCCACGGGGGCGGCCTCCGCCCAGCCCGTGGCGCCCATGTCCCAGTTGTGGACCCACATCCACCGGGCCACCTCGGGCAGGGTCACCCGCCGCCGGGGATCCCGGGGGTCGAAGAACACCTGACCCTCCACCACGAAGTTCTCACAGCCCAAGATTTCCTGCACCGCGAGGTTGATGCGGGCTTTGAGCTTTCGCGCCGCATCCACAACCGCCAACCCTTGCACGGTGGTGGTGCGGGAGGCCACCGTGGGCCCGGAGTCGGGAACGCGCGCGGTGTCCACCGGAGCCACCTGCACGGAGGAGAGCGGGACTTCCAGGGCCTCTGCGACGATTTGGGCCAGCACCGTCATCGCGCCCTGGCCCATCTCCGTGTTTCCCACCGCCAACGTCACGGAGCCGTCGGCCTCGAGCTTCACGTATGCCCCGGCCTTATCCAACAGGGGGGCCTTGGCGCCCAGCCCCACCCCATACATCACCGTGGACACACCCAGCCCGCGCTTGCGGAACTTTTCCCGGGCGTTGAACTCTGCCACCGCCCGCTTGCGCTCCTCCCAACGGGAGAGCTCCTTGGCGCGGTCGATGCAGGCAAGAAGGCCCACGGATTCGGTGAGGACTTGGGCGGTGGCCGTCTCGTCGCCCTCCCGCAGGGCGTTCTTGCGCCGCAGCTCCAGGGGGTCCAGGCCCAAACGCCGCGCCAGCTCGTCCATCTGGGACTCGTGGGCGAAGATCACCTGCGGTGAGCCGAACCCCCGGAAGGCCCCGCAAGGCACGGTGTTCGTGGCCACGGAATAGGCGTCCACCTTAACATGGGGGATGCGGTAAGGGCCAGCCGCATGAATGAGCCCGCGCCAAAGGACCGCGGAGGACAGGGTTTGATAGGCCCCCGCGTTGTAGTAAAACTCCACCTCCACCGCGGTGAGCGTCCCATCCCGCTTGGCGCCGGTCTTGTACCGAACGATAGCGGGATGCCGCTTGGAGGTGGTGAGGATGTCCTCCTCGCGGTCGAACACGACCTTCACCGGCCGCCCGGATTTCCACGCCAGCACGGCGGCCATGGCCGCCACCTGGGAGGGCACGTCCTCTTTGCCCCCAAAACCGCCGCCGGTCGCCGTCTGCACAATGCGCACCCGGGAAAGCGGAAGGCCCAATACCGCGGCCACCGCCTTTTGCACATAAAACGGGCATTGCAGGGTCCCATACACCACCATCCCGTTCTCCTCCGGGACAGCGATCATGCCTTGCGTCTCCAAGTAGGCGTGCTCCTGGTATCCCACACGGTACTCGCCCTCCACAATCACATCGGCTTCGGCGAAGCCGCGCTCCACGTCGCCCTTGCGGATCACCATGTGGTTGAAGATGTTCCCCTGTTCGGCCGCGGACGGGACGGCCACTTGCGGGGCTCCGGGCTGTATCGCCTCCAGAGGATCAAACACTGCCGGAAGGTCTTCGTATTCGATCTTGGCGCGCTGCGCGGCCTCCTCCGCGCCTTCCGGACTCTCGGCAGCCAAAAGGGCGATGGGCTCGCCCACGTAGCGCACCACCCCGTCGGCAAGGAGGGGCATATCCTCGTAGATGATGGGCACGCAGTTCCTTCCCGGGATGTCCTGGGCGGTCACCACGCAGGCCACCTCCGGGTGAGCCATCACCCCGGAGAGGTCCAGCGTTTTTATGCGGGCGTGAGGCCGATCCGAGCGAATGGCCTTGCCGTAAAGCATGCCGGGAAAAGAAAGGTCATCCGCGTATCGAGCCTGACCTTTCACCTTGGCCTCGGCATCTAAACGTGGGACGCCTTGTCCCACCACCTTGGTCCGCCGCTCCGTGCGCACCAAAACCTCAGTCATGGCTCTCCTTTCCCAACTGATTGTAGCCGTTCAGCCATGCCCAACCGCGGTCGTCGCGCCCTCCCCAGGAATCCCGGCCGCCGCACGTCTCCTAAGCCCTTATCCCAAGCCCTGCCGGTATACAATCCTCCCGCCCAGGATCGTGAAGTGTACACGGAGCTCTTCGTCGAAGACGACAAGGTCCGCGTCTTTTCCAGCCTCAAGGCTTCCTTTATGGTCGGCGATCCCTAAAAGACGCGCGGGATTCAAGGTGGCACAGCGCACAGCCTCGGGGAGGGAGCACCCTGTGAACCTCCAGAAGTTCCACACCGCCTGGTCCATGGTGAGGGTGCTTCCGGCCAGGGTTCCATCCGGAAGGCGGGCCACTCCTCCCCGGACCTCTATCGGGAGACCGCCCAGGGAGTACATCCCGTCGGGAAGGCCGGTGGCGGAGATGGCATCGGTGATGAGGCAGATGCGGTTGAACCCCTTGACTTTAGCCACCAAGCGCACGAAAGCCGGGTGCAGATGCACCCCGTCACAGATGAGGCTCACATAGGCCTCGGAATCCAAGCCGGCTCCCACCGCCCCGGGTTCCCGCTGGCCCAGAAGGGACATGGCATTGCCCAGGTGCGTGAACAGGCGAACCCCCTGATCCAGGGCGGCCTTCGCCTGAGCGTAGGTGGCATCGGTGTGTCCGAGGGCCGGCACGGCACCGATTTCCCGGATGCGCCGGATCAGAAGCTCCGCACCGGGCAGCTCCGGCGCAAGGGTCACCACCTTGATCAGGCCCTCAAAACCCTGCACCAGGGCGTCAAAGCGTTCGGGAGAAACCGCGGAGATGTGGTCGGGATTATGGGCGCCCCGCCGGTGGCTGGAGATGAAAGGTCCTTCGAGGTGGACGCCCAGGATCGCGGGATGGCCGGCTTCCTCAAGACGGCCGAGCGCCCGGCGCAATTGGGGGATGGGCCCGCTCACGAGGGAGGCCAAGAGTCCCGTCGTTCCATGGGCGAGGTGGAAATCCGCGATCTTTCGGATCTCGTCCACATCAGCGTCTTCGAAGTTGTAGCCCCCGCCGCCGTTGACCTGAAGGTCGATGAAACCGGGGGCCACGTAAAGGCCCTGGACGGAGATGACCGTCCCCCGCGGCCTGGCCGCCGGGCCGAGCTCCGCGATCTTCCCGGCACGGATGACCAGGTGGCCGGGCTGGACCCTGTCCTCCAAGACGAGGAGCCCTTCCCCTAGGCTGAGCGGCTCCATTCAGGGACCATTGTAATAAAGAAGGGGCCAGATCCTCTGGCCCCTGGCCACTTGGCGATGCGCGGACGCTCAGGACGGTCGCCCCCCCATGGTGAGGGAAAGGATGGCTTTCTGAACGTGCAGACGGTTCTCGGCCTGATCGTACATCCAGGACAGCTCGGGATCGTCGCAGAGCTCCGGGTCCGCCTCGTGCCCGCGGTCGATGGGCATCACGTGCATGAGGTACCCCGGCTTGCACAGTTCCTTTTGGCGCTGGCGCGTGTACTTCCAGTCCTTGAACTTCTCGGCGTTCTTGATCTCCGCCTCTTTTCCGATCTCATAGCGCCGTAGGCTCATCCAGCCCCGCGGGAACACGATGGTCGCGCCCTTCAGGGCATCGTCCAGGTCGTTCGTGACCTCGAACTTGCCCCCGCTTTCTTCCGCGTACTTTTTGGCCAAACTCAGGGCCTCAGGCTCGAGCTCGTAGCCCTTGGGATGGGCCACGACCACCTCCAGCCCAAACCGCGCGGCCACGAGCATCTCCTCCTGCACCGACCCCAGGGAGCGGGCCCACGGAGAATAAGCCCACATGATGGTGTACCGCACGCCCTTGAGGTCTGGACCGAGCTTCTCCCGAATGGTGTAGATATCCGTAAGGCCCTGGCAGGGGTGCCAAGAGTTCGAGGCCATGTTGATCACGGGGATGTCCGCATGTTCGGCGAACTTGTAGAGGATCTCCGTGTCCTCGCCCCAGCGGGAGACCTTGTCCTCCAGAAGACGAATGCCGATGCCGTGCGCGTAGCGGCTCATGACCTTGGCCGTGTCCTTGATCGTCTCGCCCGCGCCGGGCTTGTCCTCCAAGGAAAGACGGAGATCGGCACCGGTGATGTACTGGGCATGCCCGCCGAGCTGGGTCATGGCCGTCTCAAAGGAGAGGCGGGTGCGGGTGGACGGGTTGAAAAAGAGCATGAGGAATGTCTTGTCCTTGAGGGTGTGATGAGGAACGCCGGCGTAATACAGGGCCTTGAGCTCGTCCGTGACCTTGAGCACGATCTCCAGCTCTTCCTTCGTCCAGTCCTTCGTGCTGATCAGGTCCTTTCCCGCCAAGTGGTACCAGCTCATCGCGCCCCCCTCACATGATCAGGGCCATGAGGCCCTTTTGCGCATGGAGGCGATTGCCCGCCTGCTCGATGATCACGGAGTTGGGGCCGTCAATGACCTCGTCGGTGACCTCCATGCCGCGGTCGGCCGGGAGACAGTGCATGTAGATGGCGTCGTTGGTGAGCTTCATCTTCTCCACGGTGGTGATCCAGTGGCGATTGGCCTCGAACAAGGCCTTGGCCTTCTCCACATCCAACGGGGTCTTGCCGTCCGTGGGCTGGCACGTCCAGGACTTGGGGTACACGATGTCCGCGTCTTTGAAGGCCTCATCCATGTCGTGCACGATCCTGAAGGACCCGCCGTACTTCTTCACGTTCTTCTGGACGAACCCCAGGATGTTGGGATCCAAGTCGAAGCCCTTGGGATGGGCAAGGGTGATGTCCATGCCGAAGTAGGAGGCGATCATGATGGCGCCCTGGGGCACAGCGAGGGGCTTCTCCACCGAGCCGGAATAGGCCCAACTCATGACGAACTTCTTTCCCCGGAGATCCGTGCCGAACTTCTCCATGATGGTCATGATGTCAGCCAGGGCCTGGCAGGGATGGTCCACGTCGTCCTCCATATTGATCACGGGGATCCTCGCCCAGCGGGCGAATTCCTGGATGATGAGCCGTCCCTTACCGTAGATCCAGCCGGTGGGCTTCCCGTAGATGCGGATGGCGATGCCATGGCCCATCTCCGCGAGGACGCGGGCCACGTCGGCGATGCGCTCCGTGGCGTAGGCCTTCTCCTCACCGGGGAGCGCCGGCGTGTACACGGCCTCCGGCTCCAAGTAATGGGCATGGCCGCCGAGCTGAGTCATCCCGGCCTCGAAGGAGTTGCGCGTACGAAGCGAGCGATTGTAGAAGAACATGAACAAGGTCTTGCCCTTGAGGAGCTCGTGAGGCTCCCCCCGGATGAACTTGCGTTTGAGGTCGAACGCCGTCTCCAGGATGGTCTCGAGCTCCTCCCTATCGAAATCCATGATGGTGATGAAGTCCCGACCCCGAAGATCCGTCGCTGCCATACTCAACCTCCTTGTGTTGCGGGTCACCCCCGCACGATTTGCGTCCCGGCGCGGCCCTCCAAGGCCGCCGCAGCATGGTTCAAGGAAGCGATGATGGCGAGCTCCCCGCCCGCCTCCACGAACCGCACGCAGGCCTTCACCTTCGGCTCCATGGAACCCTTGGCGAAGTGCCCTTCCGCCAAATAGCGTTTGGCCTCGGACACGGTCATCCTCTCCAGGGCCATCTCGTTGGGCTTGCGGTAGTTGAGGCGCACGCGATCCACGTCGGTGAGGATGAGGAAGACCTGGGCGCCCACGTCCTCAGCCAGGCGCTCGCCGGCCAAGTCCTTGTCGATCACGGCCTCCACGCCGCGGTAGGCCCCGTCCTCCTTGATCACGGGGATGCCCCCGCCGCCGGAGGCGATCACGATGGCCCCGTGCTCCACGAGGACGCGAATGGCCTCCTTCTCCACGATGGCCTTGGGGTCCGGGGAGGGCACGACGCGCCGCCAACCCCGGCCCGCGTCCTCCACCACGTGCCACCCTTTTTCCTCCCGAAGCCGCAGGGCCTCCTCGCGGCT
>CALKFO010000014.1 GCA_938084765.1 Candidatus Bipolaricaulota bacterium | reverse complement strand
GGAGATGTTCCTGCCCGTTTTGGGTGCGGCCACCACCACCGCCGCGGGCTTCCTCACCCTCCTCTCTTCGTTCCTGGTGCCCACCCGGGAGTTCGGGCTCTTTTCGGCCTTTGGGGTGATGGTCGCTTTCCTTTTGGCCATGGTGATGATCCCCGCCCTTCTCATGGTGCTTCCCGCGCCCAAGGTGCGGCTCGCTAAGCTCCAGATGCGCAGCGCCCAGGGGTTCGCTCACGTGCTCTCCTCCCGGCCAAGTTTGGTCCTTCTTGGCGTTCTTCTCGTTCTCGGCCTTTTGATCGGGGGGATTCCCCGACTGCGGGTGGAGTCCGATGTCACCCGCTACTTCCGGGAGGACTCGCCGGTGGTGCAAGCCCTGCGCGTGGTGGACGAGCGCTTCGGCGGAAGCCAAGAGCTTTCCGTGGTGATCGACACGGGGAGGCGCGATGGCTTGAAGGATCCGGAGGTCCTGCGTTTCGTGGATCGGCTCCAGCGCTTTTTGGAGGCCCAGCCCGACGTGGGCCCCACCTCCTCCCTGGCGGACCTGGTGAAGGAATCCTATTTCACCCTGCGCGGGGACGATCCCGCTTTTTACACCATCCCTGAGACCTCGCGGGCCGTGGCCCAGGTGCTGCTTCTTTTCGAGATGGGCGGGGGTGAGGTCACCCGCGCGCTGGCCACACGGGACTTCCGCCTGGGCCGCATCTCCGCGCGGCTGCGCTCGGTGGGCCTGTCCGGCTACGATGCCCTCATCCAGGCTGTGGAGGACTTCGTGGCCCAAGAGAAGCCCGCCTCCGTAGTGGACTGGTACGTCACGGGCTCCCCTGCCCTCTACATTCAACTTTCCAAGAAACTCATCGCTTCCCAGCTTGTGAGCTTGGGCACGAGCTTCGGCGCGGTGGGGTTCATCGTGGCCGTGCTCATGCTCTCCCTCGGCGCGGGGATCCTCTCCCTCATCCCCCTCCTGGTGGCCGTGGCCGGGAACTTCGGCGTCATGGGCTACGCCGGCGCCTACCTGGACATGGCCACGGTGATGATCGCCAGCCTCACCGTGGGGATCGGGGTGGACTACGCCGTGCACTTCCTCAGCCGCTATCGCCAGGAACGGGGAGCTGGGCTGGATCACCGCGCTGCGCTGGCCGAGACCTACCGCACCTCTGGCCGGGCCATCGTCATCAACGCCCTCACCCTGGCCCTGGGTTTCCTGGTGATGCTCCTTTCCCGGTTCGGAGCCCTGAACACGTTCGGCTGGCTCATCGCCCTCACCATGGTCACCAGCATGGCCGGCGCGCTTTTGGTGTTGCCGGCGGTGTTGCGCTGGGTTCCGCCGCGGGTTTATCAGCCGTGGGCGCGCTTGCGCCCCCTTTGGACCAGGCTGGGGCTATGGGTGGCTCCAAAGCCGGCCAATCCCCAGGAAAAAGGAGGTCAGGAATGAAGCGCCTTTTCGTGAGCGTGGGAGTGGGGCTTTTGGGGGTTTGGGCTTTGGCCCAGACCGCAGATGAGATCCTGGCCCGCGTGGAGGACCAGGGCTTCTTCGGCGTGGGTCGGGATTCCCTGTACGCCTCCATCGCCGTGGAGATCCAGGAGAAGGGCCAACCCCGGGTGGACTATGCCTTCCAGGTGTGGGCCAAGGAGTACCCGGACGGGACCGTGAAGTTCCTCCTTCTCTACGCTGCGCCGGAGGACGTGGCAGGAACGCTCTTTTTGGCCCACGTCCCCAAGGAGGGCGCCACCCGCATGTGGCTGTACCTGCCCGAGCTGGCCCTGGTGAAGGAGCTCGTGGGCGAGACGGAGCGCAAAGGCGAGTTCATCTCGGGAAGCGGCATCACCTACGAGGACATCTCCAAGGGCTTCAGCTACCGGGAGGGCTACGCGGCCGAGCTTTTGGGCGAGGAGGTCCTGGGGGCCTATCCCACCTGGAAGCTGGGTCTTTCGCCGAGGACCCAAGAAGGAGAGTGGCAACGGATCGTCCTTTGGGTGCACCGGGAGCACTACTTCGTGGTGCGCGCGGAGTTCTACGACCGGGAGGGCAAGCTTTCCCGGGTTCTGAGCGTTCCCGAGCTTGTGGCGGATGAGCTGGGCGTTCGGCCGGCCCTGCTGCGGGTGGAGGACCTCCGCCAGGGGTCCTGGGCGGAGGTGCGGATCGCCGCGCGGGGCGCCGAGGCCATCCCCGACGAGTATTTTGAGCCCGCCCACCTTCCCAAGCTGAGGCTGTAAGCCGTGGAAAAGAAGGTGGGGCTGGCGTTGGGGTCAGGCGGGGCCCGGGGCGCAGCCCACGTGGGCGTCCTCAAGGTTTTGGAACGAGCCGGAGTCCGAATTTCCGCCATCGCCGGCTCCAGCATCGGCGCCATGGTGGGCGGAGCCTATGCCGCCGGCATCCCCCTTTCCCGCATCGAGGAGGAGTGGCTCACCACCAGCCGCACGAAACTCCTGCGCAGCTTCCTCCCCACCTTTCCTCGCGCGGGGTTGAGCTCAGGAGCGGGCCTGCGCCGCTACCTCCGCGAGATCCTGGGCGATGTGCGCATCGAGGACCTTCCCATACCGTTTGCCGCGGTGGCTACGGATCTTGACACGGGGGAGGCCGTGGTTTTGCGCTCCGGTCCCCTCGTGGAGGCCATCCGCGCCTCCACGGCCATCCCAGGGGTGTTCCAGCCCGTGCGCTGGGAGGGGAGGCTGTTGGTGGACGGCGGGATGGTGGAGCCGCTTCCGGTGCGGGTGTGTCGGGAACTGGGCGCGGATCTCGTGATCGCCGTGGACACGAACCCCGCGCCCCGGCCCACCACCCCTGACAATCGGCGCCCCTGGTCCACCTTGAGCCAGACCCTGCGCCAGGCCTTGCTTCACCGGCCCTGGGTGCCCGCC
>CALKFO010000013.1 GCA_938084765.1 Candidatus Bipolaricaulota bacterium | reverse complement strand
TCCTTGAGGGTCTGGACCGCCTCGCCGGAGCGGATGAGGATGCCGCGCTCGGCGCCCATGCCGCTTGCGACCATGAGCGCGGTGGGCGTCGCCAGGCCCAGCGCGCAGGGGCAGGCGATGACCAGGACGGCGACGGTGGCGATGATGGCTAAGGTGACCGTCCCCAAATTCGGGTTCACCCAGGGGAGGAACGCCCCCGCCGCCACCAGATTCCGCATCAGGCCGGGGAAGGCCAGCCACGCCAGCAGGGTGAGGAGGGCAATCCCCAGCACGATGGGCACAAAGACCGCCGTCACCCGGTCGGCAAAGGCCTGGATGGGGACTTTGGAGCCCTGGGCCTCCTCCACGAGGCGAATGACCTGGGCCAGGAACGTGTCCCGTCCCACCCGGGTCGCCCGGACTTTCAGGAGCCCTTCCTGGTTGACCGTAGCCCCGATGACCTCGTCCCCCGGGCCTTTGTTGACGGGCATAGACTCGCCGGTCGCCATCGATTCGTCCACCGCGCTCTCCCCTTCCAGGACGACGCCGTCGGTGGGGATTTTCTCGCCTGGGCGGACGATCATCACGTCCCCGACCTGGACCTCCTCAATGGGCACCTCGATCTCTATGCCGTCCCGGACGACGCGCGCCGTCTTGGCGCCCAGTTCCAGGAGTTTACGGATGGCCTGGGAGGCGCGGCCTTTGGCCGTCTCCTCCACGTACCGACCGGTGAGATGGAAGGCCATGATCATTGCGGCGACGCCCGCGTAGTTGGCGACGGGGAAGAAGAAGGACGCCGGGCCGGTGAGGAAGGAGACGCCTGTGCCCAGGGTGATGAGGGTGTCCATGTTGGCAAAGCCGTGGAGGGCGGCGGAGAGGCCGCTCCGGTAGGTCCGGCGGCCCACCCAGAAGAGGACGGGCGCGGCCAGGAGGATCATCCCCAGGTTGAAGATCAGGTGGCTGGGCCACATCACCCCCCACAGCATCTCGGGGAGCATCCAGAGGATAATGGGGACGGTGAACGCCCAGGCGACGCGCATGCGGAAGTGGCTCTCGCGCATCTTGCGTTCGGCCTCGTCCTCTTGGGTGGCCGCCCCTTCGGCGGGGGCCTCCAGGACTTCGTACCCGGCCTCCGCTACCGCGCGCTGGAAGTCCGGGATGCCCACCACGCCGGGGATGAAGGTGACCGTCGCCTTCTCGGTGGCGAAGTTGACCGAGGCGGAGACGACGCCGGGGAGCGAGTGCAGGGCCTCCTCCACATGGGCGACGCAAGAGCTGCAGGTCATCCCGCCGATGGGGAGGACCACCGTCTCGGTGGGGACCTCGTAGCCGGCTTCTTTGACGGCGTGTACAAGCTTGGCCCAACTGAGGTGGGGCTCCGCCTCGACCATGGCCCGCTCCGTGGCCAGGTTCACCGCGGCCTTCTTCACGCCTGGCACGCGGGACAGCGCCTCCGCCACGCGGGCCGCACAGGCCGCGCACGTCATGCCCCGCACCGGCAGGACCCACCGCACGCTCATCGCGCTTGAGCCTACGTCTCCCTCTTTGTTCGCGCAATCGGTTCGTTTTCGGGAAAATGGTGGCGAAAGGAGGTCATATGCAACTTGGACGCATTCCGCGGCTTCGCCTGGGCGAGTATCCCACGCCGCTTGCCGAGCTGCCCAATCTGTCGCGGGTTCTGCGGCAAAGGATCTTCATCAAACGCGAAGACCTCGTGGGGATTGCCTTGGGTGGGAACAAGGTGCGCAAGCTGGAGTACGCGCTGGCCGAGGCTCAAGCGCAGAGAGCCACGGCGATCGTGACCAGCGGAGCCGTGCAGAGCAATCATGTGCGCTTGACCATTGCCTGTGCCAATCGTCTGGGCCTCAAGACGTACGTGGTCCTGCGCGGGGAGCGGCCGGAGAGACCCACGGGAAACCTCCTTTTGGACCACATCCTGGGGGTGGCGGAGATCCATTGGGTCGACCCCAAACGGTACGCTACCCGGGAAGAGCTGGTGCGGGCCACGGAGGCCCGGGCCTGGGAGCTCGCGGAGGAGTTGAGGAAACAGGGAGAGACCCCGTACGTGATCCCCAACGGCTGCCAGCCCCTGCACTCCGCGCTGGCCTATGCGGGTTGCGTGCTAGAACTTCTGGAACAGATGCGCGCCCTGAACCTTGCCCCGGACGTCATCGTCACCGCCTGTGGAACTGCGGGAACCCAGACCGGGCTGATCCTGGGCTCGCTCCTGTTCGCCCAAGGGCAGATCCGGGTGGTGGGCATCAGCGTTTCGGGGAAAGCTGAGACCCTGCGGGAACGCATCCGGCAAAACCTGGAGGAAGCTCTGCGGTTCTTGGAGGTGGACCTCCCTGTGCCGAAACAGGCGGTGGAAGTGTACGACGACTACGTGGGTCCAGGGTATGCGGTGCCCACGCCGGCCATGCGGGAGGCCGTGGAGCTTTTGGCCCGCGCAGAGGGAATCCTTCTCGATCCCGTGTACACGGGGAAGGCCATGGCGGGTCTTCTGGATCTGGCCCGCCGCGGCGCCTTCCGCCCGGGAGAGAATGTAGTGTTCCTCCACACCGGCGGGGTTCCCGCCCTCTTTGCCGACACCCAAAGCCCTGCCTTTTACCCTGAAACCTCCGGCCGCACGAAGGTGTAAAACTCGGTGTAAAACTCAGTGCTACTTTAACCAACGAAAGGAGGGCCAAATGCGCAAGACAGCGGTTTTGTTGTGCGTTTTTGGACTGTTGGCCGCGGGCTTTGCTGTGTATGGCCAGGAGGATGTGCTGGCCAAGCTGCGTGCGGAGCTCATCCCCGAGGCGGGGAAGAAGACCGCTTATGGCATCCCCTTGTCCCTGGCGAACGCCCAACATTTTGCTGATTGGTACTACACGATCCGATTGACCCCAGAGGAGGAGGCGCTATGGGAAGAAGCCTTGTTGGCCATTCCTGCTCCTTGTTGCGATGATAACCCGGTATTGCGCTGTTGTTGTCAAGCGCACGGGCGCATTTGTAACCTCACCCGTTCGGCTCAAGGCCTGGCCAAGTGGCTCATCGTTCATCGCGGCTACGGCGTGGAGGAGGTGCGCCACGCGGTTCTGGAGTGGCTGCGGTTCCTTGTGCCCAATTATTATCTAGCAAAGGCGCTGGAGGACCTGGGTTTGGATCCCCGGGAGTACGGGCTCGAACCGCACGAGGCTTATGAGGCCTGCTACCAAGGGCGCTGTGAGGTGGCCCTGGATCAGGGCGGCTGTGGCGGCATGGGCTTGGAGGTGAAAGTTTCCCCTCCCGCGGTGCCGCCCTGCTGTCTTCCCTCGGGTTGATCGATGACCCCAGGAAGAAGAAAGGTCGCGCTCATGGATAAAACCTGGCTTGTGGTGCTTTTGGCGTTGGCCTTGGTGATGGGGGCGGTGGTCCTCTGGCGGGCGGGAAGGGAGCCGCCCCCTTCCGTTTCTCTTGCTGATCTCCAAGCCCAGATCATCCCGGCCGCGGGCACGCCCACGGCCTATGGCCTTCCTTTATCCTTGGAGAATGCCCAGCTTTTCGCCGACTGGTATTATGAGATCCCTTTGACCCCCATCGAAGCGCAGGTCCTCACCGCTGCCCTTGGGGGAATCCCCACGCCCTGTTGCGACGACACGCGCGTCACCCGGTGCTGCTGCGAGGAGGGCGGGCTCATCTGCAACCTTGTGCGCAGCGCCCGGGGCCTGGCAGCCTGGCTAATCCGGGAGAAGGGTTTCAGTGTCCAAGAAGTGCGCGCTTCTGTGGAGGAGTGGTTGCGGTTTGCCCATCCTCAGTACTACTTGGCCCAGGAGCTGCGCCGGTTGGGGCTGGACCCGGCAGCGTATGGCCTTCCCACCCGCGGGGCGTGTTACCGCGGCTGGTGTGAGGTCCCCCTCAAAGAGGGCGGCTGCGGCGGCATGGGCCTGCGGGTGAAACTCTGAACCGCTCGCGAACTTAAAGGCGCGCATAAGGAGGCCGTAGACCGACGCAATTCTCAAAACGGCGGGTTGCCGCGTTCCGTGTGTCGCCCCCTGGACGCAGAGCCCTTGAAAGCCCCCAGAGGTTTCGTGCAGTGCGTACACGCTGCTCATCTTTGGGGGTTTGGATTTGCTGCAAAGCTAAAGGAGGCCAGCGCCCGGAAAACGTTAGGACTCCCAACGGGCTAAGTGCTCATAAGTTGGGCTGAGATGGGGGTTGGGCCCTCCTATTCAGGCTCAACCCAGTGTCACGCCATGTCGCTTCGCCCACAGCCGTTCCGCGGTTCACATTGGCCAACTGGAGGCCGGAAACGGTATGCTGCTTTTGCGAAAGGAGGCATAGATGAGGGCGTGGGTTTGTGTGCTGGTCTGTGCGGCGAGCTTAGTCCTTGGGGGTTCTACGCTGGGACAATCGTTTCGCGAAATCCCACCCTTGTCCGGCGCCTATACCTTGCGGGCCGGCGAAGTTCTTCTGGGCGGAGGAGCCTCGGTTGCGCTCGTCGGCCCCCGCTACGTTTCCTCCTCTCTGCAGGTTGCCTACGGCCTTACAGCTGCGTTTCAAGTCCAGGGAACCATGGGCCATGGATCGGTTGGCACAGAATTTTGGATGCTCTATGCGGTGGGGGTCAAAGGTAGGCTCAGCCTTGCCCCTGGTTGGGACCTAGGATTCCCGGCGAACATCACGTTCATAAATACAAACGCAGGGCTCATATTCGGGAACGCAAGCGGCGGAGCAGTTTTGAGCTTGGGCCTTGGGGCTACAGTTCTCCATGGCGAGCTCGTCTTCGGTTTGA
>CALKFO010000012.1 GCA_938084765.1 Candidatus Bipolaricaulota bacterium | reverse complement strand
CTCGAGTCCTGCCTCATGTTCTCCATCGTCCTTTTGGGGGGAATGGGCTCGATCCCCGGCACGATTCTGGGGGCCCTGTTGGTGGTGCTATTTCCCGAGGTCTTTCGGCCTGTGGCCCAGTATCGTATGCTTTTCTTTGGGTTGGCCTTGGCGGCGACCATGTACTTCCGTCCGGGAGGGCTTTGGCCACGTCGGCGCGCCGTGGAATCCCTGCTCCTTAAGCGCGCTTCCCGACCATGACCGCCGCGTTCCTCCTCCAAACGGTGGGGATCACCAAGCGTTTCAAGGGCCTGGTAGCGGTGGACCACTTGGATTTGGCGGTGCGCGAAAAGACCATCCATTCCATCATTGGGCCGAATGGCGCCGGGAAAACCACGGTGTTCAACGTGATCACCGGCATCTACCGGCCCGAGGAGGGCCAAGTGCGGTTCCAAGGGGAGGTGCTGAACGGGTTGAAGCCCCATGACATCTTGGCCCGGGGGATTGCCCGCACCTTCCAGAACCCCAGGCTGTTCCGAAACATGACCTGTTTGGAGAACGTGATGGCTGGCCAGCACGCCCATGGACGGGCCGGCCTCCTGGCCTCCGTGTTCCGCCTTCCCCGGCAACGCCAGGAGGAAAGACGCATCCGGGAGGTGGCCGAGGAGTGTTTGGCGCGCGTGGGGTTGGACCGCTTTCGTCATGAGCTGGCGCGGAACATCCCCTATGGGGCCCAAAAGCTCCTGGAGCTGGCGCGCGCCCTGGCCTCCCGCCCCAAACTCCTCCTTTTGGATGAGCCCACCTGTGGCCTGAACGAGAGCGAAAAGGCCCAGATGATGGAGTTCATCGGGGAATTGCCCGGGCAAGGTCTCACCGTGCTCCTGGTGGAGCACAACATGCACGTGGTCATGGGGCTTTCGGATCTCATCACCGTCATGAGCTACGGGAAGAAGATCGCCGAGGGCACCCCGGAGGAGATCTACAACAACCCCGTGGTCATCGAGGCCTATTTGGGCAGGAGCGAAGGCCATGCCCTTGCGCGTTGAGGAGCTGGTGGTGAGCTACGGCGCGGTGGAGGCGCTGAAGGGCGTCACGTTGGAGGTGCCTCAAGGGCAGATCGTGGCCGTGCTCGGGGCCAACGGCGCGGGAAAATCCACCCTTCTCAAGGCCATCTCCGGACTGGTGCGGGCCAAAGCGGGTCGGATCCTCTACGACGGCCGCAACCTCCAAGAGCTCCCCGCCCACCACATCGCGCGCCTGGGGATCGTGCACATCCCCGAGGGCCGCCGGGTCTTCGCCACCCTCACGGTGGAGGAGAACCTGAACCTTGGGGCCTACGGGTGCGCCAAGGCCGAGGTCCAGCGGGCCAAAGAGCGGGTGTTCGGGCTTTTCCCCATCCTGCGCGAGCGCCGTAGACAGCTTGCGGGGACCTTGTCCGGCGGGGAACAGCAGATGTTGGCCATCGGCCGAGGCCTCATGCGTTCCCCCAAGCTCATGTTGTTGGACGAGCCCTCGTTGGGGTTGGCCCCGCTCCTTGTGGAGCAGGTGTTCGCCACGATCGTCCAGATCAACAGGGACGGGGTGCCGATCCTCCTGGTGGAGCAAAACGCCAGGAAGTCCCTGGAGATCGCGAACTACGCGTACATCCTGGAGGTGGGCAAGCTCATCCTGTGGGGCCCTGCTGCGGAATTGGCCAAGGATGAGCGGGTGCGCGAAGCCTATCTCGGTGGCGCGGCTTACGAAAGGCGGGTTAAACTTCGGAGGGAAAATGCGCATTGAGTCTCATCCCATCTTGAGTGTGGCGCGCGCCGAACCCTTCACCTTTTTCTTTGGGGAGGCCGAACTCCTGGCGTATCCGGGGGAGACCATCGCCTCCGCTCTTTTTGCCCATGGGATACGGGTCTTTGGCCACCATCCCAAGGATGGCTCTCCGCAAGGGATTTTTTGCGCGAACGGTCAGTGTGCCCAGTGCCTGGTCCTGGCTGACGGTCGGCCGGTCAAAGCCTGCATGACCCTGGTGCGGCCGGGCCTGCGGGTCTCGCCCTTGGATGGGCTCCCTCAGCCGCCGCCCGCACCGGAGCGCCTCGGGTTCCGGGATGTGGAGGAGATCGCGGTGGAGGCCTTGGTGATCGGCGGGGGGCCCGCGGGCATGGCCGCCGCGGTGGAACTGGGCACGCTTGGGGTCCAAACTCTTCTTGTGGACGACAAACACCGCTTGGGCGGAAAGCTCCTTCTGCAGACCCACCGCTTTTTTGGCTCCCGAAATGCTGTGTACGCGGGCACACGGGGGATCGTGATCGCCGAAAAGCTCACCGCTGAGGTAGAGGCGCAAAAAACCGTGGAGGTATGGCTCAATTCCCCAGCCCTTGCGGTGTTCAGCGATAAAAAAGTGGGGATCCTCAAGGAGGGGCGAAGGTACACGCTGGTTCAGCCCCAGGTTTTGGTGGTGGCCACTGGCGCCCGCGAGCGTTCCCTTGTTTTCCCCGGCAACACTTTGCCCGGGGTGTACGGGGCGGGCGCTTTCCAGACCCTGGTGAACCGCGACCTTGTGCGGCCAGCGGAGAAGCTGTTTGTGGTGGGCGGGGGAAATGTGGGCCTCATTGCCGCCTACCACGCCCTGCAAGCCGGGATCGAGGTCGTGGGGCTGTGCGAGGCGCTTCCCGATTGCACCGGATACAAAGTGCACAAGGACAAACTCCTACGCCTGGGGGTGCCCATCTACACCTCCCACACCGTGGTGGCCGCCCACGGCGTGGAACACGTGGAGGGGATCACCATCGCCCAGGTGGATGAGAGGTTGCGCCCCATTTCGGGAACGGAGAAGACGTTCATCTGCGACACCATCCTCATTGCCGTGGGGCTCGATCCGGTGGACGAGTTCTACCGCAAAGCTCAGGAGTTTGGGATTCCTGCGTTTGCCGCGGGCGATGCCCAGGAGATCGCGGAGGCTTCCGCCGCCATCTTCACCGGCCGCATCGCTGGAAGAAAGGCTGCCCAGGCCCTGGGAAGGGAGGTTTCCATCCCCTTGGAGTGGGAGCGAACCGCAGCGATCCTGAAGTCGAAACCCGGAGGAATCCAGGCGCGGCCCCAGCCGCCCCAGCTCCCCGTGTTCCCCGTCATCCACTGTGTGCAGGAGATCCCCTGTGATCCGTGCGCGGCCGTCTGTCCCTTGGGGCTGATCCAGGTGGACCCCCAGGACATCCGTCGGCCACCTCGGTTCACCGGGGAAAGACGGTGCAGCGGATGCGCCCGGTGCGTGGCGTTCTGCCCGGGTTTGGCCATCACGCTCGTGGACTTCCGTAGGGATCCGGAAAACCCCACGGTGAGCGTGCCCTGGGAGTTCTTGGAGGTGCCGCCGCCAGGAACCCGGGTTCTTGCGGTGGACGCGGAGGGAACGCCGCTTGCCGAGGCGGAGCTGGAAGGAGTTGGGCGGGTGCCGGGCGCAGATCACACAACAATCTTGCGGCTCAAGGTGGCCAAGGAGTGGGCCCTGCGGGTAGGAGGCGTGCGCCTGCGAGGTTCGATCCCGGAGATCCCGCCTGAGCCTTTACCCATCCCCAACGAAGCGGTGGTCTGTCGGTGCGAGCGCGTCACTGCCGGCGAGATCCGCGCGCTCATCCGCCAGGGGGTACGGGATCTCAACGAGATCAAAGCGGTGACGCGGGCCGGGATGGGGGCCTGCGGCGGGAAAACCTGCAGGAACCTCATCCTACGCCTATTTCGTGAGGAAGGGGTCCCACCCCAAGAGGTCACGGACCTCACCCCCAGGCCTCTTTTCCTGGAGGTGCCCCTGGGACTTTTCGCGGGCATGGAGGAGCTGTGAGCTACGACGTTGTGGTGATCGGTGCAGGAAGCGTGGGCACGCCCACGGGTTTTTATCTTGCCAAACAGGGACTGAAAGTCCTGGTGATCGACCGTTTACCAAGCCCGGGTCAGGGCTCGAACAAGGCGGCCATTGGCGGGGTCCGGGCCACGCACTCCGACCCCGCGAAGATCCGGCTGGGTTTGCGCACCATCGAGATCCTCTCCCGCTTTGCCGAGCAGTACGGCTACGATGTGGAATGGCGGTCGGGGGGGTACGTGTTCGTGGCCTACCGCCCACAAGAGGAGAAGATCCTCAAGGACCTCGTGGCCCTTCAGCGTTCGTATGGTCTGGACATCCGGTGGTGTGGGGCGGAGGAGCTTCTGCGCATCGTGCCGGACCTCAACCCCGAGGGGCTGCGGGGTGGGACCTACTCCCCAGGCGATGGGCACTGCTCGCCCCTCCTTTTATGTCATGCCTACTACGAGCTGGCGAAGCGGGAGGGTGCGGAGTTCAAATTTGGCGAGGAAGTGGTGGGGATCGAGGTGCACAACGGCCGCGTCCGTGCGGTGCGCACGACCCAGGGGGTTTATCCCACGGCGGTGGTGATCAACGCCGCGGGCGCTTGGGCTGCCCACATTGGCAAGCTCCTGGGTGTGGACCATCCGGTTTATCCTGACTGCCACGAGGCTGGGATCACCGAGCCGGTGGCTCCTTTTTTGGCCCCCATGATCGTAGACATCCGGCCTGGCCCGGGTTCCGCCAACTGCTATTTCCACCAGTTGGCCACCGGGCAGATCGCCTTCTGCATCACCCCTGATCCGCCCATCTGGGGCGAGGATTTGCGGGAAACGAGCGCCTTTTTGCCGCAGGTGGCGCGCCGGATCATTCAGGTGGTGCCCAGGCTAGCGGGGATCCGCGTGCGCCGCACCTGGCGGGGGCTTTACCCCATGACCCCCGATGGCCTTCCCCTGGTGGGTTGGGTGGAGGAGGTGAGGGGGTATCTCGTGGCCATCGGCCTCTGTGGCCAGGGCGTCATGCTCGGCCCGGCCTTGGGCGAGCTTTTGGCCCGGTTGGTCGCGGGCCTTGTGCTCCCCGAGGATCAGGTGGTTCTCCACAGCCTGTCTCCTGAGCGGAGCTTCGAGCGCGCGGAGGCCCTCCGCTGAGGCGGGGGTCAACCCCGGCCCCCCAAAAGGAGGGCCAACACGGCCTTTTGCGCGTGGAGGCGGTTCTCCGCTTGGTCGAAAATCACCGAGTTTTTGCTTCGCGCCGCCTCATACGTGATCTCTTCACCATAGTGGGCGGGAAGGCAGTGCATCACGAGACAATCGGGTTTGGCGAGGGCCAACAGGTCCATATCCACTGTGTAGCCTTGGAACTTCTGGCGGCGAATTTCCGCCTCCGCTTCCTGCCCCATGCTGGTCCACACATCGGTGTACAGCACGTCGGCGTCCTTGGCTGCCTGTTTGGGATCACGGAGGATCTGGATTTCCGCCCCCAGGGCCCGGGCTTCGGCCACGATGCGGGCGTTGGGCTCGTGGCCCTCCGGACAGGCGATGCGGAACTGCAGCCCCAGCTTGGCGGAGGCCTCGATCAAGGAGTTGGCCACGTTGTTGCCGTCCCCGATGAACGCGAGCACCAATCCAGCAAGCCTCCGTTTCTTTTCCCAAATGGTGAGGACGTCGGCCAGAGCCTGGCACGGATGGAGGAGATCGGAGAGGCCGTTGATCACGGGGACGGTGGCGAAGCGCGCCAGCTCCTCCACCACCTCGTGCCCGAACACCCTGGCCATGATCCCATCCACGTAGCGGGAGAGGTTGAGCGCCACATCCTCCACGGTCTCCCGCTGGCCCAGCTTGATGTCCTCCGGGCCCAGGTAAAGGGCATACCCCCCCAGCTGCCGCATCCCCACCTCGAAGGAGACGCGTGTGCGAAGGGAGGGTTTTTGGAAAACCATAGCCAGGGTTTTCCCGCGCAGGATGTGGTCGTGCCGCACGCCGGCGCGTTGCTCCCGCTTGAGATGGGCAGCAAGCTCCAAAACCTCCCAGATCTCCTGCGCACTCCAATCGGCCAGGCCCACCAGGTCCCGCTTCATCCCGCCCCCTTTCCCGGCTTGGTGGTCACGATGTGGGTGCTGGTGGAGAAGACCCCCTCCACCTGGCGGATCTCCTCCGTCACGATCTTATACAGCTCGGCCACAGAAAAGCTGGAGGGAAGCTCGTCGAACTCCAGATAAGCGATGACGTCGTAATCGCCGAAGACGGTGTCCACCCTTTTCACGTGGGGTTTTTTCCGTAGCTCCTCGGCCACCTTTTCCTCCGTTGCCCCGCGACAGCGGATCAGGACATACGCAGCCACCGGCATATTCTCACCAGATCCATCTTATCCCAGGACCGTTGGGGCGGCCACACGGATTGGGCTTTTCCCCAGGGCTGGCTACAATCCGACGCTATGGACAAGGTTCGCGTGAGGTTTGCCCCCAGCCCCACCGGCTACCTCCATGTGGGCGGAGCGCGCACAGCCCTGTTCAACTGGCTGTTCGCCCGCCATCATGGTGGCACGTTCATTTTGCGCATCGAGGACACCGATCGGACCCGTTCCACCGAAGAGGCGATCGAGCAGATCATGGCTTCCCTGCGCTGGCTGGGCCTGGATTGGGATGAGTTCTACCGGCAAACCGAGCGATTCGACATCCACCAGCACTATGCTGAGGAGCTGCTGCGACGGGGGGCGGCGTATGAGGCCGACGGGGCCGTGTGGTTCCGCATGCCCAAGGATGGGGTCACCGTGGTGGACGATCTCATTGCCGGCAAAGTGGAGTTTCAAAACCGCGAGTTCAAGGACCTTGTGATCCTCCGATCCGATGGGACCCCCACCTACAACTTCGCGTGCGTCGTGGATGACACAGAAATGGGCATCACCCACGTGATCCGCGGCGATGAGCACCTCCCCAACACGCCCAAGCAACTGCACATCTATCGGGCTTTGGGCCTCACTCCGCCCAAATTCGCGCACCTCCCACTGATCCTGGGGCCCGATCGCACGAAGCTTTCCAAACGCCACGGCGCTGTCTCCGTTTTGGAGTACCGACGCAAGGGGATCCTTCCTGAGGCCATGGTGAACTTCCTGGCTCGGCTGGGCTGGTCCCATGGTGATCAGGAGGTGTTCACCCGGGAGGAGCTCATCCGGTACTTTGATCTGGATGGCGTTGGGCAGTCCCCCTCGGTTTTTGACGAGCAGAAGCTCCTGTGGTTGAACCGGGAGTGGATGCGCCGGCTGCCCGTTCCCGAGCTGACGAAGTTGGTTCAGGAGTTCCTCCTCCTGGAGGGCGTGGCCTCGCCGGAGCAGATCGCGGCCATTCCGGAGGACATCATGCATCGCGCCGTGGAGCTTTTCCGTGATCGCAGCAGAACCCTTGTGGAACTTGCTCATACCGCGCGCATGCTGTTTCCGGGGGAGTTGGCCGTGCCCCCGGATGGGCAGGAACTGTTGCGGCCCGAGCTGGCCGAACCATTTGAGGTCATGGCTCAGGCTTTGGATCAGGTTCGGGATCGTAGCCCGGCAGCCTTGGAAGCAACGATTCGGGAGACGTTGGCCCGTTTGGATCTCCCTCTGAAAGCGGTGGCCCTGCCCATGCGCGTGGTGGTGAGCGGCTCGCGCGTGGGCCCCGGGCTGTTTGAGGTGTTGGCCCTGGTGGGGCCGAGGCTGGCGGCCGAGCGGTTGCACCGGGCCGCGGAGAAGCTGAGGAAAGGGTGAGAAATGCGACGTCTTGCTCTTCTCCTTTGGGTTTTGAGCACGGTGGCCATGGCCCACGAGGTCCTGCTGGCGCCCGCCGATCCCGTCGGGCTGGGGGCCTGGGCCCAAGCGGTGCAGGCTCTGCGCCTCTTCCCCACACCCCCTACCCCGGTGCGCTTCGAAGGGCCTTCGCTTTCCCTGCGTCTGTTCGGGGAGATCACCCTGGGGGCGGCGCGTTACCCGCTCCTTTTGGGGGTGACCCCGCAGAACCAGGTCCAGCTTTGGCTGGACGAGGACCGGGACGGGCGGCTGGTCCCCGCGGAGGCCCTTTCCCCAACCCGGGCTCCTGAGGCGGTGGTATGGACGACGACCCTGACGGCGGAATTAGGTGAGCGCTCCTTTTCCTATCCGCTGCAGATCATCTGGCCGGAGGGAAGGAGCTATGTGTTCCTGGTGGGCGGAGCTCCTCGCATGGGCACATTTCAAGGGCGCACCATCGTGGTTGTGGATGGTGATGTGGACGGCGTTTTCGGCACAAAAGGGGATTTTCTTGGTGTGGACGTAGACGGAGACGGACGCATCTACGCTGAGCCCGATGGTCACGAACGCTTTAGGCTTACCGAGCCCTTTACCCTGGAGGGAAAAAGTTATCGGGTGCAGGGGATCGCGCCGGATGGGGGTTCCCTGGCGCTGGAGCAGGTGGCCTATGTTCCTCCCAAGGTCCCGTTGATCCCGGGAGCTCCTGCTCCCGATTTCGTCTTCCGTAATTTCCGAGATGGGCAGGTCCTGAGCCTCTCCCAATTTCGGGGAAAGGTGGTGCTTTTGGACTTCTGGGCCACGTGGTGTCCGCCGTGCATGGCGGCCTTGCCCGGGGTACGGGCCCTGTATGCGGAGTTTCACCCCCACGGGTTTGAGATCGTGGGGGTGAGCCTAGATGAGAGCGGTGAGGACCTGCGCCGGATCCTCGAGACCTACAACATACCTTGGCCCAATGCTTTCTTCGGCCGACGTTGGGATAACCCCGTGGCCAACCTTTACCGTGTTTACCAAATCCCCACCACCTACCTTTTGGATCGCCGCGGCATCATCCGCTTCCGCGACCTTCATGGGGAGGAGCTCCGTGCAGCCGTGCAGGCCCTTTTGGCGGAGCCTGTTGAGCCCGAGGGTCGCGAGCTTCAGGCTCCCGCGGCTCCCTTAGCTGTTACCGTCCCCGACCCGATTCGCCTGGCTGCCCGAGGTATCACCAAATTCTCCGTAGAGTTTGTGAACGAATCAGCGTTTCCTGTGGAGGAAGCGGAGGTGGGATGGGAGGGCCTGCCGGCTGGGCTACGGGAAGACCGATCCCCGCGCTTCTCTTTGCCGCCCGGGGAGAGAAAAACCATGGAGCTGGTGTTCTTGGCGGAGAACATTGACCCCAAGGCCTTTCCTCACGAGGCGGTGCTCGTGGTGCGTTACCGTGCTGGAGCGACCAACCCAGTCCCTGAAGAGTTGGTTTTGCGCGTCCCCGTGCGCCTTGTCCTCGCCGAAGAACCCGGCCCGAGCGCCTCCACCCCTTGGTGGGTGTGGGGACTCGTGGTCGTAGCCCTGGCCCTGGCGGTGCTGGTCCTGGGGAAGGGCGGCTTGTTTCTCTTTTTAGGCGCCGGGCTGCCCCACGTGTGAACCGCAGGGGTCGCGGTGATCCGCTACGTCGGGCTTGGTCTGCTTCAGGGCCTCACCGAGTTTCTTCC
>CALKFO010000011.1 GCA_938084765.1 Candidatus Bipolaricaulota bacterium | reverse complement strand
GGCTCATGGGCTGCTGGCCCACCTCGCCTTAAAGCTCTCCGGGGGACAAGGCCTGCTCCAGGTGGTAGACCTCAAGCCCATCCCCCTGGCCCACGGCCACCGTATCCACGGCCTCTCTCTTCCTGAGGCCGCGGTGGGGGTGGGTCCCCTGGGAGCCTTTGGCGGGTACGTCCTTGTGCCGGTGATGAACGAGCGGGGCCTCTTCTTTCGTTGGACTCTTCTTCCCGGGAATGCCCGGGAGACCTGGGCAGGGGAGCTTCTGGAGGGTTTGCCCGCGGTCCTTGGTGACCGGGGTTTTCGCTGGGTCCAGGGGGTCAAGACACCTTCCTACCGGCTTAGGGGAGGAAAGGTGGTGGAGACGGGGTGGAGAGAGTGGGTCACGCGTCAGCGTAGCTTGTTGGGGAGGGTACGCAACTGGATCGAGACCCGGTTTAGCGTGATGGTACGCTCTTTGGGGCTTCACCGGATAGAGGTTCGGTCCTACTGGGGTCTAGTGGCCCGGGTGAACCTCATCCTGCTGGTCCACAACCTCATCCGTAGCCGGGTGCTCTTGAAAATGGCTAGGGGGGAGCTATGAGGTAGCACACGAAGGAATTCCTTACACGACCGAGGTCAGCCCGGGGGGGCTTGAAAAAAGGGCACTAGCTCCGGAAACTGTGGGGTGAAAGGGGGTGAGAAAGGCAAGTGAACAACCGGTCACAGGCGGCTTTCGGCCCTAGAGGTGATCCCGGTAGTGGGTTCAGAAAGGAGGAAACGCAATGAAGGTTCTCAGCCTCCAGAGGATGACCGTGCGGCAGGATCCAGGCTTTGCTGCAGCCAGCTGGACGAGCAGCTTCAGCGCCTGTTGTAGCAAGGCAATGTAAACAGCGGCCTGAGCTTCCAGAACGGCTGCGCTGGGATACCCCGGCGCGGCCGTTCCGACGGGCCAGCCCTAGGGCAGAACGGCGCTCCAGGAGCTGAGGACCACGGGGCCAGAGCGATGAGGGATGAGCGTTGGGTAGACCGGTTCCTGTACGTTTGGGACGATAGCCTGTTCTACGAGCCTCTGGACACGTACTACTGCCCTCAGGGCAGGGGCTTTGCCGACGTGCTGACCGGGGAGGCGCGCGAGCGGGCGATCCGGGAGGGCATCTGGTGGGTAGTCTATTACGATGAGGGGGCAGCGCTGCCGGAGCAGGGGTGGAAGATTCATGTCAGTGCCCACCCCGGCAATGCCGAGCGGGTGCTGGCCAAGGCGGCGAGCTACTTTGAAGAGTTGAGGGTAGCGTTCAAGTTCGCGCTGGATCGCAACGTGCTCGTGCTGCTCAACTCCAAGGCCATGGCCCGCGGCAGCTCGGGCAAGTTCATCACCGCCTATCCCGCCTCGGTACAGCTGTTTCGTGAAGTGATCCAGGGCCTGGCTGAAAGGATCACGGGTGAGGCGGGCGCCTACATTCTCTCCGACCTCCGCTACAAGGACTCGCGGGCGGTGTACTTCCGCTACGGCGCCTTCCGCCAACAGTACATTGTAGACGAGCTAGGTCGCCGGATTCCGGCGATCGCCACGCCCGCACTGGAGTTGGTTCCCGACCGGCGCGAGCCGTACTTCGCCCCTCCCGCTTGGGTGGCTTGGCCCTTCGACGACTGGACGCCTCCAGAGGGGGACGCGCCTCCGATGCTCAACAGACGTTACGAGGTACTGGAGGCGCTCAGCTTCTCCAACAGCGGAGGGGTCTATCTGGCGCGGGACTTGCGTACCGGGCGACGGGTGGTAATCAAAGAGGCCCGGCCCTACACCAACTTTGACCCCCTGGGATCTTACGATGCGCAAGTGCTCTTGCGCCGCGAGTGGGAGATCCTGCGACAACTCAACGGCACCGGCGTGGCTCCCCGCCCCATAGAGTTGTTTGAAGAGTGGGAACACCTGTTTCTTGCGGAAGAGTACGTCGAAGGGATTGATATCCGTGCTGCACTTTTCCGCAAGCACCACCCGCTACTGGCGGTGCGGGCTAGCCGCCAGGGCTCCGCCCGTTACCTTCGGTCTTTCTTTCGCCTATTCCGCAGCTTTGCCCGCGCAATACAGGCTGTGCATAGCCGAGGGGTGCTGCTGGGCGACCTCTCCGCAAGAAATTTCCTCCTCAAAAAGAATACTCTCCGCGTCGTGCTCATTGACTTTGAAGCCTCGATGTGGCGATCGGAGGGAGGGGCAGAGGGAGACGAGCTGGCGCGGCCGGTCCTGCTGTACACCCCCGGCTTCCGGCGGATCGACCGGGCAAGACAGCACGTTTACGATGAGTACGACGACCTGTACAGCTTAGCTAGCATGATGGCCTACTTCATCTACCCCATCAGCGCATATGCGGTCCTGCGCCCCGAACTCTTCCGCGATGTCTACCCCGCACTCATCCGCGACATGGGGTGGCCCTTAGAGATCCATGACTTCATTGTCTCGGTCGCTGAGGGCGAGCGGGATCTCGGCGGGGTGCTGGAGTTCTTGACCGAGGAGGAGGAGCGTATGGTGCGGCGGGTGACTACACCGCCGCTGCGCAGCGTGCCGACCGCCACACGCTGGGATGTAGGGGAAGCCCCCTGCTCGCGGCAGGCCCGCGAGTGGGCCGTACAGATCGCTCGTTTCCTCGAACAGGCCGCCGATCCCGCACGCCCCACGCTCTTTCCCTCCGACCCCTTCGCCGTACTGACCAACCCGCTGAGCCTGGGGTTCGGTGCTGGAGGGGTCCTATACGCGCTGCACAAGGCGGGTTTCAGCCTCAACGAGTCCTGGCGGAAGTGGTTCATTGACCGAGCCCGCCGCGCTGACCCGCAGGACTTCCCCCCGGGCCTGCTAACCGGGCTGGCAGGGATTGCCTGGGTGTTGCTCGAGCTTGGTGAGGTCGAGGTAGCGCGGGAAGTGCTTGGACGGGCCAACCATCACCCCAGCCTCGAGGACTATACCCTCTACTACGGGCTGAGCGGAGTCGGGCTGGCCAACCTTCACTTCTACCTACATGACAGGGAACTGGCTTACCTTGATGCAGCCCTGGACATCTACCGCCGACTGGCGAGCCGCGCTCAACGCAAGGACGGGACGGCCTACTGGGTCAACCGCTTCAGTGGCGACGAGCCCTTCACCGGATTGGGCTTCGGCCAGTCCGGAGTGGCACTCTTCCTGTTACGGCTGCACCAGCTAACCGGCGACCTGGCCGCACGGCAGGACGGGGAGGCTGCACTACGCTTTGACCTGGCCCAGGCCGAGCGGACGGGACCCGGCACGATGAGCTTCCGCTATAAGGGCACCCTCGAACCCTATGTCGAGGTGGGAAGCGCGGGGGTGGCTAAGGTGCTGCTGCGCTACGGATGGCTCGAGGAGGCCCGGCCCCTGCTCAACGAACTTGGCCGCAAGTACTCGGTGCTTCCGGGCTACCTGTTCGGTATAGCCGGGGTCATCGACACCCTCCTTGATGCCTATCTGCTCACCAGGGGGCTGATCCACCTCGCGCGGCTGGAGCGCCAGCTGGAGGGGCTTCGCACCCTCTACCTCTTCGAGCCGCGCACATGCGCCAGCCTCCTACCCCAGGGGCGAACCCTGGAGGGGTTAGCCGTCCCCGGTGAGGGACTGCTGCGGGTCTCCTGTGACTTCGCAACCGGTTGCGCTGGGGTTCTGCGGGTGCTGCACCGGGTGGCGAGCCCCGGCCCCGCCGACTTTATGCTGGACGAGGTGATGCCCGATGAAGACGTTATGGACCCTCCTGGAGGGGCGCAGGGGTGAGTTCCTGCTGCTGGTGGCGGTGAGCAGCCTGGTGAGCGCGACCGAGGCCCTGCTCCATCCGTTGATGCTCAAGTGGCTCTTCGACGAGGCGGTGATCGCGCAAGACTTCCGGCGCTTCGCCCTCCTGGGATTCGCCTACCTCGCTGTGGGACTGGGCCTGATCGCTCTCTTCTGGGTCGCCTCCCTCTGGCAGAAGGCCCTTATCAACCAGGTGGTGCTTGATTTGGAGGGGCGGCTGCTGGCCCAGGCCCTGCGAATAGACTGGAAAGACTTCAGTCGTGAGGGAGCCGGGGCCTTTGTGAGCAGGGTTCACCGGGATGTCCTCGAGGGGCTGGCCCCTGCGATTTCCCTCTTGGTTGACCTAGCCCGCCAGGCCCTGGCGGCCCTAACCTTCCTGGGGGTGCTGCTGTACCTGTCGTGGCAGGCTACCCTGGCCCTGGCGATCCTGGTCCCGCCGCTATTGTGGGTCGCGCAGCGGGTTGGGACGGGGATTCGCCGGGCGACTGAGTACGAGCGGGAGTCGGAGGCCCGCTACCTCGAGGTCCTCTCCCAATCGCTAAAGGCCTTCCGGGCTCTACGCGGCCTACCCCGTCTTCTCAGCCCGACTCTGGCGGCCAACCGGGAGGCCCTGCGCGCCCACCTCGAAGACACCTACCGCAGCCACCGGCTGATGTGGGCCCAACAGGCCTGGAGCGACGTGTTCATGAACCTGGCCAACACGCTCGCGCTGGTCGTGGGCGGCTACTTCGTCCTGATCCGCGTGCTGAGCTTCGGCGGGTTCTTGGCCTTCGTCAACGCCTTTTGGCGGGCGGTGGACAACACCTTTTCCCTGTTGCGCCGGGTGCCCGAGTTCCACCGCTACGGGCAGATCCTCGAGCGCTTGCACGGACTGCTCTCCTCCGCACCCGACCCCTACGTGCAGCCGGCCGCCGAAGCCCGGCTCGAGGGGGTGCGGCTGGACTACGCGGGCGGGGCCCCGCTGGAGCTGCCGCGGGTGGAAATCCGCTCGGGTGAGCGCGTGCTCCTCGTAGGGCCCAACGGCGTGGGCAAGACCACCCTGCTGCACGTGCTTTCTGGGTATCTAGCCCCCGAGAGGGGTAAGGTGGAGCGGCCCGCGCGGGTGGCCGCGCTCACCGCTCCCCCGGAACTGCCGCCCTTGACGGTACGCGAGCTGGTTCCCGACGCCGGGATCCGCCGGGAACTGGGGCTAGAGGGCCTGGAGGACCGCCGCCCGGAGGCCCTGTCCTCGGGGCAGCGGCAGAGGGCCGCCATCGGCGCCCTGCTTTGCGAAGAGGCCGACCTCTACCTTCTGGACGAGCCCTTGGCCAACCTGGACCTCGAGAGCCGCGAGGGGGTGCTCGATCTCATCCTGCGCCGGACCGCGGGAAAGGCCCTGGTCGTGGTACTGCACGGGGATGAGGCTTTGCACAGCCGCTTCGACCGGGTAGTGGAGCTGGCGGGGCCGCAGGGGGTGGACTCCCGGTAGCGCCCGCGTTCACCCAGGCTTTAAAGCTGCGAACACTGTGAAGGGCGGGTCTGCTGAGTGGGTGAGAGGCTGTCGTAAAACCCCCACCCCACCTCAGGCGGCCCGGGCTAGCCGCTTCACCCACAAGCGCAGCCTGCCCACATACACCCAAGCTTCCGTCACCTCAGGGCGGTACTCGTACTCCTCCCCCAGCCGCCTTTCGCCCCAGCCAGGCAAAAGTCCGCTCCTCCACCCCTTGGGCAAGGGCATAAACCCTCGCTCCCGGGGAATCTCCGGTCGTGTAAGGAATTATGTGTAAGGGTATGTATATGAATGGGGGTACCAACGGGAGAGGAGGTACCCCATGGATCAGGATACCCTCCAGATGATCTTGAGGGAAGCAGTGAGGGAAACGGTAACCCAGGTTCTGCAGGCCCTGCTCAACGCCGACCGGGAAGCCTTCTTGCGGGAACACGGGGGGCGGAAAAACGGCTACTACCCCAGGAAGCTGGAGACCGCTTTTGGCCAGGTGGAGCTTTCCATCCCAAGGGATCGGGAAGGGAGGTACTACCCCAGCTCCCTCCAGCCCTACGCCCGCCGCCAGGTGGACCTGGGCGAGGTGGCCGTGGCCCTGTACGCCGCCGGGGTCAGTCAGCGCAAGGCGGCCGAGGTGATGAGCCTGCTTCTGGGCCACCGCTACACCCACGAGACCATCAGCGCCCTTACCGACCAGGTGCTGAAGGAGGTGGAGGCCTTCCGTCATAGGCCTATACCGGAAGATATGGCCTGGGTCTACCTGGACGGTTTCTTCTTGAAGGTCCTAAGGGAGGGGATTGGGGTGGAGCGGGAGGCGGTCTATGTGGCTCTGGGCGTCACCCCTGGTGGGCAGAGGCAGGTTCTGGGCTTTTGGCTTTTGCCTACGGAAAGCGCCACTGCCTGGGAAGAGGTCTTGGTCAGCCCGATAGGGCTAGCTTGAGGGAACTATGGCAAAGGGGCCTGCGGCGGGTTTTGCTCTTCATCACCGATGGCCTACCCGGGATGGAAGAGGCGATCCGCCGGGTGTATCCCCTGGCCCAGTGGCAGGTGTGCGTGGTGCATAGGGTGCGCTCCAGCCTGGCCCAGGTGCGTTCCCGGGACCGGGCCTTGCTGGCGCAGGACCTGAAGGGGATTTATGGGGCGAGGAGCCGGGTGGAAGCCCTTGGTCACGCGAAGCGTACCTTGAGGCCTTGGAGAGGCTCAAGGAGGCCTGGGGGTCTCGGTATCCTTCCCTGGTGGCGGCCTGGTGGGAGGACTCTGGGGCCCTGCTTCGCTTTTACGATTGCCCCCAGGTGCTTTGGCCCTATCTTCGGAGCACTAACCTGATGGAGCGGTTTATTCGGGCTCAGCCCGAAGGGCTAGCGTTCTGGTGAGGCGTGGGACGAAGGTGCGGGACCACAAGTTTCCCAAGGAAGAGGCGGTGTACAAGCTTTTGTACCTGGAGTCCGAGCGGCAGGAGGGGAGGTGGGCGGAGCGGAGGTTGAAGGGTTTTGCCGAGGTGCAGGAGGTGTTGGAAGGGATGCTTCGGGAGAGGTATGCCCCCCGTACACAGACGCTTACACATAACTCTTGACACGACCACCGCAGGCCCCACATGGCCCTGGGGGGGCTGGCGCCCCTGGAGTTCTTGGCTAAAATGCAAGCGGAGTCGGTCCCC
>CALKFO010000010.1 GCA_938084765.1 Candidatus Bipolaricaulota bacterium | reverse complement strand
GGCCTCCACCTCCACCCCCAGCCGGGCGCAGGTGAGGGCGTCCAGGAGGGGGTAGAGCCCCGGGGTGGCCTGGCGCACCTCCAAGGCGGCCACATAGGGGAGGCCCTCCTCCTGGGCCAGGCTCCGGAGGATGCGCACCCGACGGTCGTCCCCGGGGAGCCGGCCGTGGTAGAGGGAGAGGAAGAGCCGTTCCCGGAAGGCCTCCTTAAGGGCCCTCAGGAGGCGCCCTAGGGCCTCCAGGCGCCTTTGGGCCAGGAGGCGGCTGGGGAAGCCCCACCTTCCCCCCGTGAGGAGGACCAGGTCCTGGTGGTCCGCAAGGAGGGCCTCCAGGGGCAGCTCCCCCTCCTCCAGGGCCCGGGTCAGGTGCCCGGAAAGCCGGGCGTACCCCTCCCGGCTCGCGGCCAGGAGGAGGACGGGGAAGGTGCCCTCCGGGGTCTTCAGGGGAAGCCCAGCCCCGATGAGGGGCACCACCCCCCCTTCCCGGGCCTTCCGGAAAAGCCGCACCCCCCCGGAGAGGGAGAGCCAGTCCGTGAGGGCCAGATGGGTGTGCCCCAGCTCCTGGGCCCTCTCCAGAAGCCTTTCGGGGGAGGAAACCCCGCGGCCGAAGTAGGACTCGGCCCAGAGGAGGGCTAGTCCCAGACCCGGCTCAGCACCCATGCCTCCCCCTGGCGGAAAACCTCCAGGACCAGCCCCCCCTCCACCTCCAGGAGGAAGTAGTCCCGGCCCTCCTCAAAGCGCCACCACCTCCCCCCGGCCCGCCAGCGGTCCAGTTGGCGCACCACCCTCCGCCGCCCCCGGTAGGCCACCCACCGGGGCCTTCCCCCCTCCAGGACCACCGCCACGGGTTGCAGATAGAGCCGCATCCTCCACCTCCCATGGGCGGAGGCGGAACCCCCACTCCGGGGCCAGGGCCCCAGGGTCCACCACCTCCACCCGCAAAAGGGCCCCGGGATGGCGCCCCAAGAGGAGGCCAAGCCCCTCCCCAGGGCGCCGGAAAAGGCCCTCCTGCTGGGCGGGCCGCACCAGCCCGTGGGCCCGCACCCTCACCCCTTCCAGGGCCAGGCCCAGGGCCCCGCTCCTCCCGAAGGCCCGCACCAAGGCCCGGTACACCTCCCCCACCTCCCGCACGGGGGCCTTGGGCCAGTCCTCCCCCCGGAAGGCCAGGCCCTCGGCCAAGGCCTCCACCTCCAGGCGCCAGGCCGCCCTTCCCGCAAGCCCGTGGGCCAACTCCCGGGCCAAGTGCCGGAAAAGCCCCTCCTCCGCCTCGGCGGGAGGGTCCAGGACCACCTCGGCCTCCACCCCCTCCTCCTCGAGGAAACGGGCCACCTCCCGGCGCCAAGGGCCAAAGAGGTAGGGCCAAAGGGCCCGTCCCTCCCGGAGGTAGGCCAGGAGCTGGGGAGGGCGGAAGCGGCGGAGCTCCCCCACCCGCCTTAGCCCCAGAAGGCGAAGCCGCCCAAGCCCCTCCGGGGAAAGCCCCACCCCCCGCAGGACGTGGAGGGGCAGGCGGTCCAGGAAGGCCACCTCCTCCCCCTCCCCCACCCAGCGGGCCTGGCCTTCCCGGCTGGCCCAGGCGGCCAGGAGGGCCACCTCCCGCCACGGGGCCACCCCCACCCGGGCCCGGTAGGCCCGGGCCAAGGCCTGGGCCAGGGCCGGCCCCTCCCCGGGGGCCAGGGCCAGGAGGGCCGTCCCCGGCCCCAGGGCCTCCACCCTGGGGCTATGGCGGTAGAGCTCCCGGAGGAGGCCCCGCCAGGCCACCTCCCCCTGGAGGGGGTAAGGGAGGAGCCGCAGCCCCGGGGCCCGGATCCGGGCCACCTCCCCGTCCATCCCCTCCCGCACCCCAAGCCGGCGGGCCCAGGGGCAGAGGGCCACCACCCGCCCCCCCCGGTGGACGGCCAGGGGGAAGGCCTCCAGGGCCGGGTCCTCCCGGCGCCAGAACCACACCGGCCAGGGGAGGAAGAGGAGGGCGGCCACCATCAGGGCCTCCAGAGGAGCCCAAGGCGCTCCAGGGCCTCCTGGCCCCTAAGGAGGAAGCGGAACACCCCTTGGATCTCCACCTCCCCCGCGGGGAGCTCCAGGGTGGGGTAGGCGGGGTTGTGGGGCTTGAGGACCACCCGGTCCCCCTTGGGGTAGACGTACTTCAGGGTGGTCCGGCCCTCGTGGAGGAGGGCGGCCACCTCCCCCGGCCGGGGCTTGGCCCCCCGCTCCACCACCACCACATCCCCCTCCAGAAGGTACTCCGCCATGCTGTCCCCCTCCACCACCAGGGCGAAGAGGTGGGGCTTGCCGGGAAGGAGGAGGAGGCCTTCCACCTCCTCCCGGTTGGCCTCCAGGGGGCCGGCGGGGATCCGCCCCACCAGGGGAATGGCCAGGCCCCCGAGGAGCCTCCCCTCGGGGGTGAGCTCCAGGTGGGTGGGCCTCCCGTGCCCCCCAGGGTAGAGGCGCAGGAGGCCCTTCCTCTCCAGGGCCTCCAGGTGTTGCCGAAGGCTTTGGGGCCTGAGGCCCAGGGCCCGGGTGAGGTCGTGGGCCGTGGGGGTGAGGCCTTCCCGCACCAGGGCGGAGAGGGCCTCGAGGACCCGTCTTTGTCCAGGGGGTAGCCTCATACCTCCTCCTTGAATACCTGTTATATAGCAGGTATACGGGATCGTCAAGGGGGGCCCGCCACCCCCTAGCCCTCCCTAGGCCAGGAGGATGGCCCTTGCCTTTCCGCATCTGAATGACTATCATTCAGATATGGAAACCGGCTTTCTCCCCCGGGCGGCCGGGCCCCATCTGGAGAGGCTATTGGGCGTCTTTCCCGTGGTGGCGGTCATGGGGGCCCGCCAGGTGGGCAAAAGCACCCTGGTGCGCCACCTGCCCAGCCTGGGCCAGCACCTCTACCTCAACCTGGACGACCTGGATCTCCGCCTCCAGGCGGAAGCCGACCCCCAAGCCCTCCTCCACAGGGGGGAGAGGCTCATCCTGGACGAGGTACAGCGGGTACCCGAGCTCCTTCTGGCCATCAAGCGCGCTGTGGATGCGGCCCGCATCCCCGGACGCTTCGTGCTCACGGGCTCCGCCCACCTCCTCCTCCACGCCCACCTGGGGGAAACCCTGGCGGGGAGGGCCGCCCATCTGGTCATCTGGCCCATGACCCGACGGGAGCAGCAGGGCCTGGGGAGGGCGGGCCCCTGGGGGGAACTCCTCGCCGCCCCCGTGCGGGCCTGGCCCCACCTCCTCAGGGAGCTACCGGGGCTGAGGGAAGACTGGCAGCAGGCCGTGGCCCGGGGCGGCTTTCCGGTGCCCGCCCTCCACCTAGAGGACTGGGAGGAGCGGCGGATGTGGCTCCGGGCCTACCTCCAAACCTACCTGGAAAGGGACGTGCCGGCCTTGAGGGCGGTGGAGAACCTGCCCGAGCTCCGCCGGCTCCTGGAAGCCCTGGCCCTGCGCTCGGGAAGCCTCCTGAACCAGAGCGAGCTGGCGCGGGACCTGGGCATCTCCCAAGCCACCGTGCACCGCTACCTGAACCTCCTGGAGGTGAGCTTCCTCCTGATCCGGCTTCGGGGCTACGCCCGTAGCCGCACCAAGCGCCTGATCAAGGCCCCCAAGGCCTACCTGCCGGACCCCGCCCTGGCCCTCCACCTGACGGGGGGCCAACCCTCCGGCGCCCACCTGGAGACCCTGGTCCTTCTGGACCTCCTGGCCTTTACCCACTCCCAGGTAAACCCTCCCGGCCTCTACTACTGGCGCACCGCCTCCGGCCAGGAGGTGGACTTCATCCTGGAGGCGGAGGGGAAGCTCCTGCCCGTGGAGGTGAAGGCCACCGCCAGGCCCACCCCCAAGGACGCCCAGGGACTCCTCTCCTTTCTGGCCGAGTACCCCGAGGCCCCAGGAGGCCTCCTCCTCCATGGGGGAGAAGAGGTCTTCCCCTTGGTGGACCGGGTGGTGGCGGCCCCCTGGTGGATGGTGGCCTGAGGGGCCCTTGGGGGAGGACCTGGGGGGCACTTCCCCACCCCCAATCCCCTTAGGGCAGAGGGCCTACCGGTCCCGGCCGAGGCTCCTGGCCCTGGGGGGCCTTGCGCCCACGGCTTCCTTGCCAGGTACGAAAACCCGGGTTGCCCCCAAGACCCCCTCTTGGGGGCATCGCCCGGGAGACGGTTCCTAGGGGGGTGCGGTTGCCAGGGGTGCTCCCCGTAAGGGGATTGCCACCGTGCTGGTGCTTAAAGGGATGGGCTCGCGGGCATCTTGGCTACAGGGTGCTGACCCATAGTCCATGTAGTCAAGAGCCCCATCCCCAGACCTCCCCCTCCGCCAGGGGTTGCGCCTTCAGGGGTCCAGGCGGAGCCTCCCCAGGGTCCGTCCCGGGGGATGCCCCAAGCTGGACCCCAAGGTCCGGGTGGGAAGCGTGGAAAGGGGCACCGCGCCATGCTAGGCTGGAAGGGGATGACCATTGAGGAGCGGGTCTACAAGCTGGAGGGCCTGGTGGAGGGGGTGATGGTCACCCTCCCAGGGCGGATGGAGGCTTTGGAGAACCGGATGACCTCCCTGGAAGCCCGCCTGGACCTCCTGCGCCA
>CALKFO010000009.1 GCA_938084765.1 Candidatus Bipolaricaulota bacterium | reverse complement strand
CGGGGCTGGGTCTTGCGCGACCTGCAGGGCACAACCCGCGGTGGAGTGTGGTTGAAGTTTACGGAGCACAAGCTATGGCAGGCAGTGCCTGCCGGCACCTTGATCGTCATTTACAACGAGGGCGACCGCGCTAATCTGCCTCCGCACTTCCCCAAAGATGACCTTGATCCTGCGGACTTTGTGCTCGTGCTTCCCGCGAAGTCTGGGGACTATTTTGTCTTGGAGCAGTGGACAGGTTTTGGAAACGCTGGGGATTGTATTTTCCTTGTGGATGCCGAAGGCCACGTGGTGTTCGGCCTTTGCTACGGGGATAAAACCTCTCCGGAAGCCTGCCTGAAGCTAGGTGTGGTGGATCGGGCGCGGGCCGCGTGGTATGGGGGAGGGGATCTTGTGGGGGTTTGTGACGCCAACCTCTGGCGCACTGGCCCGGATGCATCAGGCGGCTCCACGCCTGGGGCACCGAATTCTCCGGAGAACGCAGCGTGGATGGAGTCCTTGCGGCCTCTCCCTGAATGACGCGCAGGCTGGGGTTGCTTTTGGCTGAATAGAAGTCTGCAGTGCTGCTTGACGGGCTTGGTTGGCTAGCGTACGGAGAAACTTTGGAATTCGCCCGTGGGGTCCTCCCAGCGGATCTCCACACCGGTCACGTGGGCCAGGGGCGGGCCGTGGTGACAAAATTGGATGAGCTCCTGCAGCTTTTCCGCGGGCCCCTCGGCCACCACCTCCACCCGGCCATCCGGCAGATTCCGCACGAACCCCGTGAGGCCTAAGCGCTGGGCCAGCTCCCGGGTATGAGCCCGGAAGAACACGCCCTGCACCCGGCCGGACACGAAAAGATGGACCCGCTTCATAGGAGCTCCGCCGCCCTTCGTAGGAACCCGACGACCAACTTGATCGTGGCCTCGAGATCCGAAAGGAGGAGCGTGGAGACTGGGGAATGGATGTAGCGGCAGGGGACGGAGACCACTCCCGCCAGGGTTCCGCCGCGCTCCAGATGAATCGGACCGGCATCGGTGGAGCCGTAGGCAGGGAGTTTGTACTGATAGGGAACGTTTTCCTCCTCGGCCACCCGCTCCAGGAACCGCACCAGGCGAGGGTTCACGGTGATGGAGCGATCGGCCAGGGTGATGGCCGGCCCTTGGCCCAGGCGCACGGGCTGCTTGGCCTCGGGAACGCCGGGCATGTCCGCGCCGATGGTGCCCTCCAGGGCCAGGGCCAGTTTGGGACCGATCCGATAGGCCGCGGCCCGCGCCCCACGCAACCCCCCTTCCTCACACACGGAGAAATTCACCACGAGCTTGTAAGGAAGCCTTTCCTCCGCGGTGAGGCGCAGGGCCTCGATGGCCACCAGGCACCCCGCTCGGTCGTCGAAAGCTTTCCCGGTCACGTAGCCCTCGCGGATGTGGGCGAATGGGTAATGGATGGTGGCGGGGTCGCCTAGACGGAACCCCAAGGCCAGGGCTTCTTCCCGGCTGCGGGCACCCACGTCCACGAAGAGCTCCTCCAGGGGCACCACTTTCTGACGCTCGGCCTCGGCGAGGATGTGGGGCGGGGTGACCCCGATCACCCCCAGCCTTTTCTCTCCGCTGCGGGTGCGGATGACGACCCGGTGTCCCAAGAGGATGCGTTCGTCCCAGCTTCCCAGGGCCGTGAGGCGCAAAAAACCGTCCTTCTCGATCCAGCGCACCATGAACCCCACCTCGTCCATGTGGGCGTCGAGCATGACGGGATCTCCTTGGCCGCGCCAGCAGATGAGGTTCCCCAAGGGATCGACCTCGTGGCCGTCCACGTAGGGCGCAACCATCTCCCGGATCACGTCCCGCACCTCGTCCTCAAAACCTGCTACACCAAACGCGTCCGAAAGCCGCTGCAGCTTCTCCACCAAGTTCATGTTCCTCCTTGCTCCACCACCGGAACAGCCCAAGAAGGGTGGGCCAAAATCTTACCCGTCGGCCGCCCCTCCTTGGGCTCCCGTCGCAAGCCTGAGCAACCGCGGTCCTGCCGATTCCCGCGGGCCAGCGAGCCATGTTCCTGGGGCGTGGGCGTGCGCTCCGCTTCGTCCTCATGGGTGCAGAGCCTTGTACAGGAGCTCCGCGGTCTTGCGGGGCAACCCCGGGATGGAAAGGAGCTCCTCCAGGCTGGCCTGCCGTAGGCCTTCCAGGGAACCAAACCGCAGGAGAAGAAGCTGTTTTCGTTTCTCCCCGATGCCCGGCACCTCGTCGAGGAGGCTGGCCAGGGTGCGCTGCTCCCGAAGCTTGCGGTGGTACTCCACGGCGAACCGATGGGCCTCATTGCGAATGCGTTGCAGAAGGTGTAAGGCAGGGGAATCCTCGGGAAGCTTTATGGGCTCGGGCCTTCTGGGCACGAAGATGACCTCTTCCCTTTTGGCTAAAGCCGCCGCCTCGATCCCACCCAAGCCGAATTCCTCCAGCACCTTGCACGCGATGTTGAGCTGGCCTTTTCCGCCGTCCACCAAGACCAGATCGGGGAGATCGGAGAACTTGCGGGAGGATAGGGCAGGATCGGAAAGCTCAGCGAGGGCGTGCTGGAAGCGGCGGCGCAGGACTTCCTCCATCATCGCGTAATCGTCGGGTTTGCCCGCAAGACGCACGCGGAAGCGTCGATACTGGTCAGGCCTGGGTTTCCCGCCCACGAACACCACCATGGATCCGGTGGCCTCCTGGCCCTGCAGGTTGGAGATGTCGAAGGCCTCGATGCGCCAAGGCCGCACCGAAAGATCCAGCGCTTCACTCAAGTCCTCAAGCGCTTCCTCTTCCGGGGTCGTTTCCTCCCCCTCTGTGCGCTTGAGGGCCAGGGCCGCGTTGCGCTGAGCAAGCTCCACCAGCGCTTTGCGCTCCCCCGCTTTGGGCACGAGGATCTCCACTTTTCCCCCGCGCTTGCGCCGGAGATACACGGCCAAGGCCTCCGTCTCCGCCACCGGGAAGGGAAGAAGGACTTCTTCGGGGATGGCTGTGGCCCGGGTGTAGTATTGGTCGAGGAATTCGCTCAGGGCCTCTTCGGGGGTGGAGGTCTCGGGGAGGGCGAGGGCGAAGCCCTCGCGGCCGAGGACCCTGCCCGCCCGCACCAGCAGGACCACGCCATAGCCACGGTTCTCCTCCACCGCGATGCCGATGGCGTCCAGATCCACAAGCTCGGGCAAAGCCACAATCTGACGCTCTCGGAGGCGCTCCAGTGCTCTGATGTGGTCGCGCAGATGGGCGGCGTGTTCAAACCTCTCTTCCTCTGCGGCCCTTGTCATCTCGTCCTTGAGGCGGGTGATCACCTCGTCCACGCGTCCCTGGAAGAACAGGGCGGCGCCCTCCACATGGCGCCGGTACTCCTCTGGGCTCACCAGGCCCGCACAGGGTCCGGCGCAGCGGCCGATGTGGTAATACAGGCAGGGCCGGGAGAAGAGCTTCGTGCCCACGGGAAGGCTGCAGGCACGAAGAGGAAAAAGTTTGTGGGCCAGCTTGAGGGCTCGGCGCATGGCCTTGGTAGAGGTATAGGGACCGAAGTACTGGGCGCCGTCGGCCGCAGGCCTCCGCACCACCGTGACCCGGGGAAAGCGTTCGTTCGTGATCTTGATGTACGGGTAGCGCTTGTCGTCGCGCAAGCGGGTGTTGAACGGTGGCCGATACTTTTTGATCAGGGCGTCCTCGAGGATGAGGGCCTCAACCTCGGAACCGGTGAGGACCACCTCGAGGTCCTGTGCGAGGGCCCGCAGCTTTCGGATTTTTGGGGAAAGCAGGTGATCAGCCTGGAAGTATTGGCGCACGCGGTCCCGCAGAGAGGAGGCCTTGCCCACATAGAGGACCTCGCCCCGCGGGCCACGGAAGATGTACACCCCAGGGGCTTTGGGCAGGGTTTGCGCTTTCTTCCGGAGCTCCTCGCGCATCCCCACAATTATCGGAGCAAGGAGAGGAGAAAAAAGCCGGTGGCCACGAGGACCACCGCCGCGCCGGGGGCCATCCCGGCGTAATAGGAGAGGTAAAGGCCGAGGAAGCCGGAGAGGGCGGCGGAGCCCCCGGCCCAGGCCAACACCCCGGGGAGGCGCCGTCCCCACAGGAGCCCGGTGGCCGGCGGAACCACCAGCATGGCCAGGGCCAACGCCACGCCCACCACCCGCAGGGCCGTGACCACCGTCACCGCGGCCAAAACCAGGAGCAAGTGCCTCATGAACTCCACAGGAAGGCGCAGCGTGCGGGCAAAAAGAGGATCAAACGTGGCCAAGGCCAGCTCTTTGTACAGCGCGCACACCACGAGGACCACCCCCGCGCTCAGCCCCATCACAAGGTAAAGGTCGAAAGGCGAAACCGCAAGGACATTCCCGAAAAGGAAGTGCACCAAATCCACGGCGTAGCCACGCACGGTGGATATGAGTCCGATCCCCAAGGCGAACATGCCCACGAACACGATGCCAATGGCGGTGTCCTCCTTGAGGCGGCCGCGTTTGCTGACCGCGCCGATGCCCAGGCTCGTCAGAATCGCCGTGCCCAGGGCCCACCAGAACACGGCGGTGCGTGACCCCCGATGGAGGAGGTAGCCCAAGGCCACTCCGGGCAGAACAGCATGGGCCAAGGCATCCCCGAGGAAGGTCATGCCCCGCAGGACCAGGAAGGTGCCCACGGTGGCGCAGGCGGCGGCTGCGCTTATGGCGGCCAGAAGCGCACGCACGAAAAACGCGTGCTGAAGCGGCGCCACGAAGAATTCCACCAAGGGGTTCATCAGGGCTCCTTGGGGCAGCAGGCCTCGCCCAAAGCCAGGGTGCCCTCGCCGGAGGGAAGGAGATGCAGGGCTGTTCCATAGGCCTCGCGCAGGGCTTGAGGGGTGAAAACCTCGAGGGGGGCGCCCAGGGCGATGGGACGGGTGCGCAGAAGAAGGACTTTGGGGAAGTAGCGGGCAGCGAGGTCCAGCTCGTGCATGGCCATCACCACCGTGAGCCCCCGTGGGGATAGCCCCCCAAGGAGCGAAAGGAGCCCTTCCTGGGCTTGGGCATCGAGGCCGGTGAGGGGCTCGTCCAAGAGGAGCACGGCGGTCTCTTGCGCGAGGGCGCGGGCGATGAACATGCGTTGCTGCTCGCCGCCGGAGAGTTCCTGGATCGGCCGATGGGCCAGGGAGGACAGGCCCACTTGCTCCAAGGCTTGCCAAGCTTTCGTGCGATCCTGGCGGGTCAGGCGGCGCAGGAGGCCTGCGGCGCCTACCCGTCCCATGAGAACCACGTCCAGGACCGTAGCGGGGAAATTCCACTCCACTGCGGGCCGCTGGGGCAGATACGCCAAGCACCGGTGCCTTCCCGGCGGCAGCCCGAAAACCCGGATGGTTCCCGCGCTTGGCCGCACCAGACCTGCGAGGGCAGAGAGAAGGGTCGTCTTCCCGGCGCCGTTGGGCCCCACCACCGCCAGCCGCTCGCCCCGCTCCAAGCGAAAGGACACGTCCTCCAGCGCAGGCCGGCCGTTGCGCAGAACCGTGAGGCGGTGCACCTCCACAGCCGGCGCACGGGGATCATGAACCACCCCTACACAGCGCTCGCTCACGGCTTCAAGGCCTCCACGATCTTCCGCACGGCCTCCCGCATCATCTCCCCATACCCGCCGCCATCGGCCAAGGTGTGCAGCGGAAGGACCACAAGCCGAGCGCCCGCATCTTGGGCCACGCGCCGGGCCAGCGCGGACTCCTGGGTCACGAAGATCGCGGGGATGCGGAGAGCACGAATCTCCTTTTCCAAGCGGGCGAGCTCCTGGGGCGAGGGCTCGGCCAACGTCGTGTGGGCGGGGATCAAGGCCCCCACCACCTGGAACCCGTAGCGCTGAGCGAAATAGGTGAGCACGTGGTGGTCGGTCACGAGGTAGCGCCGCTCCGGCGGGATCGTCTCGACCTCGTGACGGATCCAGGCGTCCAAGGTTTCGAGCTCCTCCACGTATCGACTGGCCCGCTCCGCAAAATCCTGAGCTAAGGAGGGAAAACGAGCGCTGAGGACCTCGCGGATCCTTTCCACCCACCGGGCCACGAGGGTTGGATCCCACCACACGTGCGGGTCAACCCCGGGCTCATGGTCCTCATCCTTCTCGTACGGGGGAGGGAGGAGGGGAAGCCCTTGGGAGAGGTCCACGACCTTCTCCCTCACCTCGGGGAGCGCAAGGAAGGGCAGAAGGCCCTCTTCCAGGCCTGCGCCGTTGATGAAGATGAGCTCAGCCTCAAGGAGCTTTTGCACGTCCCTGGGGGTGGGCTCGAAGGCATGGGGATCCACGCCGCGGGGGATGAGGGGCTCCACGCCCAAGGGAGGGCCAGCCACCTGGGCCACCACCTCGGCCACAAGGGGCGTGGACCCCAAAAGAAGCTGACTCAGCGCCCCTACGCTCCCCAGGGCCAAAGACAGGATCGGGAGAAACAGTTTCGCGGCCATCGTTTGCAGCGCATCCTTTCCCCAAAGGTGCGCCGAGGAAAGTGTATGCCTTTGCCCTCTTTCCGCAACGGCTGCGGAATGGATGCCAAAGGGGTTAGCCCTGGGGTTCGTTGCGCAGAATGGGCAGGAGTTTGGGGACCAGAGCGTCCAGGGCAGAGGCCAGGGCTTGGTACCAGGCGGTGCCGGCGAACTCCGGCGCGCCAAAGCGCAACTCCACGGCCCAGCCCGCGAAGATGTCCTCAATGGTGAAGGTGCGGGTGGCGATCAACAAATTGTTGGAGGCATCGTAGAGCTCCGCTTGGTACAGCCCAGGGTCAGCCAGAACATTGCCGAAATAGCCGTCCCAGGTCCAGGTCACGCACGGCTGCGCCAGGCTGGAGGAGACCACCGGCGAGGTCCAGCTCGGCGCCGCTGCGGCCACAGGATGGATGACGACGTAGAAGCTGCGGGGCGGCGCAGGGTCGACGTATCCCAAAAGCACGGGCTCGCCCCGAAGGTACGCGGATTTGTTGGTGCGGAATCCGCCGGCACAGACATCCCAGGGGAGCGCGAAAAAGAAGCGGAAGGACGCGGTGGCCTGGCCCTGGCCTGTTCCCTTTTCCCGCAGGGTGGCCACAGCCTCGCCCCGGGCCACATCCCACACCACCAGGGAGACCTCCGCCTGGGCGCTCACCCCTTGCAGCACCAGGAACCCCAAAGCGATGGAGATCTGCGCCGTCTGCAGGTTTTCCAGGGTGCCCAAAAGGAGGAGATCCGCACCCAGACTGGCCGCGGCGAGCTTCCACGTCGCCCAAGTTCGCGGCAGGTTTTGCCCGACCCGGAAGCTCTCCAGGGCGCGGGCCGGGATCACCGGGATCCCCGCCTCCCGCAGCTTTGCCTCCAACATCTCCGCCAGGCCGAAGTCCACACCGATGAGGCCGCTTCCCCGGTCCAGGAAGGGCGCCACGGCCACGGTCTTCTCCGCAAGCCCCAGGACGAAAAAGCTCACACCCGCCAGTAGAAGTCCCAGCGCACGCATGTTGCACCTCCGCGGAACATACACCCCCACCTCGCCCTGGGTTTTACCCGAGGACGACGATGGTGACCCCGTCTCCTCCCTCCTCGGGCGGGGCAAGATGGAACTCCTTCACGAAGGGCAGGGTTTTCAGATGTTCGTGGATCCCGCGGCGGAGGGCGCCTGTGCCGCGGCCGTGGATGATGCGGCCCTGGGAAAAGCCAGCGCGCAGGAGCCGGTCTAGCCAGAGGTCCACCTGGCGAAGGGCCTCCTCCACGGTGAGTCCCCGCACGGAAAGCTCCAAGCTCACGGTCGGGGGGATGGGGGCAAGGGGCTTTGGAGGGGGGCCCTCCGCCGGGCCTTCCGCAGGGACGAGGGAGGAAAGGGGAACGGTAACGCGTTTTCCACGCACCTCCACCACGGCTTCTTCCTCGCTCAGGGCGCGGACGATGCCCAACGGCCCAGCGGGCCCCACCCGCACCGTATCGCCCACCGCCCAGGGCCTCGCCGGCCGGGAAACCGGCACGGGAACCTCCACGGGAAGGCTCTGGGCGAGCTCCTCCACCTGGCGCAGGATCTCCCGGCGGGCCTCCGCGGTCTGGGCCTGGCGGGCCTGGGCGATGAGCTCGCCAAGCTCCTTGCGGGCTTGGGCGATCTCCTCCTCCAGCTTCTTCAGCTCCCGCGTGAGGAACTCCGCTTTCTTTTCGCGCAGAGCCTGGACACGCTTTTCGTATTCGGCGCGGAGCTTCCGCAGGGCCTCCCGCTCGATCTCCAAGTTCTCCCGCACCCTCCGCGCCGCGGCCCGCTCCCGCGCCAGCTCCGCAATGATCTCCTCCGCTTGGATCTCCCCCGCGGAAAGCTTGGCCTTGGCCCGCTCCACGAGCTCCTTGGGAAGCCCCAGGCGTTCCGCGACGATGAGGGCACAGGACCTCCCGGGAACCCCAGGCAGGACCCGGAAGGTGGGGGCTAACGTTTCCAGATCGAACTCCATGGAGCAAGAGAGGATGCGGGGATGGGCGATGGCGAAAAGCTTCACCGGCGTGAGGTGGGTGGCCACGGCCGCCAAGCACCCGATCTCCAGCAACCTCTCCAGGATGGCCAGGGCCAAGGCCGCGCCCTCCTGGGGATCGGTTCCCGCCCCCAGCTCATCCAGAAGCACCAGGGTTCCTTCGTCGGCCTCGCCCAGGATGTCGATGATGTTGCGCATGTGCGAGGAGAACGTGGAGAGGCTCTGCTCAATGGACTGCTCTTCCCCGATGTCTGCCCGTATCCTGCGGAGGAAGGGGAGGACGGTGCGGGAGCCCGCGGGGATGGGGATGCCCGCCTGGGCCAGGGCACAAAAGAGGCCGATGGTTTTCAGGGTCACGGTTTTTCCGCCCGTGTTGGGGCCGGTGATGACCACCACCGGCTTTTCCTGGCCAAAGGACAGGGAGATGGGCACAGCCCGTGCGCCCAACAAGGGGTGGCGCGCGTCCCATAGCTCCAGGAGCGGTTCCGCAGTGAACTGGGGGATGACGGCGTTCCAGCGCTGAGAGAAGCGGGCGCGGGCGAACAGCCCATCCAGGTAGGCCAGGATCGCCAGATCCTCCTCTATGGCCTCGCTTTGCCCCAACAGGAGCCCCGTCAGTTCTGCCAAGATCCTATGCCGCTCCCGATCCAGTTCGTCCTCGATTTCGCGCAAGCGGTTGTTGAGGGGGACGGCTTCCGCCGGCTCGGCGAACAAGGTCTGGCCGCTTCCGGAGGCCTCGTGGATCACCACGCCCAGCCCGCGGGCCCCGGTCTTGAGGGGCACCACGAACCGGCCGCCCCGCTGGGTGATCACCGCGTCCTGCACCTGCTCCCGGTGCTGGTGGACGAAGCGTCGCAGGGTCTCCTGGATCTCCTCCGTGAGCCGTCGGCGTTCCTCCAGAAGGGACCGGAGCTTGGGGGTGGCGTCAGGCCGAATTTCCCCCCGCTCGTCGATCACCCGCCAGATGCGGGCAAGAAGGGCCGTCTGATCGGAAAGCCTGTGCGCGAGGGCGGCCAAGCGGGGATGGCGGGGATGGCTCAGGGCCTGGCGGATGTCCGCGGCGGCCTCCAGGGTCTCGACGATGGGCAAAAAATCCAACGCGCCCAGGATCCCATGCTCGTGGGCTTCAGCCAGGAGGGCCCGTAGGTCCCGGATGGGTCCGGGCGTGAACCCAGCCCGCACCGCCTCCTCCATCTCCGCTAGGCGCTGGAACTCCCCCTCCACCCCGGTCCGGTCCGCGCTTGGCCAAAGGGAGCGCACCGCCTCCGCCCCCAAGGGGGAGGAGGCCTCTTTGGCCACAAGCTCCAGGACCTTGGCGAACTCCAGGTCCCGGGCAGTGCGGGCGTTCAATACCTCACTCATCTCACCCCTGCTCCAGGGGGTACGCCAGCCCCAGGATGTGGTAGCCCGCGTCCACGAAGAGCACCGTGCCCGTGATGCCGCTGGCCAGGGGCGAAAGCAGGAAAAGCCCGGCGTTCCCCACCTCTTCTTGGGTGATGTTGCGGCCCAAGGGTGCGAGTTTTCCCACCTGCTCATGGAGGGTGGTGAACCCGGGGATGCTGCGGGCTGCGACCGTGCGCACCGGCCCCGCGGAGATGGCGTTGACCCGGATGTCCTTTGGCCCAAGCTCATAGGCCAAATAGCGCACGGTGGCCTCCAGGGCGGCCTTGGCCGCGGCCATGACGTTGTAGTGGGGGACCACCTTCTCGCTGGCGTAGTAGGTGAGGGTGAGGATGGCCCCGCCGGGGCGAAGGAGGGGCTCTGCCCTTTTCGCTGCGGCCACCAGGGAGAACGCGGAGACCTCCAACGCCAAAAGCCAATCCGCACGGCGTGTGTCCAAATATCGTCCGGAAAAAGCCTCTCGGGGTGCAAAAGCGATGGAGTGCACGAGATAATCGAGATGCCCCCAGGCCTCCCCGAGGCCCCGAAAGAGGGCGTCGAGCTCCTCATCCTTGGTCACGTCCGCTTGGAACAGGAGCGCACCGCCCAGGGCTTGGGCGACCCTTTCCAGATCCGGACGGAGCCGCTCGGCCTGGTAGCTCAGGGCCACCTCCGCCCCGGCCGCGCGGAGCTTTTGGGCGATGGCGTAGCCCAGGCTGCGCTCGTTCGCCACCCCCATGACCAACGCTTTCTTTCCCGATAGGTCCACCGTGAGCATATGGGCATTGTACTCGGGCCCGTGGAATGGGCGTGTAGAAGGGGGAAGCCTTGGGGGCTACAATGGAACGGCGATGCCGGCGAATTTGACTCCGGAGTTCCTTGCGGCCCGCGAGCGGTTCAACAAGGCCAAGACCCTGGAGGAGAAGCTCGACGCCCTCCAGGAGATGCTGGCCACCATTCCCAAGCACAAGGGCACGGAGAAGATGCAGGCCGACATCAAGCGGCGCATCGCCAAGCTCCGGGAGCAGATGGAGCAGGCCCGCCGCTCGGGGAAAGGGGGAGGGCCCACCTACCACGTGGAGCGGGAAGGCGCGGCCCAGATCGTCCTGGTGGGCCCGCCCAACGTGGGAAAATCCTCGCTCCTTGCAGCCCTCACCAATGCCACCCCCGTGATCGCCCCGTATCCGCTTTCCACCCTGAAGCCCGTGCCGGGGATGATGGAGTACGAGGACGTGCAGATCCAGCTCGTGGATCTTCCCCCCATCACCGCCCAGTACACCGAGGGTTGGGTCTACGGGCTCATCCGCATGGCCGATGCCGTGGCCCTATGCCTGGACCTTGCGAGCCCCACCTGGGCCGAGGAGGCGGAGGAGGTGCAGGAGCTTGTGCGCGCCCGGCACATCGGGCTCACTGCCGGGCCCACCCGCCAGGTGGATTGGCGCACGGTGGAGAAGCGCACGGTGGCCGTGGGGCTCAAGGCGGACCTGGCGCCTCAGGCCATCCCCGCGTTCCTGGCCTGGGCCCAGGAGCACTTCCCCGGGGTAGCCGTGTCCACGGTGAGCGGCGAGGGGTTGGAGGAGCTGCGGACCCTTCTCTTCAAGGCATCCGGCATCGTCCGCATCTACACCAAAAAGCCCGGACAACCCCCGGACTTTTCCAAACCCTACACGATCAGGGAGGGAGCGACCGTGTTGGACGTGGTCAAGGAGATCCATAAGGACTTCGTGAAGCGCCTCAAGTACGTGCGGCTGTGGGGCTCTGGGAAGTTCCAGGGCCAGCAGGTTCCCCTGGACCACGTGGTCCAGGACCGTGACGTGGTGGAAATCCATCTGGCATGATCGACCCGGTCCGGCTTGCGCAGGAGTTGGTGCGGATTCCCAGCCCGGCCGGGGAGGAAAAGGATCTCGCGGATTTCCTCCTTTCCACCTTGGGTCGATTGGGGGAGGCGGAACGGGGCCCGCTGGGCACGGTGCTCGGCCGGATCAAGCGGGGCGAGGGGCCGGTGGTCTTGGTCACCGGCCACATGGACACCGTCCCTGCGGGCGAGGGCTGGTCCGTTCCCCCCTTTTCCGGGGAGATCCGCGAGGGCTTCCTCTACGGCCGGGGTGCGGTGGACATGAAGGCCGCCATTGCCGCCCAAATCGCCGGCGCGGCCCAAGCGGCTTCTGAAGTCCAGGGCACGCTGTTCCTCGCGTACGTGCCCCATGAGGAGACAGCGGAGGGGGTGGCCCTCGCTCGGGCCCTGGACCAGCTGGACAAGCCCCACTTGGTGATCCTGGGCGAGCCCACGGACCTGCGGCTGGGCATCGGCCACCGCGGCCGGGCGGTGATCCGCCTGGTCACCCGGGGCCGGGCCGCGCATGCCTCCATGCCCGAACTGGGGGAAAACGCGATCGAGCGCATGATGGAGGCCCTTGGGCATGCCCTGCGCACGCCCCTGCCCGAGGACCCCCTCCTGGGGCCGGGCACGGTGGCCCCCGTGTTCCTGAGCGCCGACGGCGGAGGCCCGGTGGTGCCTGACCGCTGCGTGGCCCTCCTGGACCGCAGGATCGTGCGGGGCGAGACGGAAAGCTCTGTGGTTGCTGACTACCAAGGGATGGGCGCCGAGGTGGCTGTCGAGGAGGTGGAGCTGCGTTTTTATACGGGGGAAACGGCGCGGGCCAAGTTCTTTTTCCCCGCGTGGTGCATGGACCCTGAACATCCCTGGGTGATGGAGGCCTGGGAGGCTTTGGGCCACCCGCCGCTGCGGGTGTGGCGGTTCTCCACGGATGGGGTGGAGAGCTGTGGCCGGCGGGGGATCCCCACGGTGGGGTTTGGCCCGGGCGATGAGCGGCTGGCCCATCGGCCGGACGAGCGGGTGGCCGTGGAGGACGTGCGCCGGGCCGCTTCCGCCTACGCCCGTCTTCTCCGGCACCTCCTGAGCCCGGAGACCAAGGACCTCCTCAGCCCCCGCAAACGGCGGAACAATTCCCGGCCCCCTGCCAAGTAGCCGATCCTTCCCGGCTGAAAAGAGAAGGCCCCGGGCGATCCCCGGGGCCTTTCCTTAGTCCAGACTCCTTCAGTACTCCGGAGGCGGGGTAGGCGTCGTCTCCTTCTTCTCCTCGCGGATCTCCGCCACCAGGGCCTCGGTCACCAGGAGCATCCCGGCGATGGAGGCGGCGTTCTGCAAGGCCGAGCGCGTCACCTTGGTGGGGTCGATGATCCCGGCCTCGTACATGTCCACGAACTTTTCCTGGACCACGTCGAAGCCCACGGTGTCCTTCTCGTTCTTGAGGCGCTCCACGATGACAGCGCCCTCAAAGCCGGCGTTCTCCGCGAGCTGCCGCACCGGCGCCTCCAGTGCCTTCCGGAGGATCTGCACGCCCACCTTCTCGTCGCCCTCGAGCTCCTTCTCCAGCTTGTCCAGGACGCGGCTGGCGCGGAGAAGGGCCACCCCGCCCCCGGGAAGGATGCCCTCCTCCACCGCGGCCCGCGTGGCCTCGAGGGCGTCCTCGAAGCGGTGCTTCTTTTCTTCGAGCTCGGTCTCCGTGGCCGCGCCGACCTTGATCACCGCCACACCACCCGCGAGCTTGGCCTTCCGCTCCTCCAGCTTCTCCCGGTCGTATTCGCTGTCGGTGGTCTTGATCTGTTCCTCGATCTGCTCGATGCGGGCCTTGATGGCCTCCGGATTGCCCTTCCCGCCGATGATGGTGGTGGACTCGTGGGTGACGCGCACCCGTTCAGCCTGGCCCAGCATGTCCAGGGTGGCGTTGCGCACCTCCATGCCCGCGTCCTCGGCGATGACCACACCGCCCGTGAGGATGGCGATGTCCTCGAGCATGGCCTTGCGGCGATCGCCGAACCCCGGCGCCTTCACCGCGCAGGAGATGAGGGTGCCCTTGAGCTTGTTGATGACCAAGGTGGACAGGGCCTCGCCGGTGACGTCCTTGGCGATCACGAGGAGGGGCCGGCCGGTCTGAGCCACCTTCTCCAGAAGCGGGATCATCTCCAGAGCGTTTTTGAGCTCCCGGTCGGTGATGAGGATGTAGGGGTTCTCCAGGTTCACCTCCATCTTCTTGGGGTCGGTGACGAAGTAGGGCGACAGGTACTCCCGGTCGAACTGCATCCCCTCCACGACCTCGTAATAGGTCTCGATGGTGTCGGAGTCCTCCACGGTGATGACGCCGGATTCGCCCACGGCCTCCATGGCGTCAGCGATGATGCGGCCGATCTCCGGGTCGTTGGCGGAGATGGCGGCGACCTGAGCGATCTCATGCTTGCCGGAGATCTTGCGGGACATCTTTTGGAGCTCGTCCACCACCGCCTTCACGCCCTTTTCGATGCCGCGCTTGAGGGCGATGGGGTTGGCGCCGGCGGCCACCATCTTGAAGCCCTCCTTGATGAGGGCGTAGGCGAGGAGGGTGGCGGTGGTGGTGCCATCCCCGGCCACATCGTTGGTCTTGGAGGCCACCTCCTTCACGAGCTGAGCTCCCATGTTCTCGAAGGGGTCCTTGTACTCCTGTTCCTCGGCGATGGTCACCCCGTCGTTGACGATGTCCGGGGAGCCGAACTTTTTCTCGATCCCCACGTTGCGCCCGCGGGGACCAAGGGTCACCCGCACGGCGTTGGCCAGCTTCTCCACGCCCGACAAAATTTTGCGACGCGCTTCCTCTCCGTAGATGACCTCTTTGGCTGCCATGCCCACCTCCTTACTCTTCGATGATGGCGAGGATGTCCGCGGTTTTCACAAGCAGGTATTTTTCCTCGCCCTGGCGGACCTCGGTCCCGGCGTAGGCGGCGATCAGGACCTTATCGCCCACTTTGACCTCGAACTTCTCGCCGGTGCCGAGGGCCACCACCTCGCCCTTCACGGCCTTCTCGTCCTTCACGGACTCGGGAAGGACGATGCCGCCGGGGGTACGGCGTTCCTCCTCTTCGATCTTTTTCACGAGCACGCGACTACCCAAGGGCTTGATCTTCATCCCGGTCACCTCCTGGTTAGCACTTTCGGGTCCAGGGTGCTAAAACATTGTACGGGGCCCTCCCCCGGGCCGCAAGGTTGCCGCCCGCGGCCCCTCCCCCCACAATCCCCGCATGCCCAGCGGCCGGGTGCATCTGGCGGTGGAGCTGGCCGTGTTGCCCCTCTGTTTGGGGGCGGCCTATGGGCTGGGTCTCCGCAAGGAGTTGGTTCCCTTGGCCCTCGGCTACCTGGCCGGAAGCCTGTTTCTCTCCCCCGACCTGGACCTGTACCACAGTCGTCCGACGCGGCGCTGGCGGCTCCTTCGAGCCCTCTGGTGGCCCTACGCCCGCCTCCTCCGCCACCGGGGCCTCTCCCACCACCCGCTCCTCGGCCCCCTGAGCCGCCTCCTTTACCTGGCCCTGTGGGCCTTCTTGGCCTGGGCCCTGGTCGGGCTTCCCCGGTGGCGCTGGCCCCCGGGTTCCGTGCTCGGGCCCTTCCTCGGCGGACTCCTCGTGCCCCAGATCCTTCACGTCGCCGTGGATCAGGGGTACCGGCCTTGTCCGGGCCAGCGCTTGCGGGTATAAAGCCCAAGAAGGGGGAAGCGATGGGGATCACGATCGGTGAAATCACACGCGGCATGACCTTGGTCTACAATGGAAACCTTTACGAGGTCCTGGAGTTCGAGCACGTGAAGCGGGGGCGCGGCTCGGCCTTCGTCCGGGCCAAGCTCCGCAACCTCAAAACCGGACAGGTCATCACCGAAACCCTGCGCGATTCCGATAATTTGGAGCAAGCGTACCTCGAGGTGCGACCCATGCAGTACCTGTACCGCAGCGGTGACACCTTCGTGTTCATGGACAAGGAGACGTTCGAAGAGCGCATGATCCCCCTGCGCGTGGTGGAACCCATCGTGGGTTACCTCTTGGAGGGAATGGAGGTCGTCGGCCTCTACCATCAGGGAGAGCTGGTGAAGGTGGAGCCGCCGAACTTCGTGGAGCTGCGGGTGGTGGACACTCCCCCGGGCGTGCGGGGCGACACCGCCCAGGGCGGGGACAAGCCCGCCACGTTGGAGACCGGCCTGGTGGTGAAGGTTCCCCTCTTTGTGGAGGTGGGCGACGTGATCCGGGTGGACACCCGCACCGGCGCCTACGTGGAGCGGGTGGGGTAAGGAGGGGGGATGCCGGAGGCCCGCGTCGAGTTGTCCCTGCCCTTGGGCAAGCTGCGCGTGCGGCCGGAGGTGCTCGTGCACATCGCCAGCCGGGCCGTGGAGCAGATGGAGGGCGTGCGCCTGTGGCGGCCGCGCGGGCTGGCCACGGTGTTCGGCGGCGAACCCGGGGTGGAGGTGCAGGCCAGCGAATCCGGGGCGTTGGAGGTCAACGTGCGCATCGGCGTGATGTACGGCTACCCCGTCCAAGAGGTGGCCCAGGGGGTGCAACAGGCCGTGCGCGAAGCCCTGGAGGGCATGGTGGGCGTGCGGGTGTCCAAGGTCAACGTCTTCGTGCAAGAGGTGTTCCTGCCGGAGGTGCAAGTTGAAGGGGGAGAGAACGTCTAGACCCAGACCGCCCGAGAATTACGAGGAGGAGGGGAAGATCAGCGTGGCCAAGGAGGTGATCGCCACGATCGCGGGCCTGGCCGCCGCGGAGGTCCCCGGCGTCTATTCCCCCAAGGGCGAGCCCTTCCCGCAGGGGAGCGCGGTGCAGCGCTATGTCCACACCGAACTTCTGGAAGGGCGGGTCCGCCTTTCCCTTTCCGTGGGCATCGGCTACGGCCGCGTACTGCCCGAGGTGGTCCAGGAGCTCCAGGAGAAGGTGAAGACCGAGGTGGAGCGCCTCACCACCCTGCCCGTGGAGGCCGTGGACGTGGAGGTGGTGGGGGTAGTGGAGATGAAGGAGCGGGGATGAGTTTTTTCCTTTGGCTTGAGGCTCTGCTTCTTTTGGTCTGCGGGGTTCTCAGCGCTCTTGGGGCCAGCGTCTACATGCCGGAGATCGTGGTGGGCGGGAACGCCGTCTCCCCGCTGGTGGTGCGCGCGGGTCTGGGCGTGTTGGCCGCGGTTTTTCTCATCGCCGCCGGGATCTGTATGGCCTTGGTCATCCGCCGCGATCGTTTGGCCCAAGCCATGTCCCTTCCCGGCCCCAAGGGCCAGATCTTCATCACCCCCCACACGGTCGCGCAGCTGGTGATGGGCCTCCTGGCGGAGGAGCTGGGGGACACCCCGTTCCGAGTGGGGCTTCGCCCCAAGGGGAAAGCCCTGGCCCTGCGGATCTCCCTGCGGCTGCCGGAGGAGGCCAGCATTCCCACCTTGGCGGAGCGCTTGCAGGAGCTCCTGACCACGGAGATCGCCCGGCGCACGGGCCTTGAGGTCCAAGAGGTCCAGGTTTTGGTGCATGGCACCACCCGCGGCTGATGCGGCGCAAAGCCCGGGAGGCCGTCCTCCGCTGCCTGTATCGCTGGGAGTTCCTCCAGCTTCCCGCCGAGGAGCTGTTGACCGACGTGGACTTGCCCCCGGAGGCCAAAGCGTTCGCCCAGGCCCTGCTTGCGGGTGTACTGTCCCACAGGGATCATATCGACCCCATCATCGACGAGCGCGCACATGGCTGGGGTTTGGATCGGCTACCTTTGGTGGATCGCAACATCCTGCGCCTGGGGCTCTATGAGCTTCTGTACACGGACACCCCCCCGGAGGTGGTGATCGACGAGGCGGTGGAGCTGGCCAAAGCCTATGGGACGGAGCGTGCGCCGGCGATGATCAACGCCATTTTGGATCGGGTATGGAAGGAGGGCAGGCGTGGAACGCTGGGCTGATCTGCATCTTCATACCCGGTGGTCCGACGGGACCTTGGACCTGGCGGGCGTGGTGGCCCGGGCCAAGGCCGCCGGACTTTCCGCCATCGCCATCACCGACCACGACACCATCGGCCCCGACCTTCGCCAGCCCTGTCAGGACATGGATGGCCTTTTGGTGATCACCGGCGTGGAAATCAAGGCGGAGATCGAGGGCGAGCGCGGGGAGATCCTTGGGTACTTCCTGGACCCGGAGCATCCCGCGCTGCGGGAGCTGTTCGCCTGGATGGCCCAGGCCCGGGAACGTCGCATGGAGGCCATGGTGGTCCGGTGCCGGGAGGTCTTGGGTTTGCCCTTGAGCTATGAGGAGGTGCGGGCCAGAGCCCAGGGCTCCCTGGGCCGGCCGCACCTGGCGGCGCTCCTGGTGGAGCGGGGCGCCGTGGCCACCCTGGAGGAGGCCTTCGAGAAGTACCTGGGCGATGACGGTCTGTGCTACGTGCCCCTTGCGCGGCCCAAAAGCGCCCAGGTGATCGCGGCCATTCGCGCGGCCGGCGGGGTGGCGGCCCTGGCCCACCCCGGCTTCCATGGCTTTTCCCACTGGGAAAGCGTTCTCGCCGCCCTAAAGGACCAAGGCCTTCAGGCCGTGGAGCTGTACTACCCGTACGACACGAGCCGGGAGCCCCTCAACCCCAGGTTGGCCGAACTTCCCCGGATCGTCCAGAAGCTCGGCCTTCTCGCCACCGGGGGCTCGGACGATCACGGCCCCGGCTCGGTCAAGGAAAGCCTGGGTTTGGTGAAGGTGCCCTACTCCGTGGTGGAGGAGCTTCTCTCCGCGAGGAGCTGACGGAGGCCGGCCAGGGCCACCTCGATCTGGCTCGGCTCCGGCTCCCGGGTGGTCAGCCGCTGGAAGAACATCCCCGGCCACAGGAGCGGCGCCAATCCCGGCCATTTCGCCCCCAGCTGGAGGAGCTCGTAGGTGAGGCTGGCCACCGCCGGGATCAACCCGATCCGGGCCAAAAGCCGCGCCCAAAACGAACTCACCGGTATGAGGGAGAAAAGGAGTATGGCCACAGCCACGAACAGGAACACGAAGTTCGTGCCGCAGCGGGCATGGAGGGGGCTGTGCCGAAGGGCGTTGTCCAAGGAGGGGTTGCCCTCCTCATACGCGTGCACCACCTTGTGCTCGGCTCCATGGTATTGGAACATGCGCCGCACATCGGGGATGAGGGAGATCCCCCAAAGGTAGAGGGCGAAGAAGGCCACCCGAATCCCGCCCTCCACCAGGTTCATCAGGAACCGGCTCTCCAGCCCTGTGCGGGTGGCCAGGAAGAAGGGAAGAGCAATGAAGCCGCCCAAGAGGATGAGGAGGGCCAGGCCCAGGGCGAGGAGGAAGTCCCAACTGGAGCGGCGTTCCTCGGGGAAGGCCAGGGCGGCGGACCGCTCCAGGGCCGA
>CALKFO010000008.1 GCA_938084765.1 Candidatus Bipolaricaulota bacterium | reverse complement strand
GTGGACGGCCCGGTGACCCCGGAGATGCGCCGCGCCGCGCTGGACCTCTTTGCCCAGTTCGGCCTTTCCTCATTTGAACAAAGCTTCCCTCACGAGCTATCCGGGGGCATGCGCCAACGGGTGACCCTTCTCCGGGCCTTCTTGGCCCGGCGCGCCCTCCTCCTTTTGGACGAACCCTTGGGCGCCCTGGACGCCCTCACCCGCGCCGAACTCCAGGACTGGTTGGGAAAAATCCTGTGCGCCCTCCCGCGTACCACCCTCCTGGTCACCCACGATGTGGAGGAGGCCCTTCTCCTTTGCGACCGGATCCTGGTGCTGAGCCCCCGGCCCGCCCAAGTGATCCAGGAGGTTCGTCCGGCATCCCCGCGCCCCAGGGACCGGAGCCTGCCCGACCTGCACGCGTGGCGCCTGCAGATCCTCGCAACCCTCACCAGGAGGGCGTATGTCCAAGCTGGCTAGATACGCGCAATCCGCGCTGGTCGTGGTGGCGATCCTCGCCCTTTGGGAAGGATGCTGTCAGCTTTTGCGCCTTCCGGTCTACGTTCTTCCCGCGCCTAGCCGGATTCTTGCGGCCTTCTTCCGCGATTTTCAGCTGTTGCTGCACCACGCCGCCGTTACCGTGCTGGAGGTGGCCCTGGGTTTGGGGATTGGCGCGGCCGTGGGAATGGCTGTGGCTGTGCTGGCCTTTTACGTGCGCCCCATCGGGCAGGCGTTGACCCCGTTCCTGGTGGGAACCCAGGTGGTGCCCATTTTCGCCGTGGCCCCTCTTTTGGTGCTCTGGTTCGGCTACGGCATCTGGCCCAAGGTGGCTGTCGCCGCCATGATCACCTTCTTCCCCGTGGCCATCAATCTCCTCGACGGCCTGCGTTCGCTTCCGCCTGGGCTTTTGGAGTTCTTTCAGGCCCTGGGGGCACGGGAGCCGAAGCTTCTCCGCATGGTACGCTTGCCCGCCACCCTGCCCTTCTTGCTTTCGGGGTTACGGGTGGGCGCCACCCTCTCCCTGGTGGGTGCGACGGTCGGCGAATGGGTAGGCGCGAGCCGGGGCTTGGGCTACCTCATGATCCAAGCCAACGCGCGCCTGCGTATGGACCGCGTGTTCGCCGCTGTGCTCCTGCTCACCCTCTTGGGTTTGGGTCTCTTCGCCGCCCTGACCGGGCTGGAACGACTCCTGCGCCCCCGCCGCTAAAATTGGAGGGCCATGAGGAAGACAATCGCGTTTCTCCTCCTTGCGGTCTTAGGGTTCAGCGGACAGGGTGCGTTCCGGCTGTTGCTGGACTTTTATCCCAACCCCAACCACGTGCCCCTCTATGTGGCCCAGGAGCTGGGGTTTTTCCGGGAAGCGGGGGTGGAGGTGGAGCTCCTGGTGCCCTCGGATCCCAGCACACCGGTCAAACTCGTGGCCGCCCGGTCCGCGGAGATGGGCCTCACCCCCCAAATGAACTTCCTCATCGCGGTGGACGAGGGTCTGCCGCTCGTGGCCGTGGCCGCCCTCATCGACGGAGCCCTGGGCGGTCTTTTGAGCCTGCGGGAATACGGGGTGGACGAGCTCCAGGATCTGCGAGGCAAACGCATCGGCTACTCCCTGGAGCCCTTGGAGCCGGTGCTGTGGCGCACCATGCTGACCAGCGTGGGTGTGGCCCCTGGCGAATACGAACTTGTCTACACGGGGATGAGCACTCTGCCGGCGCTACTCACCCGCGCGGTGGAGGCCATCGGCGCCTTCCGCAACTATGAACTTTTGGCCGTGGAACTCTGGGGATATGCGCCCGTGTTCTTCCCCCAGGAGGATTACGGTGTGCCCAACACCTACGAGCTTTTGTTCGTGGTCCATCCGGAGCTCCTGCGCGAAAAGCCCGAGGAACTGCGGGCCGTCCTGCGGGCCGTGGCCCGCGGGCTGGCCTTTGCCCGCCAAAACCCGGAGGAGGCCTTCCGCCTCTTCAGCCGAGTCTTCCCGGAGCTCGATGACGAGCTGAACCGCCGGAGCTTCGCGGTCACGCTCCCCCTCTACGCTCAGGGCCTGCGGCACGATGATCATCCCCGCTGGAAAGCTATGGTGGATTTCCTCTGGCGCACCGGCATGATCAGCACACCCCTTTCCCCGGAATCGCTGTACACCACCGCGGTCTTGCCGTGAGCCTGGCCAGGCTCAGGAAATGGGGTACGATCGAGGAAAAGGAGGCCTTGTGAGAAAAACGTTGTTTTTGACGGTGGCAGTGAGTTTCCTCGCTTGGACGGCGCCGCTTGTCCCGGCCGTGGTCACCCGGGTGATCGATGGCGCCACCATCGAGGTGCGCATCGAAAGCTTGCCCGTCCCTGCTCCAGCTGGGCTTCAGGTGGGAGGCACGGTCACCGTGCGCTACATCGGCGTGGCACTTCCCACTTCCCCCGCGATGGCCGAGGAGCTGCGCGCGTTGAACGCCCTCCTCGTGGAGAATCGGAAGGTCTACCTGGAGTTGGAGGACAAAAAGACCTGGGAGGGTGGGAGGCTCTGGGCCTACGTGTTTTTGGACCAAGAGCGCCGCCTTTTGGTGAACGCGATCTTGATCTCCACCCCTCTTGCGGGCTTCAGCCCCCTGGCGGAAGCAGAGAGGTACAACCACGTTCTGGCCTACATGGACAATGTTCCCCAAGCTCCCCCAGCGTTGGCTTGCCCGGTGGTCTACTCCTGGGACGAGGCCGGAAGGCATGTGGGAGAGAGGGCCTGCGTGGAGGGGGTGGTGGCCAGCGTGGGCACAAGCCGGGCAGGCGACGTCTTCCTCAATTTGGGCAAACCCTACCCTGACCCCGGAAGGTTCACGCTCTACATCCCCGCCCGTTTTGTGGGCAAATTTGAAGTCGCCTTCGGCTCCCGCTTTTGGACGCAATGGGTTGGGATGCGCGTGCGGGCGCTCGGGGAGATTCGCCTCTATCAAGGCGTCCCCGAGATCCAACTCTCGGAGCCGGAAAACCTCGTCATCCTCCGCTGAGGAGGGATTGGAGGACCTGGGCCAGGCGCTTGGGGTCGGCCCTTCCCTGGGCCTTCCGCATGGCCTGGCCCACGAGAAACCCGAGGGCTTGGGCCCGGCCCGCGCGGTAGTCGGCCACCGCTTGGGGGTTCTCCTGGACCACTTCCTCCGCCAATTGCCGCAACGCCTCCTCATCCCGCACCACCCCGCCGGCCGCCTCCAGCAGCGCGGAGACCGGCGTTTTCTCCGTGACCGCTTTCTCCACGCATGCTTTCGCTTGGGGCCGGGTGATGCGGCCCTCCTCCACCGCCCGAATCACGGCCACCAGCTCGTCCGCGGGCAGGGGCGGCTCGTCGCTTGTCCAGTACTGGCCGAGCTCCGACAGCACCCAGCCCGCGGCCGCCCGGGGATTGGACACCCCCCGAACCACCGCCTCGAAGTACTCGGCGCGCCCAGGGTCCACCAACAGGGCCTCGGCCTCCGCCGGATTGAGGCCGTAATCCCGCATCCACCGGGCCTTCCGCTCCCAGGGGAGCTCAGGCATCCCCGCCCGCACCTCCGCTAACCACTCCGGCGTGATCACCAAGGGCACGAGGTCGGGCTCAGGGAAATAGCGGTAGTCGTGGGCCTCTTCCTTGGTGCGCTGGAGCACGAGCTCCTCACGACCCTCGTCCCATCCGAATGTCACCTGCTCCACGCGCTGGCCCCGGGCCAAGAGCTCGCGTTGGTATTCCGCCGCGGCCCAAAGGGCCCGCTCCACCGCCTTGAACGAGTTGAGGTTTTTGATCTCCGTTTTCGTGCCCGCCTCCCCATCTTGGCTCACGGAGATGTTCGCATCGCAACGGAGCTCCCCTTTTTCCATGTCCGCGTTGGACACGCGCAGATGACGAAGAAGCGTGCGCAGGGAACGTAAAAACTCTCGGGCTTCCTGGGGAGAGCGAAAATCGGGTTCGGTGACGATCTCCACCAGGGGCACCCCGCAGCGGTTGAAGTCGATGAGCGTCCCCTGGGGGGTGTGGATGAGCTTTCCGGCGTCCTCCTCCAGATGGAGCTCGCGGATGCGCACCCTCCGCTCTTGGCCTCCCACGGTGAACGCCAAGGAACCCCCGTGGGCCAAGGGGACCGCGCGCTGGGTGATCTGGTACCCTTTGGGGAGATCCGGATAGAAGTAGTTCTTGCGGTCAAACTGGGAGCGGGTTTGGATCTCGGCGCCCAAAGCCAGGGCCACGCGCAGGGCCAATTCCACGGCGCGCCGATTCAGCACGGGCAGAGCCCCGGGAAGGCCAAGACAGACAGGACAGGTGAGGGTGTTGGGTGGGGCCGCGAAGTAGTCCGCACGACAAGGGCAAAAGAGCTTGGTGCGCGTGAGAAGCTGCACGTGGATCTCCAGCCCAATGACCACCTCCATGGCCGCCGAGTATAGCACGTTGCGATGAATCGGACCTTGAGGTACGATTTTAAGTCATGCCCATCCTGACGGTGAAGGATTTGCATGTGCGGGTGGCCGGAAGACCCGTGCTTCAGGGGGTGGACCTGGAGCTGGAGCCCGGACAGGTCCATGCCCTCATGGGCCCCAACGGCTCAGGAAAAAGCACGTTGGCCCTGGCGTTGGCCGGGCATCCGACGTACGAGGTGGTCCGGGGCCAGGTGCTCTTGGACGGCCAGGATCTCCTGTCCCTGCCCCCCCATGAACGCGCCCGAGCTGGGCTGTTCTTGGCCTTTCAATACCCACCCGAGGTGGAGGGCGTGAAGTTGCGGGAGTTCCTGCGGCTGGCGTGCAGCGTGCGCGGAAAAGGTTTTTGTGAGTTCCAAAAAGCGTTTCCCCAGGCCCTGGCCCGCTTGAACATGGAGGAGTTCCGGGACCGCGAGCTGAACCTGGGCTTCTCCGGAGGGGAGAAGAAGCGGGCCGAGCTCATGCAGCTTTACCTTCTGCGCCCGCGCGTGGCCCTGCTGGATGAACCGGACTCCGGGGTGGACGTGGATGCCCTGCGGCTCATCGCTGAGGTCATCGCGGAGATGGCCCAGGCGGGCACAGCGGTCCTGGTGATCACCCACTATCCGCGAATCTTCAGGTATGTGCCGCCGGCGCGGGTGTTCGTCCTTTGGCAAGGAAAGATCGCGGAACAAGGTGGCCCAGAGCTGGCATGGAAAATCGGGGAACATGGGTTTGAGGTGGTGCGACGATGAGGGTGGCCGCAGGACGTCTATCCAGGGAATTCGTGGAACAGCTCTCCTGGGAGAAGAACGAGCCGGCGTGGATGCGCGCCCACCGGCTCAGGTGCCTGGAGATCTTTGAAAAGCTCCCCATGCCCAAGTTCGGTCCGGACCTGTCGGAGTTGGACCTGGGCGACCTCACCTATTACGCCCGGCCGGTGGAGCCCGTGCGGCGCTGGGAGGACCTCCCCGAGGAGATCCGCCGCACCTTCCAGGCCCTGGGCCTTCCCGAGGCCGAGCAAAAAGCCCTGGCCGGCCTCGGTGCCCAGGTGGATTCCGAGGAGGTCTACCGTTCCTTGCTCGCCAGCCTGCGCGCCAAGGGGGTCATCTTCACCAGCATGGAGCAAGCCGTGCGGGAGTTCCCCTGGGTGGAGGACTACTTCATGAAGATCATCCCGCCGGAGGACAACAAGTTCGCCGCCCTGCATGGTGCGGTCTGGAGCGGCGGCACGTTCATCTGGATCCCCGAGGGGGTGGAGGTGGAAATCCCGCTCCAGGCGTACTATCGCATGCAAACCGAAGGGGTGGGACAATTCGAGCACACCCTCATCATCGCCGAACGCGGGAGCTCCCTGCACTACATCGAGGGCTGCTCCGCGCCTCGCTACAGCCGCATGAGCCTCCACTCCGGCATGGTGGAGATCTACGCCAAAGAGGAGGCGCACGTCCGCTTCACCACCATCCAGAACTGGTCCAAGAACGTGTACAACCTCAACAACAAGCGGGCCTGGGCTTACGCCGGGGCCAGCGTGGATTGGGTCTCCGGCTCGCTGGGGAGCAAAGTGACCATGCTGTACCCCACCACGGTGCTGTTGGGCAAAGGCGCCCGGACGGAGAACCTCTCCTTCACGTTCGCCCAGGACGGCATGTGGTTGGATACGGGTGCCCGCGCCATCCACCGTGCTCCGGATACCACTTCCCGGCTGGTGTCCCGGTCTGTGGTGCAAGGGCGGGCCAAAAGCGTGTTTCGGGGCACCGTGTACGTGGCGCCCGAGGCCCGCGGCGCGAAAGCCCATGTGGAGTGCTCCACCCTTCTCCTTTCCCCGGAGGCGCGCACGGAGACCATCCCCATCCTCAACGCGGAGAACGACGATGTGGAGCTGGGCCA
>CALKFO010000007.1 GCA_938084765.1 Candidatus Bipolaricaulota bacterium | reverse complement strand
CACCGAGGATGCCGGTGAGGATGTCCAGGGGGATTTCGGTGGCGAAGGCGGTGCGGGCCACGGTGTCCAACGAGAGGAGCACGGAGGCGCCAAGCCCGGCTGCGGCCGGGATGAGGAGGAGATGATCCGGCCCGACCAGGGCCCGGGCCGCATGGGGGACGATCAGGCCCACCCAACCCACCACCCCGCTCACGGAGACAGCGGCCGCGGTGAGGAGCGTACCCAGTCCGATCACGAAAAACCGGAGCGGCCGCACGGGCAGCCCCAGGGCCTGGGCCTCGGCCTCGCTCAACGTAAGAAGGTTCAACCGCCAGCTGAGCAGGAACAGAACAACCAGGCCCACCCCGCTTGTGATCGCAAGGGGCACCACATCTCGCCAGAGCACCGCAGGGAGGCCGCCCATGAGCCAAAAGGTGATGCCAGGAAGCTGAACGTACGGGTCAGCAAAGTACTTGATGAGGCCCAAGAGGGCCGAGAAGAAGGAGTTCACGAGGATCCCGGAGAGCACGAGCACCAGGAGGCCTCCGCCGAAGGCTGCGCCGAGGGAGGCGGCCAGGCCTGCAGCGGAAAGGCCGCCCGCGAAGGCGAACAGCTGGATCCCCGCGGGGCCGGAGCGGAGGACCATGGCCACCGCCGCGCCCAGGCCGGCCCCGGCGCTCACCCCCAGGATGCGCGACTCCACGAGAGGGTTGTGGAAGATGCCCTGGAAGGCGGCGCCGGCCACGGCCAGGTTGGCGCCCACCAACGCGGCGGCCACGGCCCGGGGAAGCCGCACCCGCAGGATCAGGTTGCGCACGGTGGGCTCCGCATGGCCCCAAAAGGCCCCCACCACCGCGCTTGGGCTCAGCCCTGCCCGGCCCCAAAAGAGCGAGGCAAAAAGCAGGGGCCCGGGCAGGGCCACCAACAGGGCGCACAGGGCGGCGCGCCCTACTCGCCCAGGAGCGCGGACAACGCTTCCCAATCCACTTCGCATCCGTAGAACTCGCGGTAGAACATCTGGACCGTGCCGCGAAGGTCCACGCGGATCGCCTCAGGGTGCAGGAGCTGGGCCATCCAGAGGATCCCCAGGACCGACTCGGGGATGGGCGTGTCCCAGGCGAACAGGATTTGGGGCATTTTGTGGACGCGGCCGGCCTGCACGGCGGCCAGCGGCTGCCAAAGGGGATTCTGCAGGAGGTCCTCGGGCGAGACCGGGCTATAGGGCACGATGAAGATGACCTCCGGGTTCCAAAGCAGGATCTGCTCGATGTTCACGTTCTGCCAGGACCCGGGGAGGTCGCGGGTCACGGGAAGGCCTCCAGCCAGCTCCACCATGCGGGATTGGTACATGGCGCCGCTGGCGACCCGCAAGGGAGACGTGCCCACCACCAGGACCCGCGGTTTGGCCTCCGCGGGGATCGCCCCTGCGGCCTGGGCTGCCGTCTCCAGCACGCTCTCGTAGAACGCCAAGAGCTCGGAGGCGCGCTCCGGCCGGCCCAGCGCCCGCCCAAGGAGCCCGGTGACCTCCCGGATGCCCTCCAAGGTCTCGGGCCCCACGAGGAGGGTGGGGATGCCCACCACCTCCAGGAGGCGGGCGAGGTCCTGGTGCTTGAGGCCGGCGACGACGAGGTCGACCTTCCGGGCGATGAGCTCTTCGGCGGTGATCTCGCCGGGCAGGGCCTTGGCCGCGAACGCGGGGTCCAGCTGGGCCATGAGGGCCCGGGAGAGGGGATGGTCCGGGACGCCGAGGTAGCGGGCGGCCACGATCCTCTCTCCGCCGACGAGGGCGTAGAGGTAGGGCGTAGCCACGCCGAAGGCGCTGGCGATGCGCTGGGGCTCCGAGGGGACGAGGACCTCCCGGCCCGCTTGGTCCACCACCCGCACCTGGGCCACTCCACCCGCGAGGGCCAACACGCTCAAGACCAAAACCGTCAGGGTTCGAGACATTCCGCACCTCCTTGGAGCAGGGAATCGATCCAGGCCAGCCCTGCGGAGAGCTGCTGCAAGCGGAAGCTGCGCAGGGCCTGGGCGAAGGGGTCCTGGGGGTTCTCGGCGCGCACCTTCTCCGCCAAGGCCACCAACACCTCCCGTTGAGCGCGGAGAAGCCCGGGGACGCGCTCCGGCGCAAGACGCAGGAGGAAGAAGAGTTTGGAGAGGAACTCCGTGCGGAGGAGGCGCAGGCGGGGAACCGGGGTGGTGACCCACTGCCAAAACAGCTCGGCGCCCTGGGGGGTCAGGGCGTAGCGGATGCGGGCAGGCCGGTTTTCCTGTTCCTCCCGGGTGCCGTGGATGAGGCCCTGGCGTTCCAGGCGGTCCAGGGTGGCGTAGAGCTGGCTGGGCGCCACGCGCCAGAGGCGGCCCAGGTCGGCATGCAAGCGGGCGAGGAGCTCATAGCCATGGGCTGGGCCGGCGAGGAGGTAGCCGAGGACCGCGGGTCCCACAGGAAACCCTTCCGCCATAGTCCAAGGTGGATTATATCATCGTGGAACCCCGGTGGAAGGGGCCCGCACCCCCTCGGCGGATCTCTTCCGCAGCCCGGCTTCCCTCTTCATTCAGGGTCCGCCGCCCTGGACCGGGAGGGTGTGGACAGCTCCCGGTCGCGCCCGGGATGAGGACCGGGAAACGTTCCCTCCCCCAACGACGCGGGTCCTTTTCCCAGCCAGGAAGCCCAGTACAATCTGCGTCCATGAAACTCTTCGCTTTCCTGGTTTTCGCCGCGTTCCTGGCCTTCGCCAGCCCCGAAAAGCTCGACCCTTTCCTGCGCGCGCTCCTTCAGGCCCCGCCCGAGCTGGGCCTCACCCTCCTGGCCCTCACCCCCGCTGAGCCGGATCCCCTCGTCCCCGTGTTCCTGGAGCTCCGCGAGGCGGGGGTGTGGTGGGAACTTCCCGGCGCGCGCTCCCTGGTGGGGAACATGGCCACCGCTACCCTTCCCCTTTCCCAACTCCTTTCCGTGGCCCAGCACCCGGGGGTGGTGCGGGTCTGGGCCAGCCGCCCTGTGGAACCCCTGCTGGATCTCTCGGTCCGGGAGATCGGCGCTCCCGCCCTGTGGTACGGCACCCCCAGCACCACCGGCCAAGGCGTGGTCGTGGGGATCGTGGACTCCGGCGTGGATATCCTGCATGTGGCCTTCCGCTTGGATCGTGATGGGGACGGATTTTTGGAGGGATCACGCATTCTGTTCTACTGGGACCAGACGGCTTCGGGAACCGGTTGGTTTCCGCCGTTTTGGGGCGACGAGGCCGGCGAGGGCCTCTATGGCCGGGTGTACGCCCAGCGGGACTTGGAGGCGGCCCTCCGCAACGCATACTCGCCCGTGCCCGATGTCCTCGGCCATGGCACCCATGTGGCCGGGATCGCCGCGGGCGGCTTTGCCAGCCCCTTCCCCGGGGTGGCGCCCGGCGCGGACCTCGTGGTGGTGAAAACGAACTTCTACGAGGACAGCGTGGTCGACGGGATCCGGTTCGTTCTGGAGGCTGGCCGGTTCCTGAACCGGCCCGTGGTGGTGAACCTGTCCGTGGGCGGGCATGCCGGCTCCCATGACGGCCGTTCCCCCTTGGAGCGCTCCGTGGAGCTCCTCGCCCAGCGGCCCCGGGCCCTCATCGTCTGCGCGGCCGGAAACGACGGGGAGACCAAAATCCACGTGGGCGGCGAGGTCAGCGCCTCCACCACCTTTACTCTTGTGGCCACCGGAACCTCGGTGGTCGTGCGCTTCTGGTACGACAGCCCCAGCCGGTTCGTGGTGACCGTGCGGGCTCCGACCGGAGAGGCCTTGACCGTGCTGCCGGGGCAGAGCCGCGCCGCCACCACCCCCGCAGGCCTGCTCTGGCTCGACAACAGCTTCTCCCCCCAGGATCCCCAGCAGGTCTTCCTCACCCTCAGCGGGGCCCCGCGGGACACCGCCTGGCGGATCACGTTCGACCCGGTGATCCCCGGCCGCGTGGACGGCTGGGTGGAAAGCTCCAAAATGGGCTATTTCGTGGAGGGGGATAACCACCGCACCGTGGTGGAACCCGGGAACACCCCCAGCGTGATCACGGTGGCCGCCTACATCACCCGCAACCACTGGGTTTCCCAAGCCGGGGAGCAGCGCGCCGAGGGTTACGTCCTGGGAGCCCTGGCCCCCTTTTCTTCCCGGGGGCCCACGCGGGATGGCCGGCTCAAGCCGGACCTCGCTGCACCGGGCGCGTGGATCGTCTCCGCTCGTTCCCGCGAAACCCAGGTCTCGCCCTGGTACCTCCTGCCCGATGGGCAGCACATGGTGTGGGCTGGGACCAGCATGGCTGCGCCCCATGTGGCCGGCGCCTGCGCCCTCCTTCTTTCCCTGAGGCCCGAGCTCACGCGGGACGAGGTCCTCCGCGCGTTGCGGGCGGGAGCGAGGGTGGACACCTCCGTGGGCGCGGTGCCCAACCCGGCCTGGGGCTGGGGGAAGCTCGATCTGCCAGGAGCTTGGGCGACCTTGAGCCCGCCGGAGCGGCCGCCAGCGCCTTGGCTTGCGGCCCTGGACAACCCCGCCCGCCTCAGCGTCACCTTCCGTTACGGCTGCCCTGAAGGGACAAGGTGGGCGCAGCTTCGCATCTACGACCTGTTGGGCCGTCTCCTTTGGCAGGAGGTGCTTCCGCCCACGGAAGGGCTGGCCCGTTGGGATCTGCGCACGCTCCAAGGCCAGGTCGTGGCCAGCGGCCTGTACGTGGCCGTCCTCGTCACGGACCAGGGAACGAGTGCGCCGGTGCGGGTGGTGGTGCAGCGATGATCCTCTTCTTCCTCCTTTTGGCTCTGGGAGCGACGGGTTTTTCCGCTGTGGTGGGCGGGGATGTGCTCCTGGAGTTGGCGCGGCCGGCCCAGGCCTCGGCCCTCTCCGGGGTGGACTTGGCCTTGCCTTCAGCCTTTTCCAATCCAGGCGCCTTGGGGTTCCGAGAGGGATGGGAGCTCGTCTCCACCTATCTTTCGCCCTTTGGGGCTGGGCATCTGGGCCATCTCGCCCTTT
>CALKFO010000006.1 GCA_938084765.1 Candidatus Bipolaricaulota bacterium | reverse complement strand
GGGAGCGGAGCGCATCTACACCGCCGGGGAAAAGGCCTTCCTCCGGGAGCAGGCGATCCGGGCGCAAGGGGTGCCCATCGACCCGCCCCTGTGGGGGAACCTGGAAAAGCTGGCGCAAGAGCTGGATGTACCGTTGCCTTCCCCTCTTCCGTCGTGAACGTGTATGGCCCCCAAGAAGAGGCTCGTGGTAGCGGCGGCCTGGATCGAAGAGGAGGGGAAGGTCCTTCTGGCGCGGCGGCGGGAAAACGACGAACAGGGCGGGCTGTGGGAGTTCCCCGGCGGGAGCCTGGAGGAGGGAGAGGACTTGCCGACATGCCTTCGGCGCGAGCTTCAGGAGGAGCTCGGCCTGACCGTGGAGGTGGACGGGGAGATGGCGTCGGTGGTGCACGACTACGGGGATCGCGTGGTTCACCTTCACCTTTTACGGGTGCGCGTTAAGGAAGGCCGCCCGCAGCCCTTGGGGTGCGCGGCCGTGCAGTGGTTTTCCCTGCACGAGCTTCCCCATGTCGATTTAGCCCCTGCGGATCGGCGCCTCCTTCAAGGCCTGATGCACAGGCATCCCGGCTGAAGCCCTGCTCCGTGCCCGGCTAAAAGCGCAGCTCGAAGCCGAACCGCACCCATTCCAGGCCGGCCAGATCAAACCGGGTCGCGGAGTAGAGGAGCACCTGGGAGAACTCCACCCGCAGACCCACCTCCTGCCAGAGGAACCCCGTGAAATTGAAAGCGGTTGCGGAGTAAACGGAGACCGGGGAGATGGTCACCGCCAGGCCAAGTTTCACCAGGTCCAGGTTGAAGGCGCTGTTGAGGCGCAGCATGGCGCTTATCTCCACCAAGGGCTGGAGGAAGCGGTAAGCGAGGCCAAGCTCACCGAAGCCCAGGCCCGCGTAGGAGAACATCCAGGTGGTATAGAGGCGCCAGCACTCCGCCGACCAGGCGAGGTGGAACAGGGCCTCTTCGAAGTACCAGCCGGGGACGAGGATCACGTCCGTCCAGGGGTCGTCGTCGATGAGGGCGTGAATGTTTTGGACGCCGAAGCCCAGGAGGCTTCGAGCTAAAAAGCCGGGCTCTCCGCCGAGCCCGAAATCCAACACCAAGCCGATGGTGAAGCTCGGGGTCTGGCAGACAGGAGCGAGGTTCCCCAGGTAGAACCAGGCGCCAAAGAAGAACGGGCAACAGCCGCCATGGACGCTCAGCGCCCACCGGGAAAAACAAGGATCGAAGGTGAGGCCGGTCTTTAAGGTCACCCCGACCTCGGGGAACTTCAACCAAAACCACAGATATTCCGCTTCGAGGCCCGCGAGGGAGAGGACGGTGCGGCTCTCCACCCCACCCCGGTCCATGTTCATGGCCAACGTGAGCGCGGTGTCGACTGTAAATGGGGTGTCGGGTTGGAACAGGAGATCCATGCCGACCCGTCCGGAGAAGGTTTGGGCCAACGCGGGCACCGCGATCAAGGCCACCGCCAAGAGCTTTGCGCGCATGGTCTTTCCCTCCTTTGCCCGCCAAGGTACCCGGGCAACCGGGCAAACCAGGACGAAAAGGGGGCGGGGTAAGGCGCCCCTTTGTCCTGTGCTCCCCGGAACCTTTGCCTTAGAGGAACTCCCGCAGGACCTCTTCCAGGGTGGGCTGTCCTATCTCCTGGAGCTCGTAGCGCACGCGGGTGGCGGGTTTGGGAAGATCGAGGAGGCGGCGCAGGTCCACAGGGGTGGCGATGAGGATGGCCTCACAGGGCACGCGCCGGATGGTCTCCGCCAGATCGCGCATCTGGTGGTCGCCGTAACCCATGGCGGGGAGCACCGGACCCAGGTGGGGATAGAGTTCGTAGGCCTCGCGGATGGAGTTGACGGCGTAAGGGCGGGGATCCACGAGGGTGGCCCCCCACTTGCGGGCGGCCACCGCCGCCGCGCCGAACGGCATCTCGCCGTGGGTGACCGTGGGCCCGTCCTCGATGGCCAGGACCTTCTTTCCTCGCACGATGGCCGGCTCCTCCACGAGGATGGGCGAGGCCGCTTCGATCACGCGCGCCCGTGGGTTGAGCTCCTCGATGGACCGACGGAGCTTTTGCACGTCGTCAAAGGAGGCGGTGTCCACCTTGTTGATCACCACCACGTCGGCCATGCGGATGTTCACGGAGCCGGGCCAATAGGTGCGCTCGTGGCCGGCCCGCCAGGGGTCCGCCACCACGATGAGCACGTCGGTCTTGAAGAAGGGGAAGTCGTTGTTTCCGCCGTCCCACACGATGACATCAGCCTCCTCCTCAGCTTGACGGAGGATTCGCTCGTAATCCACGCCGGCATAGACCACCGTGCCCTCGCGCAGGTGAGGCTCGTACTCCTCGCGCTCCTCGAGGGTGCAGCGTGCCCGATCCAGGTCCTCCAAGGAGGCGAAGCGCTGCACGGCCTGAGCGGCGATGTCGCCATAGGGCATGGGATGGCGCACCACCACCACCCTCTTTCCCCAGGACTTCAGGATGCGCACGACCTTTCGGGTCGTGGGCGACTTTCCGCAGCCTGTGCGCACGGCGCACACGGCCACCACCGGCTTTTTGGCCACAAGCTGGGTGGAGGTGGGGCCGAGGAGCCAGAAATCGGCGCCGGCGGCCTGGGCGATGGCCGCCCTTTCCATCACATACTGATGGGAAACATCAGAATACGCGAACACCACACGATCCACGTTGTGCTCCCGAATGAGCTCGCTCAGGCGCTCTTCAGGCTCGATGGGAATGCCCTGGGGGTAGAGCCGGCCGGCCAGCTCCGGCGGATACCGCCGGCCCTCGATCCCCGGGATCTGCGCGGCCGTGAACGCCACCACTTCGTAAGCCTCGTTGTCCCGAAACACCACGTTGAAATTGTGAAAATCACGACCGGCCGCACCCATGATGATGACCTTGGTCCTGCGCATGCGATTCACCTCGGCTTTTTAGGATTGGGGGTCCAGAATTATACCGGAAACGCCCTGATTTTCACGGCGGCATCGCGTAATATTCGGCTGTGACGATGGCAAACGCCTTCACCACGGTGCGCCTCCTCCTCACCGGTCCCCTGGTGTGGGCGGTCCTCACCGGCCGCGGAGGTCTCGCGCTCCTCCTCTTCCTCCTCGGGGTGGCCACCGACGTCCTGGACGGGTGGGTGGCCCGCCGGGAGCGTCCTACCCTGCTGGGCCAGTTCCTCGACCCCGTGGCGGACAAGTTCTTCTATGGGGGGGTGTTCGGGGCCCTGTACGGAGCGGAGAGGATCCCGCTTGTGGGGTTCGTCCTTTACGCCGTGCCCCAATTGGGGTTAGGGGTGGGCGCGCTGGTCCTTTGGCCCCGGCGGAGGGAGCTGCGGGCCCGCTGGCCGGGCAAGGCCGCCGCCGGCCTCACCGCCCTCGTCGCCGGGCTCCTCGTGCTCACCCCGGCAGCTCTCCCCGCCCTCTGGGTGGCCGTGGCCGCCCAATTCGCCGCCGCTAGCTACTACCTTGCCCTTCAAGCCAGACGGAGAACTCCGGAGGCGGAGGGGCCTCAAATTCCCGCCACCCGCCGTCCCTAGGATGGAAGAACCCCAGCCGCCAAGCATGGAGGAGGAGCGGCCCTGACCCCTTTCCGTAGAAGGGGTCGCCCACCACGGGGTGCCCGATGGCCCCCAGGTGCAGGCGGATTTGGTGGGTGCGGCCGGTGATGGGCCTCACCAAAAGCAAGCTCCGGCCTTGAGCCCTGGTCAGCACGGTGAACTCCGTGCGTGCCTCTTTCCCGCCGGCCTGAAGGCCCATGCGCCAGGGCTCATGGGGGTCCCGGCCCACCCGGCCCTCCACCGCGCCGGCGTCCACGTCCACCTCGCCCTCCACCACCGCCAGGTACTCCTTCTTGACCCGTCGCTCCTTGAACTGTTGCACAAGGGAGGCGTAGGCCTCCGGGGTGCGGGCCAGAACCAGGGCTCCGGTGACGGGCGCGTCCAGGCGGTGCACGACGCCGGGCCGCTGGGGGTCCCCGCCCGCCAACGGTCCGTGGGCCAACAGGGCGGTGACCACGGTCGGCCCCTGGATCCGCCCCGCCGGATGCACGGGCATCCCCCGGGGCTTGTTCACCACCACCACGTCCTCGTCCTCATGGAGGATGGGGATGGGGAAGGGCGTGGGTTTCAAGCCCGGCCCTGCCCAGCGCACCTCCACCAGGGTCCCGGCCTCCACCCGGGTGTCGGGCTGCGCCCGGCCCCGGTCCAGCCGGACTTGGCCCGCCAGGATGAGGGCCCGCGCGTGGCTGCGGGAGAAGCCCAACCGGCGGGCGAGGACCCGGTCAAGACGGTCACCGGCTTCCTCTTCCCCCACAAAGAACCGATCGCATCGGGATTCGTTTTCCGTGCGCACGCTCAAGGGTGCAGTATAATGGCAAATCATGGAGGTAGCGAAGGACCGAATTGAGGCGATCCTCCGCCGGGGAACGGAGCTGGCCCAGGTGGAGCTGTACCACTGGGAGTTGGCCCGCGCAGGGCGGGAGCTGCGCCTGGTGGTGTACATCGATCGGGAGAACGGGGTGTCCGTGGAGGACTGTGCTCGGGTGAGTCAGATCCTGAGCGACCTCCTGGACGAGGCCGATCCGATCCCGGCTTCTTACGTGTTGGAGGTGTCCTCGCCTGGGCTGGACCGGCGACTGTGGGAGCCCTGGCATTATGCCCGGGTGGTGGGCAAGAAGATCCACCTGCGGGTGCGGGGGTTCCCCCGGAGCGCCTACGAAGGGCGCCTCCTGCGGGTGGAAGGGGGCAAGGCGGTGGTGGAGGACCAGGGCGTCCCGGTGGAGATCCCTCTGGATCAGGTGACCCAGGCCTGGGTGGTGTACGAAGGGGAGTAGGCGATGAACATCGAGTTCCTCGAGGCGCTGGAGGAGATGGCGCGGGAGCGCGGGATCGATCGTGAGGCGGCGTACGAGGCCATGGAGAAGGGCATCGCCGCCGCCTACCTGGCGGAGTTCGGCGGTACCCAGCCGCCGGAGGTCAAGATCGACCGGCGCTCCGGGGACGTCTACATCAACGGCCAGAAATTTGACCTCTCCAAGCTCGGGCGGATTGCGACCCGCCGGGCGGAGGAGTACTTCCGCCGGGAGATCCTGCGGCGCCGCCGCGAGGCCCTCTACGAGATGTATTCCAGCCGGGTGGGGGAGCTCGTGCACGGCCAAGTGCACCGCTTCGAGGGCCGCGATGTCTGGATCCACTTGGGCGATCTGGAGGCCCTCATGCCCGCGGACGAGCGCATCCCCAACGAACGCTATGTTCCCGGGAGCCGGATCCGGGCCTACCTCTATAAAGTGGAGCGGACCCAGGGCGATCCCAAGGTCTTCCTGTCCCGGGCTCATCCGGGGTTCCTGGCGAAACTCCTGGCCCTGGAGGTTCCCGAGCTCGAACAGGGCATGATGGAGATCGTGAAGGTGGTGCGGGTTCCTGGGGTGCGGGCCAAGGTGCTGGTGCGGGGGTTGGATCCCCGCATCGATCCGGTGGGCAGTTGCATTGGACCCGGGGGAAGCCGCATCCGGGCGGTGAGTCGGGAGCTCGCCGGAGAGAAGATCGACGTCATCAAGTTCAGCGAGGATGTGCGGGAGGTGATTCGCGCCGCCTTGGCCCCGGCCAGCGTCCTGGAGGTGGAGCTGGACGAGGCTCAAAAGAAGGCCACGGTGGTGGTCCCCGAGCACGAGGTGTCGCTGGCCATCGGGCGGGATGGGCACAACGTGGGGCTCGCCGCCCGGCTCACCGGCTACGACATCACCGTCCGTACCCCTTCCGCTGGTGAAGAATCAAAGCGGTCCTGACGCGAAATCGCCCGCGTCCTGGCTGGCCCGGGTGGTGTTAGCCCGGCCAGGGTTGATCCTTCTTTTCTTCCTGGCCCTGACGGGCCTGAGCCTCTACTACATCCAGACCCTCCCCTTCCGTACCGCCTATTTGGACCTGCTTCCCGCCCAGGATCCTCTGGTGGTCAAGTACGAGGGCATCCAGGCCGAGCTGAGCGGCCTGGACGTGGCCGCGGTGCTCCTCACCCTGGTCGATCCCCCTCCGGATCCGCAAAAGCGGGCTCAACTCTTGTTCACCGCCGCGGACCGCCTCATTGCCCATCTCGACCCGGAGCTTTTCCTCCAGGCTTCGTATCGCGTGCGCACCGAGTTCCATCTGCCCCCTGAGCTTCTGGTGTTTCGCAGCATGTATCCCGAGGAGCGGGAGGCTCTTGCCCAGGTGGCAGGCGAGCTTCTGCGTTTTGTGCCGCTCTTGAGCGATGTTCCGGCCCTTTCCTTGCCCGGGGGGCTTCCGCCCCATCCCGGGGAACTTGCGGCCCTGCTGGGCGGCGTGGAGACCGGGGTCCGGTCCTTCCTGGTCCTTTTGGAGCAATTGCCTCGCGGACAGGCCCTCCTCTCCCAGGCCGCTTCGATCTTGCGTCAGGCCCAGGCGCGCACCCCGCCGGAGGACGAGGGGCAACCCCTTCTTTCGCTGGACCGCACGCGCCTGGTGGTGCAGGTCTGGCCCACCCGCCCCGCCTACGCGGACATGGCCTTCAATCGGAGGGTCCGGGACGCCCTGGTGCAGGCCGTCCAGGCCGCCGGGCTGGCGGAGCTGGGGGTCCGCGCGGGACTCACCGGCCTGTACGTGACCACGGTGGAGGTGGAGGACGTCATCCGCCAGGACATGGCGCTGGTGACCCTCATCTCCGCCACGGCTGTGCTGATCCTCACCATCCTGGCCACGGGCAGCCCCATCCTTGCCGTCCTGGCCCTGCTCCCTGTGGCCATCTCCGCGGTGCTGACCGTGGCTTGGGCCAAGCTCGCCGTTCATGGGTTCAACCTCCTCACCACCTTTCTGCCCGCCCTGGTGTTGGGTTTAGGGATTGACTTTTCTCTTCACTTGCTCTCGCGGTTCAGTGAAGCCCGGGCGGACGGGCTGGGCCTGGCTCAGGCGGTGGCGCTGGCCGTACGCAAAAAGGCGGGGTCCTCGTTCGTGGCGGCCTTCACCACCGCAGCGGTGTTCTGCGTGCTTCTCTTTTCCCGCTCGCGTGCCCTGTGGGAGCTTGGGGCCATCATGTCTTTGGGGATCGTGGTGTCCTACCTCACCGCCTTTTTGTGCGGGCCGGCGCTTGTGCTTTGGGTGGGCCGGATATTCCCCAATCTGCGGGGGCGTCCCCCGCTCACCCGCGACCGTCTCACCCACCCCTACCGGAATTTTCTGCGCCTGCACAAAGGGGTTCTTCTCATTTCTGCCTTGCTCACGGCGATCGCCTTCGCTCAGGTCATACGCATTCAGTTCAAGTTCGTTTCGGCGGAACTTGTGCCCGCCACGCCCGGCCAGGCCGTGGCCCAAGAGCTCATGGCGCACTTCGCGGGCCAACTGTGGTTTGGGGAAACGTTTCGGGTGTTCGTGCAAAAGGCCGAGGAGCTGCCGGCCCTGACCGTCCGCCTGCGGGAACATCCCTTGGTGCATGACGTGGCCTCCGCTTGGGATCTTCTGCCCAGCGCCCTCCTCGGGGAGGCTGCGCGCTTCCGGGATCTGCCGTTCTCCGCGGTGGAGGCTGGGCTCAGCCGGCTGAACGAGGCCCTCCAGCGTTGGCCGGAACTTCGGCAAGGCCTGGAGAACGCCGCCGCCTTTTTCTCCTTGGCCGAGCTTCAGGCCCTTTGGCAGGGCGAGGTTCGCCGGGCCGTGATCTTGGCCCAGCACGCGGAAAGCTTTTTCCGGCTTGCCGACGAGCTGGGCGCCGTGGACATCGCCCAAATCGCCAAGGTTTTGGAGGGCCTGGCGCTCGATCTTCAGGAGGTCTCCTCCTTTGCCCAGAAGCTCCGGGCCTTGCCGGAGGAGGCGGCCCTGATCGACCAAATCCTTGCGTTCCTACCCGCGGAGATTCGCAACCGCTACCGCATCTCCCGGGGATATGTGCTGGAGGTGCAGGTTCTTCCGGCCATCTACGAGGGGCAAAATCTCGGGAAGTTCCTGCGGTGGCTGCAGGAGCAGGGGCTGGACTACGTCGGTTCGGCCGAGATCCAAATGGCTCTCGAGGAGCACATGCGCCGCGACTTCCTCCTCACCAGCGGTTTGGCCCTGGTTTTGATCCTGTTCATCGTGGGCCTCGATCTGCGCCGTTTGGGTCCGACCGTTCTCGCCTTGCTGCCCCTTCTTATGGGCTACGCTTGGATGTTGGGGGGCATGGCCCTGCTGGGCATCCGCTTCAACTTCACGAACATCGTGATCTCGCCCCTGCTCATCGGGCTGGGGGTGGACGGCGCGGTGCATCTTTTGCATCGGGTGCGGGAGGAGCAGGGGCGGGAGGGGGTGGCGCGGGCCACGGCGGCCACGGCCGGCGCCGTCCTGGGCAGCTACCTCACCACCATGGCCTCCTTTGGGGCCCTCCTTTCCGCGCACACCCCGGGCCTGCGATTCCTGGGCATCTCCGCCCTCCTCGGCCTGGGCTTCACCACCCTGTGGACGGTGGGGTTCTTGCCCGCCGCCCTGGAGCAGTTGCGGGAATGGGCCCGAACGAATAAAGTGTCGTAGCCATGTACGAGGCTTTGCTTTTCGCCCTGGTGGGGGTGCTGGCCTTCCTGGCCGGGTTGGCCATCCCCCTTTTCCTTTGGCGCCGCCGCCAAAGGGAAATCCAGGACTTTCTTGCGGAGGCCAAGCGGGAGGCGGAACGCCTGCGCCAGGAGGCCCTCCTTTCCGCCCAACAGGAGATCCAGGAGATGCGGGCACGCGAGGAACAGCGCCTCCGCCGCTGGGAGGAGGAGCTCAACGAGCTGGAGGCGCGGCTCCGTCAACGGGAGGATCGGCTGGGCAAAAAGAGCCATTACCTGGAGATGGTGGAGGATGCCCTCCGCCGGGATGAGGCGGAGCTCGAGCGGCTCATCGAGATGGGGCAAAAGCTCCTCGCCGAGGAGCGCGAGCTGTTGGAAAAGCTGAGCGGCTTCACCCAGGAAGAGGCCAAGGAGTACCTCCTCAAGCTTGTAGAAGCCGAAAGCGAACGGTATTTCGCCAAGAAGATCGCGGAGGTGGAGCGTCGGACGCGCCAGGAGGCCGAGCGCCGCGCCCGGCGCATCCTGGCCGACACCATCCAACGCCTGGCCTTGGACTACGTGGAGGAGACCACGGTCACCGCCGTGCCCCTTCCCAGCGAGGACTACAAGGGCCGGATCATCGGCCGCGACGGCCGCAACATCCGGGCCTTTGAAGCCTTGACCGGTGTGGCCGTCCTGGTGGACGACACCCCCGAGGTGGTCCTCCTCTCCTCCTTCCACCCCATTCGCCGGGAGATCGCCCGGATCGCCTTGGAGCGGCTGCTGGAGGACGGCCGCATTCACCCAGCCCGGATCGAGGAGATGGTGCGCAAAGCTCGGGAGCAGGTGGAGAACGTGATCCGCGAGCAGGGGGAGAAGGCGGCCATGGAGGTGGGCGTGGATCTGCCGTTTGAGCTCGTCCAACTGTTGGGGCGTCTGCATTTCCGGCAGAGCTATGGGCAAAACCAGCTTCGCCACGCCGTGGAGGTGAGCTTCATTGCCCGCATGCTGGCGGAGGAGCTGGGGATTGACCCGCGGCCGGCCAAACGCGCCGGGCTTCTCCATGACATCGGCAAGGCTTTGGACCACGAGGTGGAGGGGCCGCACGCCCTCATCGGGGCGGACCTGGTGCGCCGCTACGGCGAACCCTGGCCCATCGTCAACGCCATCGCCGCCCACCATGGGCAGGTGGAGCCGGCCACCGTCACCGCCGTCCTCATTCAGGCCGCGGACGCCCTCTCCGCTGCGCGTCCCGGGGCCCGGGTGGAAACCTACGAGCGTTACATCCAGCGCCTCGCGGAGCTGGAGAAGCTGGCGCGCTCTTATCCGCATGTGAAGGAGGCTTATGCCCTGCAGGCGGGCCGGGAGGTGCGGGTCATCCTGCGGCCGGAGAAGACCACCGATGAAATGGCCGCCAAGCTCGCGTATGATATCGCCCGGCGGATCGAGGAAGAGTTGCAGTATCCCGGGGAAATCAAGGTGACCGTCATCCGGCAAACCCAATACACGGAGACGGCGCGATGAAGGAGGTGTGCATGAACGTTCTTAAGGTTGCAGCGACTTCGGATGCCCAGGCGACAGCCGGCGCGGTGGCCAACACCTTCCGCGAGGAAGGGGTCGCCGAGCTCCAGGCCATCGGTCCCAAGGCGGTGAACCAGGCGGTCAAATCCATCGCCATCGCTCGAGGCTATGTTGCGCCCAGCGGGATCGATCTTTTCTTCGTGCCCTCGTTCGTGGAGGTGGAGGTGAACGGGGAGATCCGCACGGGGATCCGGTTCACGGTGCGGTCGCGCACGCCGGTGCCGCCGCTGCGGCCGCGCTCGCGCCGCGGGGAGAAGGGCTCTGGCCAAGAGGACTGGAAGGACATCTAAGGCGGGGTTGAGTCCCCTCCGCGCCCTGGCCCTGTTGGGCCAGGTGGGTTTTCTTGTGGCCGGAGGGGCTTTTTTGGGGTATGGCGCAGGCTGGTGGTGGGACCAAGGCCACGGCGGTCGCGCCGGGAGGGTCGCGGGGCTTTTCGTGGGCTTGGCCGGGGGCATCTGGGCGGCCCTGAAGCTCCTTCTGCGCGAGACTAGAAAGGAAGAGCCGAAGTCATGAGACGCTGGCAACGCGTGGTCATTTGGTTGGTGGTTCT
>CALKFO010000005.1 GCA_938084765.1 Candidatus Bipolaricaulota bacterium | reverse complement strand
CCCTTTGGCATGACCTACCGGCAGCACAACGCCTGGATGCGCTATGGCGGTGGCCTGGAGCTTCTCCGCGCCGTGTATGCGGATTTCGGGGTGGTCCAGTTCCCCGGGGGGAACACCGGGGCCCAGATGGGGGGATGGTTCCGCAAGGAGATCCGGACCTTGGCGGACCTCAAGGGCCTGCGCATGCGCATCCCGGGGCTGGGCGGTCTGGTGATGGGCCGCCTTGGGGTGGTTCCCCAGACCTTGGCCGCTGGGGATATCTACCCGGCCCTGGAACGGGGTACCATAGACGCCACCGAGTTTTCTGGGCCCTATGACGACGAGAAGCTGGGCTTTTACAAGGTGGCCCGCTACTACTACTACCCCTCCTTCTGGGAGCCCAGCGCCCAGCTTTCCTTCCTGGTTTCGCAAAAGGAGTGGCAGAAGCTTCCCAAGGAGTTCCAGGAGGCCTTCCAGGTGGCGGCGGCCGAGGTCAACCTCACCATGATGGCCAAGTACGATGCCCAAAACCCGCCGGCCCTATCCCGCCTCCTCAAGGCGGGGGTGCGTTTGCGCCGCTGGCCCCTGGAGATTATGAAGAAGGCCCTCCAGGAAACCCAAGCCCTCTACGAGGAGCAGGCGGCCAAGGACGCCACCTACCGCAAGGTGTACGCCGCCTACTGGGCCTTTAGGAATGAGCAGTACCGCTGGTTTGCCGTGGCGGAGCTGGGTTACGAGAGCTTCGCCTTCCCCACGGTGTAGGACCCCTCTAACCTGGGGGGCTGGGATCTCCTGGGGCGGAGGAAGAGAAGCTAGTCCAGTTTCTCCAGCCGCACCGCGCTCACCTTGTACTCGGGGATGCGGCTTATGGGGTCCAGGGCGTCTAAGGTGAGGCGGTTGGCGGGGGCCTCGGCGAAGTGGAAGGGCGCATAGACCACCCCTTCGGGGGTGCGCTCCGTAACCCAGGCCCGGGCCCGGATCCGGCCCCGGCGGCTCACCACCTGGATGATCTCCCCATCCTGGATGCCAAGCCTTTCCGCGTCCTTGGGGTTTACCTCCACCTTGAGCTCCGGGTAGGCCTCCTGGAGGCGGCTATTGCGGCTTAGGGTGCCCCCGTGCCAGTGATAAAGCACCCGGCCGGTGGAGAGGACAAGGGGGTACTCCGGTGAGGGGGTCTCCGCCGGGGGAGTGAAGTCCACGGGGATGAAGCGGGCCTTTCCCGAGGGGGTGTTGAAGCGCGCTTGAAAGAGCACGGCCTCCCCAGGGTGGTCCTCCTCGGGACAGGGCCAGCGGACCCCTTCCCTTTCTAGGCGGGGATAGGTGATCCCGCCTAAGTGCCCTCCCCCAAGATTTTCAACTCCACACCCCCCAGGGCTTTCAGGGCCTGCGCCACCGCCTCCTTAAGCTCCTCCACGCTCCCGTAGTGCCGCCTTGGCATCAGGAACCCCTTCACCCGCCGCCAGACGCTCTCCATGGGGTTCAGATGCGGGCTGTACCGCGGCAGGTAGGCCACCATAAGCCCCCGCTTCCGCCACGCCTCCTTCCTCCCCTCCACCTCCCGGGACCGGTGGAAGGGCGCGTTGTCCATGAACACCTTCAGGGGCTTGGCTAAACCTTCGGCCACCCGGTCCAGATACCCCCGCACCACCTCCCACCGCACCGGCCCCTCCAAAAGGGCAAAGAAAAGCCGCTCCCCCTCCCGTCCCCGCACCAAGTGCCCCACCACGTTCACCCGCCCCCGGGAACCCCAGGCCCGGGGCACCCCCTTGGCCTCCCCCCTCCGACCCCAGGCGTAGGTAGGGGGAAGGGTCAGGGAAAACCCGCTCTCATCCAGGTACCCCACCTCCATCACCCCCTCCTCCGCCCCCTTTTTGCTTCCTCTTCCTCCTCCGCAAAAGCCTTCACCTCTTCCTCCGTGGGCTTTCCCGGAGGCACGTACCGCGTCCGTCGCCACACGTACCCCATGGCCCTCAGGTGCCGGGAGATCACCTTGGGGGCCAGGCGGACCCCGAAGCGCTCGGCCAGGGCTTCTGCGAGCTGCGGGGCCGTCCAGGTTCTATCCTCGGCCAGCCTTTCCTCCAGGAAGGCGGCCATCTGTGGGGTGAACTTCCTGGGGGCTCCTGGGGGTTTGCGGTAGGCGAGGCCCGGGAGGCCCTGTTCCAGGAAGCGCCTGAGGACGAGGTAGACGGTGGAGCGGTCCTTGTGGAAGTGGCGGGCGATTCTTGGGGCGGTCCAGCCCTCGGCGGCCAGGCGGACCATGGCGGCCCAGAGGCGGGTTTTCTTGTGGATCTTCGGGTCCAGGGAGAGTTCCAGCAGGAGCCGGTCCTCCTCAGGGGTCAGCTGGATCTGAAGAGGGGCTGCCATGTTGACATGATAAGGGGTTGGCACTTAGGGTGGCCCGCCCTCCCTGGGATCGCGCCACCCTGGAGGCGGCCATTTACGAGGCCTGGAAAAGGGTTTTGCAAAACCTGCCCCACCCCCTCCTCCTGGTGGCCAAAAACCTCCATGCCCCAGATGGCATCCTGCAGGCCCTTCTGCGGCACCCTTTCCCCAACCTCTCGGTCCTGGCGGAAAGCCGCAGGCCCTTATTCCCGCCTATCCTGGAGGTCCAGGGCCTCAAGGCCCCTCCCCTACTGGCCCTGCAACCCGCCCTAGACGCCCTCCCCCCGGCGGAACG
>CALKFO010000004.1 GCA_938084765.1 Candidatus Bipolaricaulota bacterium | reverse complement strand
GGAGGAGGAGATCTGGCGGGCGGCGGAGCTTGCGGGGATCGCTCAGGAGATCCGGAGCTTTCCGGAAGGCCTGGACACGGTGGTGGGCGAGCGGGGCCTTACCCTCTCCGGCGGCCAACGCCAACGCCTGGGCATCGCCCGTGCCCTTCTCCTGGATCCGCCCATCCTCATCTTGGACGACGCCCTGTCCTCCGTGGACGCCCAGGTGGAGGAGGAGATCCTGCGGAACCTGAGAGGGGTGCTACGGCGCAAGACCGCCATCGTCGTGGCCCATCGCATCTCCGCCGTGCGGGATGCGGATTGGATCATCGTGCTCTCCGAGGGGCGCATTGTGGAGCAAGGTGACCACCACCGGCTCCTTCGGCTGGGCGGGCTGTATGCCCGTCTGTGTGAGCTTCAGGCGGTGCTTGCCCCATGATCGGCCCGCACTCCCACGCCCATTGGGAAGAGGAACAGCTGGGAAAGGCCTTTGATCTGCGCCTTTTGCGTCGCCTTTTGCGCTACGCCCGGCCCTATTGGCAGCTGTTCGCCTTGGCCCTTGTCCTCAGCGGCGGCATCTCCGTGATCGAGTTGGCTATCCCCTACATCACCAAGCTGGCCGTGGACGAGGTGCTTGTGCTTCCGTGGATCGAGGTTCGTGCGGATCTTTCGCCTGTGCCGGACGCCATTCCCGTGGGAGATGGTCGGTACATCGTACGGGAAAAGAACTTGCCCCCAGGGTTGCGCGAGGAGTTGGAGGGGAAAGGGGCGCTGGGGAGTCGCTGGCTTGCGGTGGCGTTGGACGCCCCGGAGGCGGGGGTGGCCCATCGCTACCCTGCGCTTTTCCTTGCCACCCCCGCGGGCTACGCCATCTCCGAGGAGCGGCTCAGGGAGCTGCCGCGGGAGGAGGTTTGGGCCTTGCAGGCCCCGCGGTATCGAATGCTGAGCGTTTTGGCCCTGGCGTTCATCGGCTTCCTCCTTCTGCGCTTTGGCCTCACCTACGGTCAGGTCTACACCCTGCAGTACGCGGGCCAGCGCATCATGTTCGACATGCGCCGCCAGATCTTCGGGCACCTTTTGCGCCTTCCCATGAGTGTTTTGGATCGCGAACCCGTGGGAAGGTTGGTCACCCGGGCCACCAACGATGTCGCCGCCATCAACGAGATGTACACCCGCGCTTTGGTCTCCCTCATTCAGGACTTCTTCATGATGCTGGGGGTATTGGCGGTCATGCTGCGGTTGAACCTTCGTCTCACCCTGTACCTTCTGGCTTTCGCTCCGGTGATTGCGCTCCTGGCTTTCTGGTTTCGGGCCAAGGCCCGTGCGGCCTACCGCGAGGCCCGAAAGGTTCTGGCCCAGCTCAACGCGTACCTCGCTGAAAGCCTTGCCGGTATCACGGTGATCCAGCTTTTCCGGCAAGAGCTACGGAGCTTTCGACGTTTTGAGGTGATCAATCGCGATTTCTTTCGCGCCCAGATGCGCACGATCATGGCCTTCGGCCTCTTCCAGCCGGCCATCGCGATGATGCAGAACATCGCCCTCGCCTTCCTCATATGGTATGGAGGTCGGGGGGTTTTGAGCGGGGTGTTCACCTTGGGCGGCCTCATCGCCTTCACCAGCTACATCCGCACCCTGTTCCAACCCCTCGTGCGCTTTTCCGAGGAGTACAACGTGCTTCAAGCGGCGATGGCCGCCGCCGAACGCATCTTCATGTTCCTGGATCTTCCCAGGGAGCTAAGCGGGAAAAAACCGGTGCCCGAGCTGCGCGGAGAGATCGAGTTTCGCGATGTGTGGTTTGCCTATAACGACGAGGATTGGGTGTTGAAAGGGGTTTCCTTCCGTGTGCGACCGGGGGAGACCATCGCCATCGTGGGCCCCACGGGCTCCGGGAAGACCACCATCATCAGCCTGATCCTCGGCTTTTATCGGCCCCAGAAGGGGCAGATCCTTATCGATGGTGTTCCTCTGGAGGAGTTGGACCTTGCGGAGTACCGCCGCCATGTGGCCCTCGTGCCCCAGGATGTTTTCCTCTTTTCCGGCGATGTCTGGGACAACATTCGCATGTGGAACGGCGGGCTGGGAAGGGAGGAAGCTGAGCGGGCGGCGAAACTCGTGGGCATCCACGACTACGTCCTCCGACTGCCCGAGGGCTACGCCACGGACGTGAAGGAGCGGGGAATGCGCATCTCCGTGGGCGAGCGGCAGCTCCTTTCCTTGGCCCGGGCCGCGGCCGCTGAGCCCAAGCTCGTCATCTTGGACGAGGCCACGGCCAACGTGGACTCCCACACCGAGGCCCTCGTCCAACAAGCTCTGGAGAAGGTGATGGCGGGAAGGACCACCATCGCCATCGCCCACCGCCTTTCCACCATTCGGAATGCTGACCGGGTGCTGGTGATCCACGAGGGGAAGCTCGTGGAGGAGGGCACCCTGGACGAACTCCTGGCGAAGAAGGGCCTGTTCTGGGCCCTCTGGCAGCTTCAATTCGCGGGAGCCAAGGACTAGAGGTAGCCCAGCGTCGTTCCCACGATCATCCCCACGCCCAGGAAGACCATCACAAGGCCGGTGGCGAAGTGCAGCCAGCCCAATTTGGCCTGGCGCCAGCGCTCGGCCCGCGCCGTGGTTGTCACGCCTAAATGCACCAGGAAGGCCACGGCCACCATGGGCAGGATGAAGATGAAGTTATAAAGGAGAAGCCAAAGCGCTCCCTGCAGCCGCGTCGTGGTCTGCGAGAGAAGGGTCAAGATCACCAAGTACGGTCCGGAAGTACAGGGCGCAAGGAATAGGGCATCAACCATGCCCACCACGAACGCTCCAGGGATGGAAATGGCTTTGGCCGTGATTTTTTTCACCGAAGGTTTCCAGCTTTCCGGGACCTCGATGGAGAACCATCTTCCGTACCAAAGGAGGTCCTTCATCTCCCACAGGCCCACGAGGATGGCCAAAGAGGAAACGGCGTAGATGAACGGTGCGCGGAAGGAACGGGTTCCCACCGTGATTCCCAGGATGGAGTAGAGAAGAAAGCCTGTGAGATAGTAGGTGACGAACACCCCGGCGGCGAAGGCCAGGCCTGCCCAGATCACCTTGGTCCGCTTGCCCACCACAAGGAGGGTTCCCAAAAGCAGGACCAGCACGGCCAGATCACAGGGGTTGATGGAGTCCAACGCTGCGCCGGCCACCACCGCCCCCAGGGTGAGCTTTTCCCGTAGGGCCAAGCGATCCAAGGGCGAGGTGGCCCGCTCGGCCACAGCCTTGGCCACCGCGGCCTCGAGGACCTTTTCCCCCTCTTCGCTGGGGTAGGGAATCGGCTCTTTCCTTGGTTGGAACAGTTTTCCATCAACCAAAGCGAGGTCGGCCACGAACAAAGCTGGGGGCTTGCCCTGGGCGCCATAGAGCCGCAAAAGCTTTTCGAAACGATCTTTCCCCTCTGCCGTGCTGGGGTCCAGCACTTGGAGCCCCAAAGCGGGGAATTTCGCAACGAGTTCTGCCGCAAGGAATTCATACAAGACGGAATCGGGCGTTACCTCCGGGGGCAGAAAGAGCACAGCGGTGGTGGCGGTCGCCGGCAACCGTGAGAGGGGAGAGGGCGCGTCCTCGGCGACGGCCCGGGTGATCACTTCCTCGAGCACCATCTCTTGCGCCAGTCCGGTGTACTTCAGAGGCGCAGGGCCCAAACCATAGAACGTATCAAAAACCACGGCCACGTCCCCCACGAAGATCATGGGGACAGGCCCTACCTCGGCCCCATATACCGAAAGGAGGCGATAGAGGAGCTGCCAGTTCTCCGGGCTGTGGATCTCGTAAGTCTTGAGCTCGAAGGCGAGCCCCTTTTGCTGAAGCTCGCGCAGGAATTCCCAGACCACCTTGCAGTGGGGGCATCCCTCATCGTAGAAGAACAGGACCTCTACGGAAAAGCCGATGATCCCCACGGCCAAAGCGAGCAGAATCAAGAACCTTCTAGCCATCAGCTCCCTCCCTCAGAAACTCCTGTTCAATCCAAGCACGCAAGGCATCACGCACCCTCCGAAAATCTTCGAGCCCGCCAGGGGAAGGGTCGGGAAACGGAACGTGAAGATAGCGCTTTCCTCCGGGGAAGAAGGGGCAAGAACCAGGGGCATCATCGCCACAGAGGGTCACTACGTAATCGAAAGTTTGGCCTAAGAACTCCGACACGTTTTTCGCGCGGTGGTGGGAAATATCCACCCCAATCTCGGCCATGACTTGGATGGCCCAAGGATGAACGTGAGTGGGCTGATGGCCCGCACTGGCCACCTCAAACCGTTCTCCTCCCAAAGCCCGCAGCAGGCCCTCGGCCATTTGGGAGCGGGCGGAGTTGTGCGTGCACAGGAACAACACCCGTGTTTTCTTCATCGGATCACAAAGAACAGGATCAAGACCGCCAGCCCCAGGAGGAGGGCGATTTCCACTGGACTCAGCACCCAAGCCTTCTTCGCAGGGAGCCTTTCCATGGGCGAAGGGCAGCCCTGAGCGAGACAACGCTCCACCTCTTCACGGATCCTGAGCTCCACGGCGCGCCCAATTCCGGTCACGGCCAAGTCACCGACGATGACCGTGGGCACGGTCTCCTCTTTGAGCCCGTAGGCTCGGGCCAAGGTCACCATCAGGCGCCAATTGTCCGGGTTAAAGGTGACCTCATGTTCGACGATCACGAGGCCCGGATATTCCTGAGCCAGCTCCTCCAAAAAGGCCTTCATGATATGACAATCTGGACAAGTCGCGGACCAAAAGAGATGGAGCTCCACAGGGGCAGCCCAGGCGGAGAGGGCCACCCCTGCTACAATCGCACCAAGCGCAGTTCTCCACCGCATCTTGCCTCCTTTGTGAGGCCGTAACGCTTCCTTATATCGCCTTTGGCCCTGGCAGGTTGCACATTCACGCCCCACGGGGAGTTAAAGCTCAGACCAGATCAGCTCTTTCCCATATTGGTTCGTCCAAGCCCGCATGCCTCCAAACAGGCACTTCGCCTCCGAAACCCCCTGATTCCTAAGGTAGCTGGCGATGGGGCAAGCACGGGTTCCGTCCTCATCTACAATCCAGATGTTCAAGGTATAGCCAGGCCGTGAGGAGGGAAGCGTCCGAGCCCAGTCCGCCAGTTCGCTCATGGTGAAAAGAGGGGTGTTTATCGCGCCTGCAATGTGGCCAGCCCTGAATTCCTCGGGACGGCGCACGTCCACCACCACCAAGAAGCTTCGGGCCAATTGAGAAGGGGGTACAGAAGGGACCGTGCTCATGTAAGCCGAGCCTTGCAGCACGTGCGGGGTGACACCTTCACCCCAAACGAGGAAAAGATCGCCCAGCTCTTGCCACCAACCGGCGAGTCCGCCGCGAATGGCCCGCGCGAGTAGAAAACCTTTCTTTTGTAACAGCGTTACAGCCTGTGCGCTTTTTTCTCCGGTCTCGTCGACAATGTAAATGATGTGGGTTTTGGGAAGTTTGTCGGCCCACGTCTCCAGCTCTGCCAATGGAACGTTCACCGCACCCAGTAAACGTACCTTTGCAAATTCCTCGGGCACGCGCACGTCCAAAAGGAGGTAAAACGACTGGTAGAGGGAAACGGCCGGCGCCTCATAGGCCGACATGGTCCGCACAGTGCCCCGCACGGTGATGATGACCTGGGGCCGGGCTGGGTCGTTCGTATGGAGGGTGACCGTTTGGGAAACGGGTTGCGCGTAGCGGCTGTAACCGCGCGTATTGAAACGGATCTTCATTTTCACGGATTCTCCGGGGTTGAGTTCCCGTTGAGGAAGCTCATAGCTGGTGCAAACGCAGTTGTACGAGACCCTGCTTATCGTGAGCCGTTGATTGCCTGCGTTGGTGATGGTCACGAAAAACTCGATGACATCGCCATCTACGGCCACGCCGAAGTCAAAAAGCTCGATATCCACCTGGATTTTCGGAGCAGAAAACCCCACCGCAACAGTTCCTAAAAGAACTGCAGCCAAAAGAATACCCCGCATATTCCCCTCCTTTGCTCAGCCAAGCAATTTACACGACTGAGCACCGCTCGGTTTGCCTGGGTGTCTTCCCCAGGCCTGGAGAGCTTCCTCCCACGCCTGAGTATGCCCGAGGTTCATCCGAATTTGTAGGCGAAAACCGCCAGGAGTTCGCCTTGAACCCAACAGCCTGCCGATGTGCCCCAACTTTTCTCAATGGGAAAGGGAGCCCACGATGTTTGCCCTGCAAAGCTGGTGTCGGTAAGACTGCGGTGCTGTTCTTTGTTTCTCAAGAGGCTGCGGCTCGGCTACGCAGGGCTCGAAGCAGTTCGATGATGTCCTTTCGAGATGGAAAACTGATGGCCCCTGCTGGGCACATTTTGGCGCAGGATTCG
>CALKFO010000003.1 GCA_938084765.1 Candidatus Bipolaricaulota bacterium | reverse complement strand
CGCTGAACACGCTTCCCTACTGCGTCGCGGATCATCCTCCGGAGCGACTTCCTCGGGCGTTGGCCTTCCTCACCGCAGACGCCCGTTTACAGGGCGAACTCAGCCACAAGGAAGGTGTGGTCGGAGGGCTTTTCCGCGCGGCGCGCTTCCCGGTCGATCCACGCCCGCACGCTCCTCTCCGCCAAGGGCGGGGTGGCCCAGATGTGGTCCACCCGCCAGCCCAGGTTGCGCTCCAAGGCCTTGGGCACACGGTAGTCCCAAAACGTGTACTGGCCGGGCTCGTTGGGGTGATGCTTGCGGAAGATGTCCACAAAGCCCCATGTACGGATCTCCTCCAGAGCCGCGCGCACCTGGGGGTGAAAGTCCACGTGGTTTTTGAGCTTGTCCGGACTATGCACGTCGATCTCCTCTGGGGCCACGTTGAAATCCCCGCACCAAAGCAAGGGCTCCTGTGGGGAAAAATGGCGGGCGAAGAAGCGCTTCAGCCGGGCCAGCCACTCCAGCTTGTACCGGAACATGGGGCTATCCACGGATTGTCCCTGGGGGACGTAGGTGTTGACGATGGGGATGCCCCGCACCCATAGGAGGATGAGGCGATCCTCATCAGCCGGTCCGCCGTCATCGAGGCCGAAGTGCACGCGTTGGGGTTCCTCGCGGGTGGCCACCGCCACGCCCGCTTGCCCCTTGAACCCCCGAAACACCACGTGATACCCGGCTTTCTGAAAGCTTGGGGCGGGAAACTCCGCATCGGGGGTCTTCGTTTCCTGAAGGCACAGGACGTCCGGTTGTTCTCGGGAAAGCCAGGCGAGGACCAGGGGCAGGCGGCTGCGGATGGAATTGCAATTGTACGTGGCCACCTTGAACAGGGCCATGGTCCCCTCCGTCCTCGATTCTACCCCTCCACCAAGGCGCGGTAGAACGCAGGTCGCCGGTCCTGAAAGAGGTCGTTGAGGGGCGTGAGCTTCTTGTCCCTGGCTCTCTCCACGTCGATTTCCACCACCACCGCCTCTTCCGCCGTTGGGCTCGAGGAGGCTAGGATGTCGCCCGCAGGCGAGAGGATCTGGGACATGCCGGTGAAGGTAAGAGGGGGTTCGTCCCAGGCCTCCGTGCCCACGCGGTTGGCGGTGACCACGAACACCCGGTTTTCCAGGGCGCGCACGCGCATGGTGAGCTGGCCCAGCCCGGGGATGACGAAATTGGCGGGATGGGCGATGAGAAGCGCACCCTGCAGGGCCAAAGCCCGCGCGGCCTCGGGAAACATGTGGTCGTAGCAAATCAGGATCCCCAAAGGGAGGTCTCCGGCCTTGACCACGGAAAACGGCCGGTCCCCAGGGGTAAACCACAGCTTCTCCTTGAAAAAGAGGTGGACCTTGCGGTAGCAGGCCAAAAGGCCCCCAGGACCGATCAAAGCTGCGCTGTTGTAGAACTTTTCGCCGTCTCTCTCCGCCATGCCCACGACGAAAAGGGCGTGGCTCGCCTGCGCCCAACCTTGGACTTTGCGGGTTGTCGGACCGTGGGGAATGGGCTCGGCAAGTTCGGCGAGTTCCTTTGCCGTGGTGAACTGATATCCCGTGGTACAGAGCTCCGGCAAAACCCAAAGATCGGCCCTCTTTTCGCCCAGGAGCTCCTCCACCCGCCTGAGGTTCCTCTCTTTTTCCCCAAATTCCGGAGCAAACTGTACGTAGCCCACGCGCATGGCGCTTACTTTACCGCGCCCGCCCCGCGGGCCAAGGACGCCTGTTCCCCAGCCTTGACCCCGGTAGGATTCAGGGGATGCCGGTGCGGGTGGGAGAGGGCCGGTTTGCGGAGCTCGTGCGGGAAGCCCTGGCTGAGCTACCGCCGGAGCTTCACCCCTACCTTCAGGGCCTGGAGGTGCGGGTGGAGGACTATCCGAGCGACGAGCTCATGCGGGAGTGGGGCCTCAAGCCGCCCCACTACCCGTTCGGCATGTACGACGGGCCGAGCCTTCTGGAGGCGGAGAATCCGCGGGACTTTCCGGGCGTGATCGTGCTGTACCGGCGGCCGCTGGAGGAATGGTGTCAAAGCGAGGAGGAGCTGCGGGACCAGATCCGCCGTACGGTGTTCCACGAGCTGGCGCATCGGTTTGGCTTCACGGAGGAGGGGATGGCCGAGCCCTTGCGGGCCGGGGCGGGGTTCCTCCGGTCCGCGGAGGAGCAAAGGCAGGAGGCCCAACGCTTTGGGGAGCAAGCCCGTCATGATCTTGCGGCGGCCCGGGCTCTCCTGGAGCGCGGCTTCCCCGATTGGGCCCTGGAGGTGGCCCTCACGGCCGCCTGGCGGGCGTTGCTGGGCTTCCTGGCCGCCCAGGGCGAGGATCCGGAAGCGGTGGGGAGCGAGGACCTCTCCCAGCTTCTCCTTCGGGCTGCCCAGTGGGAACCCCGGGTGAGACGGCTGAGGGATCTGGCCCGGCTGGAGCAGGTGAGCACGGACATGGGCGAGCCTGGGGTGGACCCCCCATGCCGGCGGGTGCGGATGGCCGAGGCGTTGCGGGCGGTACAACTGACCGAGGAGCTGCTGACGCTCACCGGAGGGCAGGGCCATGGCGCGGTTTGAAACGGAGGTGGCGGGCACCCGGCTGGTCCTGGTTCAGGGCGACATCACCCAACAGGAGGTGGAGGCCATCGTGAACGCGGCCAACCCGGATCTCACGCCCGGGGGCGGGGTTTCCGGCGCCATCCACCGGGCAGGCGGACCCGCGGTCACCGCGGCCGCCGCGCGGATCCGCCAGGAACGCGGCCCCCTCCCCACCGGGGCGGCCGTGATCACCCCCGGCGGCAACCTCCCCGCCCGCTACGTCATCCACACCGTAGGCCCGGTCTGGCGGGGCGGGACCCACCACGAACCCGAGCTTTTGGCCCAAGCCTACCGGTCCTGCCTGTCCTTGGCCGTGCAGCAGGGGCTCCGGACCCTGGCCTTCCCCAGCATCTCCACCGGCGCGTACGGGTATCCGATAGAGCAGGCGGCGGAGGTGGCCTTGCGCACGGTGCGCGATTTTCTGCGGGAAAACCCCGGCCAATTGGAAGAGGTGCGGTTCGTCCTCTTTTCGGCCGCCGACTTCCGGGCCTATCGGGCCGCATGGGCGCGGGTACAGGGCGTATAATTCCAACCATGGTTCGCCTGGGGAAGCCGCGGGACACCGTACAGGCACATTTCCCCGACGGTCGCATCTTGGAGGGACCGGTGGGGACCCGGCTCAAGGAGTTCGTCGACGCGGCCTATCCGGACCCCACGGTGCCCGCCGTGGCCGCCCTGGTGGACGGCGAGCTGTGGGAGCTTTCCGAGCCCCTGCGCATCGATGCTGAAGTGCGCCCGATCTTT
>CALKFO010000002.1 GCA_938084765.1 Candidatus Bipolaricaulota bacterium | reverse complement strand
TGGGTAGCGTTTGTGTTCGGGGCTCTGGTCCTGGGGGGATGCGCTTGGCTTGTCCAGCCCCTTACGGCCAAGCTCACGGCGAATCCCACCTCCGGCCCGGCCCCGCTCTCTGTGACCTTCAGCGCCGCCGGCTCCACCGGCCCCATCGTCTCCTTCACCATCGACTTCGGAGATGGCTCCCCAGCGTATACCGGCACGGATCTCAGCCTGAGCGTGAGCCATACGTACACCAGTGCCGGGACCTACACCGCGGTGCTCACCGTGCAGGACGCTGCCGGCCGCACGGCCACGGATTCCAAGACCATCACCGTCCTTCCCGGCACCACTGCCTCCCTGGGGGTGACGCCGCCCAGTGGCCCGGCTCGGCTTGAGGTGTGGTTTTGGGTCCAGGCCAGTGCGGCTCAAGGCAGGAAGATCGTGTACGTGAAGCTGGAGTTCGGTGACGACAACGAGATCGAGTTCACCACGGACGCCCCGAGCTTGATCCTGCCCCTCTCTCACACCTACACCGAACCTGGAAGGTATACCGCTGTGCTCACGGTGCGGGACAACCTCAATTTTGTGGCCACCGCCCAGGTCACGGTGAGGGTGACCACGCCGCCTCCATCTGTGCAGTTGGACGCCAGCCCATCTTCGGGAGACGCGCTCTTGAATGTGACGTTCACTTGTTCGGCGACCGCAGGCACGGGGGCGAAGCTCACGAAGTGGATGCTGTACTTCGGGGACGGAAATTTTACGGGACAGGACGGGCTTAACGCTTCTACTCTCTCGCTGACCGTGGACCACACTTACGTCCAGACGGGCTCCTATACAGCCACGTTCCGGGTTTGGGACACGCTCAATCAGATGGGCGAGGCCTCGGTAGAGATTAAGGTGACGGCGCCGTAGTTTTCCCTCAACCGGCCTCCTAGGGGTGGGGGGCCCGCGGCCGCGGGCCCCTCGTTCCCCCGGCCACTCCCCAGATGCACAGTCCGGCCGCGAGGACCAATACGGGGAAATCGCCCACGACGGTGTAGGGCGTGCGCCCGTACAGGCGTGGCACGGCAAGGACGAACACCCCCTCCTCCAGTGGGAACCGCGCTATCTCCTGCCCCCGGGGACCCCAGGCGCCGGTGATCCCCGTCTGCCCCACCTGGATGCACACTCGGCCGGTTTCCGCTGCACGCAACGACCCCATGGCGTAGTGCTCCCACAGGATGCGCGTTCTTCCGAACCAAGCATCGTTAGTGGAGACCAGGAGGACCTCCGCGCCCTTGCGCGCCAGGACCCGCGTCGGGCCAGGGAATACCGACTCAAAACAGATCACGACGCCGTAAACGCCCACGGGCTCCAAGCGTTCCCCCGGGCTTTGGTCATAGGGCAGGAACTGGTCGATCACGGCGCCCAGACCGATGCGGTCAAAAAGGGCCCGTCCGGGCACGTACTCCCCAAAGGGGACCAGGTGGATCTTGGCGTACACCGCGGACTCCCGGCCGTCAGGGGTGAGAAGGAGCATGGTGTTCCGCACCGCCGTGCCTTGCAGGTCCGCCGTTCCCACCATGACGGGCACGCCCTTTTCCCGGGCGGCTTGGGCAAAGGGCTCCAGATACGGCCGCTCGAGGCGCAGGAAAGCGGGGGTCGCGTTCTCGGGGATCACGATCAAGTCCACATCGTCCGGGGCTTGGGCCAGAAGGCGCGCGTAGCGGCTGAGGATCTCCGGGAGCTTCGTGCGGTCCAGACGGTCCGCCTGGGGAATATCGGGCTGGACCAAGGCCAGGCGCGTTTCTCCCCGCGGACGGGTGGCGGGGACGACCCCGCCCAGCGCCCACAGGAGGAGGGGGCCCAGGAGGGCCAGGCCCAGGAACCTCGGGCGGCGGAAGCCCTGGACCAAGGAGGCGGCGGTGAAGGCCACGCCGAGGGAGAGGAGCCAGGGGCCGGCGAGCCCCGCCGCCGCCACGAACGGCGTTCCGGCCAAGGCCGGCGGCACCGAGCCGAACGTGAACCCCAAGGGGCCGGTCGCCCGGGCGATCTCCATAAGCGTCCAACCGCCGACCAGGACCCCCATCGTCCCCCGCCAGCCCGCGACCAGCCCGAACGCGGCGAAGAAGATCCCCCCGTAGATGGCCAGGAGGCCGATGACCCCGTAGGCCATGGGGCCGATGAAGGGCGCCAGGCTGCGGAGGACCGAGAACTCCAAGAGGAAGAAGGCGGCCCCCCACAGGAAGCCCAAGGCCAAGCCGCGCCTGGGTCCGGCCTGGCTCAAGCCGAGGAAACCCAGGGACAGGGCCGGGAAGACCAGCCAACCCCAGCCCGGGAAAAACGCGGCCCACAGGAGTCCGGCCGCCAGCAGCACCAACCCGCTCCGCACCGCCAGCGTCAACGCCGAACCATTATAATGGCCGCGATGCACCCGATCTTCGTGCGCATTGGCCCCCTGGAGATCCGCTACTACGGGCTCATGTACGTGATCGCCTTCATCCTCGGGTACTTCGTGGTGCGGAGCACAAGCCGCCGGAAAGGGCTTGCCCTCACAAGCGAGGACATCCTGGACATCTTCCTGGTGACCATCCCCCTCGGGATCGTCTTTGCCCGCTTGTACTACGTGGCGTTCCAGTGGGAGTTCTATCGGGCCCATCCCTGGGAGATCCCCGCGGTGTGGCATGGCGGGCTGGCGATCCACGGCGGCCTGCTGGGCGGGGTGCTGGGGCTTCTGATCTCCTCTCGCTGGAAGAGGGTGCAGTTTTGGATGCTGGCAGACGTGGTCGTTCCGGCGGTGGCCTTGGGCCAAGTTCTCGGCCGGATCGGCAATTTCCTCAATGGTGACGCGTTCGGCACCCCCACCACCCTCCCCTGGGGGATCGTGTTTCCCCTCGCCTCGCCGGCCGGAATGGCCTATCCCGGACAGCCCCTCCATCCGGCCATGCTCTACGAGGCCCTGGGGAACCTCCTCATCTTTGCAATTCTGTGGCGGCTTTCCCGGAGGCGGGCGCGGCCGGGGTTCCTGGCGGCCCTGTACTTCGTCCTGTACGGGTTCGTCCGCTTTCCCTGCGAGTTCGTGCGGGGCGATGCTCTCTGGCTTGGCCCGTTCCGGGCAGCCCAAGTGATCAGCGTCCTCCTCATCCTGGGTTTTGGAACCTGGCTCCTGTACGGAAAGCTTTGGCGGGTCGAAGCGAAAGCCCGCGGCCACTACAATTCCCAGCCATGAGGAGCGCCGAGCTGCGGAAAGCCTTCCTTGGGTATTTTCAGACCCATGGCCACGTTGTCCTTCCCTCGTCGAGTCTAGTGCCCAACGATCCCACCCTCCTTTTCACCTCTGCGGGCATGGTCCAGTTCAAGGACATCTTTTGGGGCAAGGTGCCCCCGCGGTATCCCCGCGTGACCACCTGCCAGAAGTGCTTCCGTACCACGGACCTGGAGCGCGTGGGCACCACGCCCTACCACCACACCTTCTTCGAGATGCTCGGCAACTTCTCGTTCGGCGACTACTTCAAGGAGGGCGCCATCACCCTGGCCTGGCGCTTCCTCACCCAGGAGCTTCGGCTCCCTCCGGAGCGGCTGTGGGTGTCGGTGTACGAGGAGGACGACGAGGCCTACGCGATTTGGCGGGATGTGATCGGGCTTCCTCCCGAGCGGATCGTGCGGCTGGGCAAAGACCAGAACTGGTGGGGGCCGGTGGGGAACTCCGGTCCTTGTGGGCCTGATACGGAGATCTACTGGGACTGGGGTGATCCGCCCTGCGGACCGGACTGCAAGCCCTCCTGCGACTGCGGGAAGTTCTCGGAGGTCTGGAACCTCGTGTTCATGCAGTACGATGCGCAGCCCGACGGCTCCCTAAAGGAACTGGCCAAGAAAAACATCGACACCGGGATGGGGTTGGAGCGCATGAGCGCCGTGCTGCAGGGCGTTCGCTCCAACTTCGAAACGGACCTGTTTGTGCCCATTTTTGAGGAGCTCCGGCATCTTTCCTCGGCCCCCTTTGGCCCCTCGGCCAACGTCGTGGCCGATCACATCCGGGCCTGCGTGTTCCTCGTGGCCGACGGTGTTCTTCCCGACAGCGAGGAGAGCCGGGGCTCGGTCCTGCGCAAGGTGTTCCTGCGCATGTTCCGCCATGCCGAGCGGCTGGGGATTGAGGGGCCGCAGCTCGCGCGGCTGGTGGAGCCCGTGGTGGAGACGCTGGGCCCGGTCTACCCGGAGATCGTGGAGCGCCGGGCCCTGGTGGAGCGGGTGATCCGCGCCGAAGCCGAGGTCTTCCGCCGCCGCAAAGAGATTCTGGATCGCCTCATGGCTCGGCTTCCGCCGGACACGCGGGTCATCCCCGGAGAAGTGGCCTTCACCTGGTACGACACCCACGGCATCCCCCGGGATTTCATCGAGGCCGAGGCCCAGGAGCACGGGCTCTCTGTGGACTGGGAGGGCTTCGAGCAGGAGCTTGCGGCCCAGCGTGTCCGCTCCCGGCAGGTGGTGACGTACACCACGGTGGGCGTCACCGGCGAGGAGGCGGTGGCGGCCCGCGCCACCAAGTTCGTGGGCTACGACACGTTGGTGGCGGAAACACCGTTGGAGCTCGTCCTTGACGCTGAGGGCCAGGTACAGGGCGGGCTCGTCGCGGGGAGCCTGGGCCATCTTGTCTTTTCGGTGACGCCGTTCTACGCCGAGGCGGGCGGCCAGATCGCCGACACCGGCTGGATCGAAAACCTTTCCCGGTCCGGTCGGGCTGAGGTCCTGGATGTCCAAAAGAGCCCGCAGGGAACCCTGCACAAGGTGCGCATCGCCGAGGGCGAGTTCCGGACTGGCGATCGCTGTCGCCTCTTGGTGGACGAGGAGCGCAGGAGGGCCATCCAGCGCGCCCACACCGCCACCCACCTCCTTCACGCCGCCCTCCGCCGGGTCCTGGGCGCGCACGTGATCCAGGCCGGCTCCTGGGTGGGGCCGGAGGAGCTGCGCTTCGACTTCACCCACTTTGCGCCCCTTTCCCCGGAGGAGCTCGAACGTGTGGAGAAAGACGCGTTTGCCGCGGTCCTGCGGGATCTGGCCGTGGTGGTGGAGGAGCTCCCCTTGGAGGAAGCGAAGAAGCGCGGGGCCATCGCCCATTTCGAGGAGGAGTACCGGGGGAAGGAGAAGGTGCGGGTGGTGCAGGTTCCGGGTGTGTCCATGGAGCTGTGCGGCGGGACCCATGTGTCCCGCACGGGCGAGATCGGCCCCATCGTGATCCTGTCCGAGGAAAGCGTGGCCGCGGGGACCCGCCGTATCCGCGCCCTCGTGGGGGAGCGGGCCCGGCGGTACCTTGCGGAGCTTCG
>CALKFO010000001.1 GCA_938084765.1 Candidatus Bipolaricaulota bacterium | reverse complement strand
AGGAGGGCGGTCCCCTTCTCTTCGTGTGGGACGATGGTGTCCCCGCGCCAGCGGGACTCAAACGGGTGAAGTGGGTCACGGAGATCGTCCTCCGACCTCAGGAGTGAGCGCCCTACCCGCGGGGAGGCCAGCTGGGTTTTTTGTGCCCAACCCCTGCGCCAAAAGCCCATCGGGACAGGACGCAAAACCTGGATGATTCGGCGCCCCCCGCAGGGGGCCCGCGATCCGGGTTAGGCCCGGCGCAGGAGCGGCCCGAAGGTGAACCGCGACGTTTTGGACGCCGACCCGCCGACGGGCTAACGCGCGGGGACGAACCTTCACTCGTCCGGAAGGACATTTACGCTTTAGGCGAAACCCACGTAGGGCCCGGATGGGATCAGGCTAAAGGGTTCCTTCGGCGCCTCATCCGCTCCTCAGGACACGCGCGGATTTTTCCCTGCACAGCTTGGGCAAAGCTGGGCTCCTTGGAGGTTTACGCATCATAGGCTAGATTGACCAGCCGGGCGTTGGCTTATTCGGCACGCAAACGAGGCAAAGTCAGCTTTCGATCTTGAGGGACACGGCGTTGGCCGCGCACAGGGTCTGGCTCACCACACAATGGCCCACAAAGGCCTCGGCTTTCTCCTTCTTTTCCTGGGGGAGGCCGTGGATGCGCACGCGCACGCGGAAGTCGCGCACGACCATGGGTTGGTCCACAAGCTCGGCCTCGGCCTGGACCTCCACCGGGCCCGGAATGCCCTCCCGTTGGGCGAATATCTGGGCGAAGATCGCCGAGCACGCGGCCAAGGAGGCCACGAGGAGCTCCGGCGGAGTGGGCCCCGCATCCTGGCCCCCTTTGTCCGGCGTGAGGTCCGCGATCAGCCGATGCTGACGGACCGCCATCTCCACGCGCATTCCCTGCTTCACCTGAGCACTCACGCTGAGCTTGGCCACAACCCCTCCTTTCCCTAGGAGGACCTTACCTCAAGAAACGCGAAGGTGACAAAGACCTCGCTTCGGCTGTTGGGGCGGCGCAAATCGCGCTAAATTCGGGTCAGTATGCGCAACCGTTTCCTCTTGGGGATAAGGCGGGAATCTTTTGCGCCACCCGCGAGTCAAAGCTCGTTCTCAAACCAAACCACGGAGATGTAGCTCTCCAGACGGTTGAACTCCTCCACGTTGGCCACGACATCGAGATCGCCGTCGCCATCCACATCCATGGGGAGAAGCCGGTCCCACTTCTCGCCGTTGAAGGTCCCCAGGCCCAGGAAGCCTGAGCCCCATTTGATCACGTGGGGACGCCAGCCTTGGGCGGTCTGCTCCAGCCACCACAGGGCAGCCACGTCCTTGGGAAGAAGGCCATCGCGGTGGATGGCGGCGCCCAGGATGTCCAGCCTTCCATCGCCGTTGAGATCCGCAAGTGCTAGGGCCCTAGCGCGCCAACGCAGGGCCGGGTGTTTCTCTAGCACCTCATGGGCAAAGACGAGGGGAGCTCCCGGCTGGGTAAGGTTGTAAAAGAGGTGCACCACGCGTTCGGACTGGGCCACGAGGTCGGGGCGACCATCGCCATCCACGTCGCCCACCGCCACTTGCTCTTTCCCGTAGAACTCGGGGCTCCGGTGGAGCACGACCTTGGGCCAGGGCCGCACCAGATCGGGCCAGCCGGGGTTCGGGTAAACCAGGACCGCCTCTTCCTCCTCGGGGGTGTCCCAATCCGCGTTGTTGAGGGCCAGGTCCAAAAGCCCGTCGCCATCGAGGTCGCGCAGGACGAAGCCATGACCGCTGGGCACGGTGGGATCGATGGGATAAGCCGTCCACTGGGCGAGATCCCGGGGATGGCCGCCCGAGCCCGCCGGATTGCGGAACCAGCGCAGCCCGGCGTAACGCAAGCCCAGAAGAGCCTCCCGACCTTTGGGACCACCGGCGGGGCGGTCGGCCCGGCCCCCCACCACGATGTCCGGAAAACCGTCGCCGTCCACATCCGCCACCTGCACGTCCAGAAAGTGCCAGCCTCCGCGGCTGGCCGGAAGGAGCCCGCCCCCCGTCCATTGGAGCCCAGGCCCGCCCCACAGCACGGAAACCCCAGGCTCCTTGCGCGTCCATTCCATCCCGTGTACGACGACAACGTCCACAAAACCGTCGCCATCGAGGTCCCCAAACGCGGCGTTTTCGGCGTTGGGAAAATAGCCAACATCCACCGCTGGCCAATAGGCTCGCCGTGCCAGCGCCGGTCCGGGGTGCAGCACCACCCGGATGCGCCCGGTGAACTCGTAGTTCACGAGGAGATCGGGAAAACCATCCCCGTTCACATCCGCGACGTCCAAGCCGTTGGGGAGCCAGTCGCCGGGGTTGTCCACGGGCCACATGGGCCAGGGCGTTCCGAGCTCCGGCCACTGCGGCCGCGCGGAGAGGTCGCCGGGGTAGGGAGGCCAAACGCCGGAAAGCACGTCCCGCAGATAAAAAAGCGACACAACCAAAAACGGCAAAAGAAGAAGGACGCGCCCCATCAGCGGCGGATCGTGATCTTGCGCCGATTTTCTCCCGCGTGCTCCAAGAACACCCAGATCGCGCCCTTGGGAATGACGTCGGGAAAGCGATCCGCCCACTCCACCGCCGTGACCCCCTCCTCAGGGGGAAGAAGCTCATGGAGCCCGACCTCCCCAAGCTCCCGGGCATCCCGCACGCGGTAAAGGTCCAGATGATGCAGGGGCTTCCTCCCCGGATAGGTGCGCGCCAAAAGGAAGCTGGGCGAAAGGACCTCCTCGGGGATGAACAGGCCCCGGGCCAGGCCCTTCACGAACGTGGTTTTTCCTGTGCCCAAGGGCCCCACCAGGGCGACCACATCGCCGTCCTTGAGCCGTTTGGCCAGTTCCGCGGCCACGGCCATGGTCTCCTCCGCGCCTTCCGTGATCACGATGCGCTCCATCTACGTGCGCAGGCGTACCCCCAACGCCCCCAGCCTCGCCAGGATCCGCTGGATGGCCTCCTCCACCTCCTCCGCGGAGAGCGTGCGCTCCGCATGCCGCAGGGAAAGCTCGTAGGTGAGGCTCACGAACCCCTTGGGGATCCCCGGTCCCCCATAGCGGTCGTAGAGGAAAGCGCTCTCCACCAGGGACTCGCTAAGGAGGCATGCGCGGACCTCCTCCTCGGGCAGGTCCTCGGGCACCAGGAGAGACAGATCGCGCTTGGAGGCAGGGAAGCGCGGAAGCGTCCGGTATTCCACGGGGCGGACCGAGGCCCAAACGAGGGGCAACCGGAGCTCGGCAAAGAGGACCCGGCGCTCCCCCGGAAAATCCAAAAGATCAGGGTTCACCTCGCCCAGGACGCCCCCGGGCGTTTCGGACAAAAGGATCGTGGCTCTCCGGAAGGGATGGAATCGAGGGTCGTCGCAGGGACCCAGCCGCCAAGACCGGACACGCAGGGCGGAAAGCAAGGCCTCAACGACCCCCTTCAGCTCCGCCGGTCCGTACGCTGCCTTCCCCGAAAGCGGGGTATCCACCCGGCCAAAGAGCACGATCCCCACCCGGTACTCCTCCTGGGGCACGCCCCCCTCCAGGAAGAAGACCTTCCCCACCTCGAAGAGAGCCCCTCCGGGCACCTGGGCGTTCAGGTTCTCCTTCGCCGCGGAAAGAAGGCCCCAGAATAAACTTTGTCGCAGGCCCTCCTGGCCCTGGGCCATGGGGTTCCTCAGGAGAACTTGGGCTTCCTGGGCCGGCACAAGGGGAAAGGTGTAGGCCTCGGTGAGCCCCAGTCCCATGAGGACCTGCCGCACGCGGTCCGCGAACTCCTCTTCCGGGGCTTTGGCGCCCACGCGGGCCGGCATGGCCGGCGCGCACTCCGGCACCCGGTCGTAGCCGTAAAGACGCGCGATCTCCTCCAGTAGATCCTCCTCGCGGCCGATGTCCGGCCGATGGGGCGGGACCTCCACCTCCCAGCCCTCGCCTTGGGGCTGAAGCCGGAGGCCCAGCCGGGTGAGCCCGTCCACCACCTCCTTGTCCGACACCGCGATCCCCAGAAAGCGGGGAATGCGGGCGCGGCGCAACCGCACCGTCCGCCGCGGGGAAGGCCGCAGGTACACGTCCACCGCGCCCTGGGCCACCACCCCCCCCTCCCCGCGGGCCAAAAGCGCGCAGAACCGGCGCGAGGCGAAATCCACGTTCTCCGGGGAGAGACCGCGCTCAAAGCGCAGCGAGGCTTCCGTGCGCAAGCCCAGCAGGCGCGAACCCCGCCGGATCCGGGCCGGCGCAAACGCCGCCGCCTCGAGCAGCACCTCCCTCGTCCCCACGCCCACCTCCGTCTCCTCCCCGCCCATGATCCCCGCCAGGGCCACGGGCCTTCGGCCATCGGCGATCACCAACACCTCGGGGGAGAGCACGCGGTTCACGCCGTCCAAGGTGCGCAGGGTCTCACCCTGGCCGGCTCGCCGCACCACGATCTTCCTCCCCTCCAGTTTGGCGAAATCGAAGGCGTGCAGAGGGTGCCCAAGCTCGAGCATCACGTAGTTGGTGAGGTCCACCACCAGGGAGATCGGGCGCATGCCGGCCTTGAGAAGCCGAGCCTGGACCCGAAGGGGTGCAGGGCGCCAGGTGCTCCCTTGGATCAGGCGTGCCACGTAGCGGGGGCAGTCCTCGCCCGATTCCACCTCCACCTGGACGAGGTCCTCCGTCCGCACCGGCCCCTCAGGGTACGTGACGGGGATCTCCCGCAGCTCCGTGCGAAACAGCGCGGAGAACTCCCGCGCCAGCCCGTACACCCCCAAAAGATCGGGCCGGTTGGAGGTGATCTTCAGGTCCAAAATGAGGTCCGGTAGCTCCAGGATCTGGGCGAGGTCCGCGCCCAGGGGCGTGTCCGGCGGAAGCTCCCAAATCCCCGGGGATTTCTCTTCCAACCCGAGCTCCTCCCGGGAGAGGATCATGCCCGCGCTTTTCACCCCGCGGATGTGGGTTTCCCTGACGGTGCCCTGGGGCAGGCGCGCGCCGGGGAGGGCGAAGGGCACGAGCATTCCGGGCGCGACGTTGGGCGCACCGCACACGGTGAGGAATTCCTCATCGCCCACGTCCACCGTGCACACCGTGAGGTTGTCGGCATGGGGGTGGGGCTC